>JADGNQ010000252.1 GCA_017883385.1 Candidatus Sulfotelmatobacter sp.
TCTAGGTTCGGACTTTGACGGGAGCAATACCGGCGCCGCGTGCGGCTCGCCGTAAGCGATCATCGAGAGTCGCCAGCGGCAATCCCTCGCGCAACGCAAGTTCAATATAGGCTGCGTCGTATTCGGTTAGCTGCTCGTTCCGGGCCAGCGACAGGATCGGACCAAAGGCGCGGTCAACTCGAATGGGTTCCACCGAAATCGGAAGATCGCTAATGCGTTGCAGCACAGATGTAACTTGTGCCGAGGTCATACGCTTTCGCCGTTCGCCCACAAGCAGGGCGTTCGCCACCTCGAACGGCCAGATCGCGGGCGCAATCGCCTCCGCACCGTTCGCCAGCAGATCGAGCACGGCCTCGGTGTATGCCGTACTCTCGTCGGAAAAGCACCATGCCAGGGTCACTGATGCATCGAGGACAAGGCGTTTAGTAGCGGCGACCTTCATCGATCAACTCCCGGAGGCTGAACCCACCGAGGCTCACACCCTTGCGGATCTCGCGAAGTTCGCGCACGATCTTTCTCAGGTCTTTTTGCTCTTCTTGTCCCGCAGGAACGAGCTTCGCGATGGGAACGCCGCGCAGAGTGATTCGGATGGTTTCGCCTCTGGAAGCCCGTCTCAGCAATTCATTCAAGTGAGTCTTTGCTTCGAATGCGCCGACTGTTTTCATCCAACTAGTTTACCAACTAGTCTGTTCGGATCGCAAGGGAAAAGCGCCCCGAACGCCTGCTACGGTTGTGTTCCAGCGTCCAAGATCTCCTTGCTCTCCCCCTGCGCCACCGCCGGATACACCGCGCCCTTGCGCCGCCGCAAATCTCCGGGCAGTTCCGACCGCAATAGCCACAATCCTGCAGCGACCGCCGCCGTCCACGTAACCGACACCAGCGCTAACTGCAACACGTCTGCAAGATAGCTGCCGTGTCCGGCCGACACTAACGGCACCACCTTCGCTACTTCAAAGCTGATCGCGCCCGCCACCACCGACGTGAGCGCCGCCTTCCCCAACTCTCCCCAGCGCAACTCACCGAGCCGAACCAGTTTCCTTCGGTGCAGCAGCCAGGCCAGTGCCAGCAGATTCGCCCCAATTCCAATGTCCGACGCCCATGCCAGCCCCACGACTCCGAAAGCATGAAACAAGATCGAGTAGACAGGCAGCGACGCGGCAGTAATAGCGCTGACGGCCACCATCGGCGTAAGGGTGTCCCCGGCCGCGTAAAACGCGCGCGCGTAGAGTCCCTGCGCCGACCACAACGCCAACGACAGCGAGAACCAGAAAAAGTAGATCGCGCTCGTCTGCGTGTCCGCGAAAAGGAACTTGCCCCGGCGATACACCAGATCGATCAAGGGAACCGCGGCCACCATCATCCAGCCAGTGGCCAGCAACGATGCGGCCGAAACCCGGTACACCGAGTCATTCACCGTACCGGCGAATTCCTTCAACTTCTTCTCGTTGAACAGGCGCGCAAAAAATGGCAGTGATGCCTGCCCGGTCGCCTGCCCCAACACCGCAATCGGCACCGCGAATAGCCGCTTCGCAAAGGTCAGCCGGGTAATGTCGCCCACACCGGCCGCGGCATAATGCCTCAAAATCCAGTCATCGGCCGTCACCAGCGACACGCCCAGCATCAGCGGGATCGACAGCTTCACCCATTCACGGAATGCGGGATTCGTCACATCAAACGACGGCTTGTACCCAGTTCCAATGCGCGCCGCGCCAATCACGCTGGCAAGAAATGGACCGGCGACGCTCCCCACCAGCGCCCCATACGCCAGCGACGCGATGCCGAAGTGCCGTCCGCCCACCACTCCGCCCAGAATGATGAACACGTTGTAAATCAGTGGGCCGAACGCGGGGAACAAGAACAGCCGGTGCGAGAGCAGGACGGCGGAAACCACTCCGCCCACGTAGAAAAAAATCTGCGCGGGCAGCAGGATGCGGGTCAGGTGAACGCAAAGATCGATCTGCTGGGGAGAGAATCCCGCATGCGAGCGCGAAGGCCCAAACATCCAGCTCACAAACTGCGGCGTGAAGACCTCTGTAAAGATCGTCCCCAAGATCATCACCGCGGTCATCACCGTGATGATGATGGAAAACGTCTTCTGCGCGTCGGCATCGCGCTTCTCGGCCAGGAACTTTGTGTAGATCGAAATAAAGGTGATCGAAGCCGCGCCCCCGGCCACAATGTAGTTGAGAAAATCGGGCAGCGTGAACGCCGCCACGTAAGCGTCCGTCTGGCCGCCAGCGCCGTATACCCACGCGATATAAGCGTCGCGGGCATATCCGATGACACGCGACAGCATGACCGCCGAAATCAGCAGCATGGTCGCCGAGAATGCCGTGTGCTGGTGCGATGGCCGGAAGAAGCGGAGGAGTTTGGTCATGGGCCGGGCGCCGGAATCACAATCTTATAGGAAGCTTCGGCCCTTCCCTGTTGATCATTCGGAATCGCAGCAGAACCCCACGGGCAGTAGTTCCCTTTTTGAGATAATTTGTCCGTGCCCAACTCAACGGTGCAGATCCAAGACCGATTCCGTTCTGCAGTTCTCCGCCGATCCTTCCGCAGGAACTTTCCCGTGGCCGTTCGCGGCGAAGGCGTCTGCGTGTGGGACGCAGACGGCAATAAGTATCTGGATCTCGCCGGCTCCGCCGCGGTTAACTTCATCGGACACGGCGTGCCAGAGATTTCTGCAGCCATGGCGGAGCAGGCTGCGAAGCTCGAATTTGTTCACACCAGCCAGTTCACCACGCCGGTTGCCGAAGAGTATGCCGAAGAATTGCTCGCGTTTGCCGGAGAACATTTCCGCGGCGGAGCGGTCTACTTCACCTGCGGCGGATCGGAATCGATCGAGACCGCGCTAAAACTGGCGCGGCAATATCAGGTCGAAATCGGACAGCTCCGCCGTTATCAGGTTCTTAGCCGCCAGCAGAGTTATCACGGATCGACGCTCGGCGCGTTGTCGGTGTCGGGCAACAAGCGCCGCCGCGAAATGTATCTGCCGATGGTGCGCGAGTTCCCGCACGTGGGCATGCCATACTGCTACCGCTGTGCTTTCGATTGCACCGACGGCTGCCACAACTGCGGCCAGCAATATGCTGCCGAACTCGAACGAGCCATCGAAGCTACGAACGGCGAGGCAGCTGCGTTCATTTTCGAGCCAGTTAGCGGCGCCACGCTTGGCGCCGTCGTGGCTCCGCCAGGATACTTGCAGACCGTGGCCCAAGTCTGCCGCCGACACGGAGTGTTGCTCATCGCCGATGAAGTCATGACCGGCATGGGCCGCACGGGCCGCAACTTCGCGGTCGAGCATTGGGATATCAAACCCGACATCCTGGTCACCGCCAAGGGACTCTCCAGCGGATACGCGCCGCTCGGCGCCGTGATCGCCAGCAAGAAAGTCGTCGACGCCATCGCCGCAGGCTCAGGAGCGTTCCTGCATGGGTTCACCTACAACGCCCATCCGATTTCGCTGGCCGCTGGGCGCGCCGTGCTGCGGCATCTGCAGGCGAACAAGTTGGTTGCAGCCGCCGACTCCAGCCAAGCTGGAACGCCGGCTGCACAATTCAAACAAGTGCTGGAAACTTTGCGCAATGAAGAGATCGTGGGCGACATCCGTGGCATTGGCCTGCTCTGGGCCGTGGAATTCGTCGCCGATAAATCGACCAAGCGTCCCTTCCCGCCGGAACAGAACTTCGCTGGACGCGTTGGCGCCGCAGCCCTGAAGCGCGGCCTCCTGGTCTATCCCATGCAGGGTAGCGTCGATGGCATCAGCGGCGACCATCTGCTTCTGGCGCCCCCCGCCATCATCACAGGCGGGCAGATCGCCTGGGCGGTAGAGCAGTTGCGCGCGGCTTTGTTCGAAGTGTTCGCTTCGCTCTGAAACTGCAGGGGATGCACCGGACAATCACCGGACAGTCACCGGAACAACCGATGAACAATCTATCTTGCGGTGGTTGTCAAGGCGCGGCGCCGCAGCACGTAGTATTCGTTGATTGGCCGGTCGTCGCTCAGAGCCGGGGTGGAGGGAGACACCTGGATCACGGCCTCGATGGTGACCTCGCTCTGCAGCAGGCTCTGGAAAGCGTTGAAAATTGCTTGACTGCCTTTCGACGGGGGCGCCCATTCCGCGAGATCGGTGGCAGCGTCCGCCGGCAACCTGCGCTGTAATTCTTCGGCCGTCAGATGCGGAAGAGGCTGTTCGCTGGCCAGAAAGTGGAATCCCCAGCGGGTGCCCCAGCGGAAGACGCGGACGTAGGGGAACGAGTTGTGGAGCGCGCGTGCGACGGCAGCGAAATCTTCCGCATCGCCCTCGGGCAGCCACTGCGCCAGAATGCCATCCGGACGCAAGCGCTTCCGAGCCGCGGCATAGAACTCCTCCGAATAAAGCATGCTCGATCCCGCGGCCTCGACCGGAGGCGGAGGGTCAATCGTGATCAGATCGAATTGTTGCCGGGTGCGCTCCAGGTAGCGGCGGCCGTCGTCGATGACGATGTGCGCCTGGGGCAATTTCACAACCTCCGGGCCATTGCTGTGAAAGTACCAGAACAGCCGTGGCACGCTGGGTACCAGTTCGACTGCTGTCGTATTGATCTTCCAGGTGAGCAGGGAGCGGAAAGTGGTTCCCATGCCGAAGCAGATGTCGAGCGCATCGTGCGGCGGGTGGTCGAGAAACGCCAGGGGAAGATGCGCCATCATCTTGGTGATGGGAGTCAGGTTGGTCATGCCATATCCGTTGACCAGGAGCTGCTTGTCCATCCCGCGTCCCGTGGCGATCACTGTGGCCGTTGAATCGCGCATTACTTGCAGTTGCGGATTCTTTTCAGAGTAGCCCTTGCCGACGAAGATCAGTAGTCCGGCCAGGGGCAGGAGCGCATACGCGGCGGCGCGCGCGGCAAGAGTTACTCGTGGGCCTGGGCGCAGCGGCCGCAAACCAACGATCAGCCAGGGCAACGAAAGCGCGGTTAGAGCCCAGCGTTCGCTCATGTACGGCAAGAGCCCAAATCCCGCCAGCAGCGGCCCGACAATGCATCCAAGGACATTGATTGCGTAAGCGCTTCCTGCCTTGCCAGGATCTCCGCCAGAGCGGCGGTCCACCAGCATCGGAGTCAGAAAACCCAGCAATCCGGTAAAGGGCGTAATGCCCAGCACCAGCCTTAATGGATTCGATAGCTCGATGCTCGGGCTCGACGTAACGAGCGGAAAGAGCGTCGAGAGCGCGAGCAACGTCCACAACAGTGGACTCTCCAACACAGCCCGTGAACTCCACCACCGGTACAGGCGAGAACCGACAAACGTCGCGAAAAGATAAACTCCGAGGATCGAAGCGAATGCGTAAACCACCGTCCCCAGGTAGGGAGTGAACTGCCGCACCCACACAACTTCCATCCCCATGCTGGTCAAGCCAGTTAAAAAGAGGAGTACGACCAGCCCACTGCCCGGCGCTGTTCTCCCAGCCGTTTCCACCGCAGGCTCAGCCGCATCAGACAGCGCGGTTCTTGGCGCCATGTTCGAAAGCACCACCGCCGCGAGGGCGATCAGAGCGTTGCACACAGTGCCTACCATGAGCGTTCCGTGAAAGCCCAGCAGTTCGATCAGAAGGAGCGGCAGAATCGTCCCCGCCACCGCGCCCGTAACGTTCGCCATGTAGAGGTAGCTGAACGAGCGAGCGGCCTCCCGAGGCAGGATCTGCCCGATTGCGCGCATGGCCACAGGAATGGTTGCGCCCATCAGCGCGCACCAGGGAATCAGAGTCCAGGCGACCCACAGGCCGGCGACGCAGTAGTAGGCCAACGAGGAAGACAGGGCAAGATTCTCCAGGATGCGCCGTCCCCAGGAAAGTTCGTAAGGCACAACGATGGCCGATACGCCAATCAGCAATTCAATGAGCGCGTAAGTGCGAAGGGCG
>JADGNQ010000016.1 GCA_017883385.1 Candidatus Sulfotelmatobacter sp.
GACGAGAATAATTGTCCACGAAAAATGACCCGTCAGGCGAGACACTCACGGAATGGTCGGCATTCTCAGGTGACAGCATCTGCAGTCCCTTTCCATCAAAACCGATGCCGTACAAATGCTCCTGGTAAGGGTCTTCGCCTTTCTCGCGCCCATTGCCAATAAAGTAGACGCGCCGGTTCTTCTCGTCGATGTGCTCGATTCCCCGCACGACCCATGGGCCCTGCGTCATCTGATTCTCCAACTGTCCAGTTTTCCGGTTGTAGATGTAGAGGTGATTCCAGCCATCGCGCTCGGACGACCAAAGAATCTCCCCGGTCGCCTCGACGAAGCGGTAGAACGTTTCACCGGGATCAACATAGGAATCCGACTGCTCGCGCACCAGGACTCTCTGCTCTCCCGTCGATGCGTTCACCTCGCGCAATTCCTTCGCCTTGAATCCGCGCGCATCGTCGTCGTAGTAGAAGCTCTTGCTGTCGGGAAACCAATCAAAACCGGGGCCGTCCTGAAAAGGTAGGTCTATAGGAGAGGACTGCACGTCGATCCGCTTGCCGGACTGAATGTCAAAGATGACGGGCTCCGCCTTCGCCAGCACTTCTCCTGGCAAGGGATACACATACGTAAATGCCCGCGGCCTCAACTGGCCTGGCGGAACGAATTGCAGGCTAGTGAAGCGGCCCGAGTTCCTGGAGTCAATGCGGTAGGTGACCAGCTTCGACGAGTCGGGTGACCAGAACACCGCCGCTGGCTGCCTTACGTCTTCCGTTCCTTGATCGACCATCACGCGCAACGAAGGCAGCGGAGTCGCATAGTCCCAACCGGCGACGCCGTCGTGCGTCAGTTGCAGCACTGTGCCGGTCAAGGCGTCTCTCAGGTAGAGGTTGTGTTCCTTCACGCACGCGGCCAATCGCTTACTTGGCGAGAGTACTTCGTTGGGAGTCTCCGGAGGTGCTTCCTCCTGACATTCGTAAGTAGCCAGTGCGCAGGTCCATCGCACATCGTCGACGGAGAAGTGAATTGCCTTCCCGCTATCCACAAACTCGATTTCAGAAAAGGGCAGGGCCGACGCAGAGTATTCTCGCTTGGCTGCATGGGACAGCGCTGTGGCGAGCCGTTCGTGATCAAAAGCCGGAGCGCTCGTGTTCTTCTCTGCGTCGACCAGAATAAATTCCGTCTGGTTTGTTCCAGCCTTGCGGTACCAGAAGCGATTCGTCTTTTCGATCCAGTGCGGCGCCACGTCGGCGACATAGACCAGATGGCGCACATTCCCGGGAAGAAAACGTTCGGCACGGTGATAGTCCTGAAGGGTGCCTTGCGCAAGAACAGCAGGAGACGCGAAAAGTAGCAGCCCTACAGAGATAGAACCGCAACGACGAATCGATATCATCATGCTAAATGTCCCGCGAAGATCAAATAACTAAAAATGCATTCGCCGGAAGCGACGAGCCAGTCGCATACAGCGAACGCATCGATAGATAAAGGTTCAAGCGGCCTCAGAACTCGAAGTTCGCTCGCAGTTCAATTACGCGCGCACCATTGAGGGTATTACCGCTGAGTCCGAACCCGGAGCTTTGAACGGCGTTATAGCCGAAGTTTGCGCCGCCATTTGTCGCTGCCGGCCCGAACGTCGGGTGGTTGAAGACATTCAGCATTTCAACCTGGAAGGTAAAACGATACTTCTCGGTGATCGGGAAGTGCTTCGCGATAGAGATATCGTCATAGGTGTTATGGGGACCGTGCAGCCATACTCGTTGACCAAAGGTACCTGGTGTTGCATTCGGGCGAATAAATCCCCCGCCCGAGGAGGGCAGATACTTGGGATTAATGAATGCGACGTTGGGCGTCCCCTGAATAGGGTATTTGCCAATGGAGCTTTGGAGTTGCGAGGCCGTGACGCCGTTCAAAGTTACGCCACCATCGCCATAGTCGTTAAAGGTGTTCGTTCCCCCCAACAGCAAGAATGGCGCTCCGGTCTGGAAAGTGAAGATGGTTCCCACCGTCCAACCGCCGACAACGCGATCCAGCACATTGCTGCTATTCGCAAACTGCTTGCCCTTGCCGAATGGCAGATCGTAGGTCCCGTTGATGTGCACAACGTGGCGAAGGTCGTAGAGAGTCGGTCCGTAGCTCAGCCGCATGTTGCGCAGACTAAAGACGGCACCCTGCCCTTGCCAGTTGTTCTGAGTTGCGACGCCGAGAGTGTGACTCCAGGTGTAGTTGGCGTCAAACTGCAGGCCATGCCACGCGCGCTGGCGAAAGTCTACCTGGAGGGCATTGTAGTTCGAGTATCCTTCGGCCACTGTGTAACTGGAGCCAATGTTTTGCGAGTAGGGGTTGGCTTGGAAGTAGTTGATCGGATATCCCGCCCCGGCTGCGTTGAAGGTACCGGCCGCGAAATTATTAAAGCAGGGGAGGAAAGAGCTGCCCACGAGGTTGCAGAAATAAGGAACGGCGCCGTTGATACCGGCCAAGACGTTAGCCGCCGCTCCAGCCTGACCCGACTGTAACTGCGTAATGAAAGGTCCGGTGGGGCCGTAGTCAGCTAGTGGTACCCCGGGACCTCCGGAAGCTTCCCCGAAGAACGCAGCGTCAAAGATCGGCAGCGGTTGCTGGCCCGGTAGGCCGTTATTTGCGAATGAGGTTACGTTGTTCGCGGCATTGATTGCCAAGTTTGCCTGGGCGTTCTTGAATTGAGTCAGGAAGCTGTCGGGGAATTGGCTTGTTGTGCCAAAGATATTGATCTCATTTGGATTGATATTGAGCCACTGACGTTGCGAGCGACTGCCGACGTAGCGGACTTCAAGTGCCCGGCTCTCTCCGAGTTGCCGCTGAACACCAAGGTTCCACGATTCTGTGTATGGCTGCTGGATCTTGGGGTTGATGCCGTTCAGCCCAGGGCCACCCTGGAATGTGAAGTCGGAAGCTGCTTCGGTCGCCTGGAAGGTCGATGGCTGAAGCCCGTAAACGTGACCGGGAAACGCCTGAGTGGGAGGAGCATTGGGATCGAACTGGTCAATCGTCAAGGTTCCAGGCGTGAAGGAACCCGCCCCGTTTCCTCCGTTCGCATTGAGAAAGAACGACTGGTAGTAGAAAGAGCCGTAATCGGAAGCCTGATTCCAAACGTATTGCTGGGGCTCAGTAAACTTTCGCAGCGAGAAGCCACCGCGCACGACCAAACTGTTTCGATTCTTGGGTGTCCAAGCAAAGCCGAATGCAGGTTGCGGAGCTACATTCCAGGAATTGTAAGGATTGGGATTCTGCGTGAGCGTGGGATTCAGTCCATTCGGATCCGACGTGAGAGCACCAGGATTGAAGAGATTGTTAATTCCGGACGGACCGAAAATAGCAGCTGGACTCGCTGAGTGGTACAGCTTGGAAAGGTCTTTGTCGGCCGACGTAAAGTCCCAACGCAGACCGAAGTTGAGCGTCAAGTTCGTTCTTATGCGATAAGAATCCTGGAAGAAGAGACCCTTGCCTCCGGTCAACTCATCGAGGTTGTAACGCCCGACCGCTTGTACATAGTTGTTGGCGCTCGTGATAAACGGATACCCTCCACCGCCTCCTTGTACGCCGGATATCCGACCCACCAGGATCGCATACAACTGCTCGGCTTCCGCCTGTTGGCCAGAATCTGCGCCCGGGAGTCCATTACTAATAACACCCTGGGCCGGATCTCCGTTTGCGAGACCAAAGTTGACGACGGGATAGCCTGCCGCGGGATTGTAATAGTGGTTCTGCTCGCGCCACCACGAAAAGCCGTAGTTTATGGTATGTGCGCCGTGTTGCCACGTCATCGTGTCGGAGGCGTTAAACACAGGGTATTCGGTATTGATCCCGGAATAGAAAATTGTCCCTGACATCTGGGCCCCCTGTGGGTAGGGAGCGCTCGGATAGTTCCAGCCCAACTGCGGGTTGTGGATGTCGAGGGGCGGGGCGTTGTAGGCACCAAGATTATTGTTGTACAGGAAACCACCGCGAACCTCGTTGACCAGAGTCGGCGATAGCGTCCAGGTAAACCCGAACCCTGCAGTGTAGCTCTTGTCGCTGTTGCCGGCTCCCGTCTTGGCCCATGCCGGACCCGGAAAATCGGGAGGATTCGCGCCTGGGAAATTATCCTTCGTCATGTTCCATGCCAGATTGAAGCGCATCTTTTCCGAAGCGATATAGTCTAGGCGGACGGCCGGAAAGTAGCTCACTTGCGCGTTGTTCACTTTCCAGTTGATCTGATTGAGATTCGGATCGCCAGTAGTGCTCGGAATCAGCTGTCCCGACGCCGTCGACGCATTTGCTGCCGTCAATACGCCACCCGGGCAATTGGCCGGCGCAGCGGCGCTTGTGCAATCCAGCACCGCCGTGGGAAGGTTCGCGCCGGGGTTCGCGGTATTGTAGTTCTGCGCCAAGGTGAAGAGATTGATAGTTTGGTTGTTGTATGTGAAATTGCCGGCTTGTGCTGCCGGAGTAAATATGCTGTTCGATGTAGTGTAAGAGCCCGGGATTTTCAATTCGGCATAGCTGCCAAAGAAAAACAACTTGTCTTTGATGATCGGGCCGCCCAGGCTCGCTCCAAAATCGTTGCGGTGGAGAAGATTCTTCGCCGCTGGGCTGCCCAGCGCAGTGCTGGTGTCATTGGCCCAACTGTTGGCGTTCAGCGCACTGTTTTGAAAGTCATCGTAGATCCGCCCATGAAATGCGTTGCTGCCGCGCCGCGTGACGAAATTGAGCTGCATGTTCGCCTGGCCAAAACCCTGGTCCAGGTTGAGCTGTTCCGATTGCACCGTCATCTCTTCAATGGCCTCAATCCGCGGCGAGACGACGGCCTGAGAATTTCCCGTGAACTTCATCCGGCTCGAACTGCTGATTACGCCGTCAATGTTGTTTCCCTGGGCAATGGACGGAAGGCCATCCCAGGTGCCGTTGTATCCCGGGACCAACTGGGAGAGCGCCGTCAAGTCGCGGTTCTGGAGGGGCAGATCCTCAATCTGCCTCAAATCGACGGTAGTGCCGATCGCGTTGGTGGTCGTTTCGACCAGTGGGGCTGTTCCCCCGCTAACCTCCACTTTTTCGCTGATGGCGCCAACTCTTAGTGCGGCGGAGATGTCGGTTGTCTGAGCCGCCTGGACTACGACATCGGTAAATACTTGAGTTTGGAAGCCGTTCTTGGACACCGTAAGTCGGTACTTTCCAAGGGAAAGGTTCACGAAGGTGTGCGTGCCCCTTTCCTGAGTCTCGCCCTTGCGCAGATCGTTGGTTACAACATCCAGTAGTTCGAGTTGTGCCCCTTGCACAAGGCTGCCGCTCGAGTCCACGACGGTCACCGTCACCGTTCCTTCAGAGCCGTGCTGGGCCCAGGTCAAGGGGGCGACGCAGAGCGCCAGCAGAATCAGGAGTGCGGCTCTCATGCCGCCTAGCACCAGACGTGAAGATTCGGAAACCATATGTCCTCCTCCAGAACAGCAAGAGATCGCTGCGCGGTTTTCGCGTGGCAGAGTGGGCAAAAAGGCGTCGCGGGGGTTGTCCGACCCTGCGGGTCGCTGGCAAATGGAGAGAGAACGGGACTCGCAAAGCAGGAAACGTTTACCCATGGCTGGATTTTGTATACTTTATTCGATATTGTTGTCAACCACTTTCTCGCTGTGGCGTCTCGGTAGGTTGATTGAGGGGTGTTCGGACCGGGACACGTATCGGGCAAACTAACTGCGCGCTAGATGCTAGATGGACGGATCGTTGCCGGATACGGGGCGAGGAGTTGGAGATTCTGACGGGCCGAGCGTTCGCGGCGTTTTCGGAGATGTTTGATCGCTTGTATGCTACGACGGTGACTGGAATGGTTCCGGGGAATGGTTTGTCGTGAAGCCTCACTCTCCCTTTTCAAGACGAGACTTACTAAAGTATTTGGGCAGCGTCGGGATAGGACTCGCGGCGCGATCCCACTCCTGGTCCGCCTCTCAACCAACCGAGCCGGTGACCTTCGTGGATGTGGCGCGACCGGCCGGCATTACGTTCCAACATGATAATGCCGCGTCCCAAGAGAAGTACTTGATCGAGACAATGGGTTCGGGCTGCGGCTGGATTGATTACGACCAGAACGGGCTCCTCGATCTCTATCTTATGAATGGCGCAGCCACTCGCGTGTACAGCCCGAGGCAAACCTTGCGAAGCGCGCTCTACCGGAATAATGGAGACGGCACTTTCACTGACGTCACCGGAAAAGCGGGTGTCGGTGCCGAAGGCCTGTTCGGCATGGGGGTGGCCGTGGGCGACTATGACAACGACGGATTCCCCGACCTGATTGTCCTCGGGTACGGCCGATGCATCTTGTATCACAACAACGGGGACGGTACCTTCACCGACGTCAGTGCGCGGGCGGGTGTGGAGAATCCCGGCCGCTGGGCATCAAGTGCCGCGTGGTTCGACTACGACAACGATGGTCGCCTGGATCTTGTGATCGCCAACTACGTCGACTGGTCGCCGGAGCGCAATTTTTACTGCGGCGATCAAGGTCCGGGGATGCGGAGTTACTGTCATCCGGACGATTTCCACGGACAGCCGCCAACGCTCTATCACAACAACGGAGACGGCACCTTCACCGATGTAAGCAAGGTTTCCGGAGTCGGGTTGAAGGGAGGCAATGGACTCGGCGTGGTCACTTTCGACTACGACAACGACGGCTGGCAGGATATCTTCATCGCCAATGACCACATGCCGAATTTTCTGTTTCACAACAACCGCGACGGATCCTTCCGCGAAGTGGGATATGCGGCAGGTGTCGCGGTCAGCTCGGACGGTCAACTTGAAGCCGGCATGGGAACGGACGCGGCCGACGCAACAGGCAGCGGCCGCATGGACTTGGTTGTTGCTCATCTCGACATGCAACTCGCGCGTTTCTACCAAAACCTGGGAGACCAGACTTTTGATGATGCCACCCTACGCTCGAAGATTGGCTATGCGACCTACCATACGAGTGAGTTTGGCGCGCGCTTCATGGACTACGAGAACGATGGGGCGCGCGACCTTTTCATGGCCAATGGGCACGTTCTAGACAACATTGAGCGCTATCACGCAGACAGCCACTACGCGGAACCCAAACTGATGTTCCGCAACAACGGACACGGAATTTTCGAAAATGTGAGTGATCGGTTGGGGCCGGATTTTGTGCTGCCTCGGGTGAGTCGCGGCGCCGCCATCGCCGACTTCGACAATGATGGCGATCTCGACATTCTCGTGAATAACAATGGGCAGGCGCCGCAACTGCTGCGGAATGATGGAGGGAACGCCAATCACTGGCTGGAGATCTTGCTGGTCGGCACCAAGTCCAATCGCGACGGCGTCGGCGCCCGAGTGAAGGTGTCGGCTGGAAACCTCGTCCTCTACGACCAGCGGAAAGGCGGCATGAGCTACCAATCCGCACAGGATCCACGCCTCCATTTTGGTTTGGGACCCCATTCGAATGTTGATGCAGTCGAAATCCTGTGGCCTAGCGGTAGTGTGACCAACCTGGCCAGCCTGAAGAGCGACCGAATCATTGCCATCAAAGAAGGTGTGGGCATCGTGGAGCGCCCGTTCCCGCGCGTCCCTGCGAAATGAGCGCGAGCGATTGGATCGACCGTTCGTTATGGATGCGGCTGTGCTGCTTCTTCTTCCGTGGCTCCCCGACCTGCATAACCCATCTTGCGGTCGCCCGGAGCGGAACTGATGCGGTCGGCCTGTTCCCGATTTAACTTCTCGAGAACTGCAAGTGCCTCCTGAGCCTGTTGAGGGTCTCCGTGCCGCTGATAAGCCTTCGCGAGGTTGGCGTAGATCGATGGTCTGCCGGGCTCAAGCTGACGTGCCATTTGCAGATGGGTGATCGCATCCTCGAGACGACCGGCGGTAAGGTAAAGGCCGCCAAGGGCAATCTGCGATGCCGGATCGTTCGGTCGTTGCGCGACGGCCTTCTCCAGAGCCGTTTGCGCTTCCGCGAATTCGGGCTGACCGGGTCTGACTCCGGAGCGAATCAAGGCTGTTCCAAGAACCGTCAGCAAGGCAGGATTATCATAGCCTCGCTTCACGGCTTCGCGCGCGGAGTGGATTGCTTCGGGGACCTCTCCCTCGAATAGCGCCTGCTGCGTAGCGGCGAGGTAAGCGATCTCGCTTTCCGGCGCAAGCTTGACCGCCAACTCAAACTGCGGTTTGGCCTCGTCAAGTTGATCGAGCACAGTGAGAAACATCGCTCGTTCGTAATGGAGTCGCGCCGATTGCGGCAGATTACGTAGTCCGATGTCCACGACTTTGAGCCCGAGGCCGTAATCTCTATGGTCCATGCAGGAGTCTGCAACGAACGCGTAGAGCTTCTCGTTTTGTGGCGACAGGGTGGCGGCTTTCTGCAGAGATGCCAAGGCCTCCTGCGGTTGGGCGTTTCCGATGTACGCTTGCGCCAGCAAATTCTCAACGTCGACGCCGTCGTGTCCGCGACGGCTCAGACCGCTCAGAACATCAATCGCCGGCCTGAACTGGCTGGTTGCCACGTAGCAGAGTGCGAGGTTGAAATTCGTCGCGTATTCGTTAGCAACCTGCCGGCGCGCTGCCAGCAAGTGCGGAATAGCCTCGCGGAAAGAGCCTTTGCGAGTGAGAGTAGTTCCGGTTTGAAGTTCGGCGTCGGCTTCGCTCTGAGACGACAAGCCGCCGTTCTCCGGGGGTGAGCCCGCCTGATTCTGGTTGGTGGAGAGCTGAGACCTGCCGGACGCGACCTGAGCGTGAATCGCGGCACACTGAAAGAGCGCCAGCATCAACGTGCTGATAACTGCAATGCAGTGTCGACTCGACGCAGCACGGCGCTTTTCATAGGCCACGCTGTTCACTTCCATTTACCCTGGCCCTCGACAATCGTGATGTAGCGATCAACAGGCAGGTCGGTTAGCCGTTCCGTCTTGCCACTCGGTTGCGGCCATTGTATTTCCAGCCAGTCGATTTTCGTTCGCTTTCCCAGTCCCAAGACCATGCGCGGATCGTGGGAAGAAAGATAACTGCCTCCGCCAACTTTGAATTGATGGCGCGTCAGATCGCCGCTTTGATAGGTAATCCTGGCACCGATAGCATCGATGCTGGCCTTCGTGCCCACCAACCGCAACCCCAGCCAATGGTTCTGCCGGCCGAGATTATTGCGTAAAAGGACGGGTGCGGCGTTGTTCTGGGAAATGAGCACATCCACCGAGCCATCATTGTCGAAATCACCCAACGCTAGTCCACGCCCAGAAAGAGGCTTGGAAAAAATCGCCCCGCTCTGGCGGCTGACGTTTTCAAAACCTTTCCCAGTATTGTGAAACAACAGCATAGGCTCAAGAAACTTTACGTCTTCGACTCTCTTGTCAACGGAGTCATCGGGATGGCCGTTGCAGAGAAGGAGGTCCAGATCGCCATCGTTGTCGTAATCGAAGAATTTGAGTCCCCATCCGCTCATCAGGCGCGTGGCCGCACCGATGCCGGTCGGAAGAGCCAGATCGCTGAAGGCCTCGTTCTTGTCGTTGTGATAGAGAGAGTACATCTCGTGATCCACGTTGGCCTCGAACAAATCAATCCAACCATCCTGGTCGTAGTCAGCCGCATCCACTCCCATCCCAGATCGTGGTTTGCCAAAAGCATTCACCCCAACCCCCGCCAGCAACCCTATTTCTTCAAACCGTCCTTTGCCCCGGTTCGCGAACAAGAAGTTCGGAACGGTGTCATTGGTTACATAGAGATCCATCCGCCCATCGTTGTTCAAGTCCGCCGCGACCACTCCCCACGCCTTCGCGAGAGACTGCGAAATACCGGACTCCTTGCTGACGTCGGTAAATGTTCCGTCGCCGTTGTTGCGAAAGAGCCAGCACGGCATGGGATCGTAGATACTGGGAATGCAGTAGAAACGCTCGCCGCTTAGGCGATCACCGCAGAACTTCAACTTGGCCTTACTGTAGTCGACGAAGCGGCAGACGAATAGATCGAGCCGTCCGTCGTTGTCGTAGTCAAACCAGACAGCGCTGGTCGCCCAGCCGGGCGCGCCCACGCCCGCCTTCGCCGTCACGTCCGTGAAGGTACCGTCCCCGTTGTTGTGGTAGAGAATGCTGTGGGGATACTGCGTGACGTAGAGATCGGGGAATCCGTCACCATCGTAGTCGCCAACGGCGACGCCCATACCGTAGGCATCACCCGGCACGCCAGCTTTGAGTGTCACGTCGGTGAACGTGCCGTCGCGATTGTTACGATAGAGCGCGTTCCGCAGGGGCTGCGCCGGCTGATAGAAATCGCAGGGTCCACTGTTCACCAAATAGATGTCCATCCAGCCGTCGTTGTCGTAGTCGAGGAACGCGCAGCCAGCGCCGACCGTCTCTGGCAAATGAGCCATCGGGGAACGGCCGTTCACATGAACCCAAGAGATTCCGCTGGCGGACGCAGGAATCTCTTCGAAATCAGCCGAGGATTGCTCAACGCGGGGGAGAGCCTCCGCGCGGAACAAACCCGAACCGCTCAGCAGGCTGGCCATCCCGGTGCAGCCCAGCGTTTGAAGGAAGCGGCGGCGGGAGGCTGGATTGCACCCATCCCTTGAGCTTTTCACCATTCGCTGAATCCCTGGTCGTTCACTTGGGCGTCTGCGCACTCCGCGGACTCTTTGCCGCTGCATCACGCTGCAACGCCATCTCTCGGGCGGCTTCAGGCTTCTGTCCGGTGCGGGCGTAGGCAGTAGCCAGCTGGTAATGTCCAGCCGGATCTCCGGGCTGCATCTTCACGTAGTTTCGCAGCGGCGTGATCGCGTCCGAGAACTTCCCTGCTGAGTTGAGCGACATCCCCAGCGCCAGATATGCTTCCTGAAATCCCTCATCGAGCTTCGAAGCTCGTGAAAAATGTACGATCGCTTCGTCCCACTGCCCAGACTGACGAGCAACCTCCCCAAGCATGAATTCCGCCGACGCGTTGTCCGGGGCGATCTTCACTTCATCATTGAACTCTGCCTTGGCCCCTTCAGCGTCCGCCGGAGATTTGGAAAGAAGGATGCGCCCAATACGATAGTGAATGCCGGCCAACCTGGGCTCTTGCTCGAGGATCTTCTTGTACTCAGCGATGGCCCTATCCCAATTTTCCTGCGACTCGAAGGCTTCAGCCTCGAGCTGTTCCGCCTGATGCGAGGTAGGCGCCGTCGCGGCCAGTTCCTGCGCTGCCCGTGAAGCAAGTTCCGAGTAGAAGTGGGTCGTGCTGTAGAGCACGTCGGCATCGTGAGGAAACTCGCGGTTGAGCACAAGCAGTACCTCGACCGCGGTTTCCGTCTGGTCGAGACTCATCGCGCATCGAGCCGTCGACATGACTGCCTGGTACTTGAGTTGCTTGTCGGCCAGATGGGGCGCCGCCTTTTTCAGGATTGGTAACGCCTCCTGGCAGCGACCCTTGACCGCGAGGCTGATACCAAGGTGGGCCGAAGATGAAGCGTCGGGCCCGGGTGCTTTTTGCGACGCCTGGGCAGCCGCCGATGCCATGAGCAGTCCGCAAACACAAAGGACAAAGACACCATCCCGAGAGAGCCGTGCCCTGGAGAATCTAGCCATGATGAAAACCGGAAGCTGAAGTCGCTGCGAAGTATATCCCGCGCTTCCTCGCATGCGGGCTGACCGGGAGAGAACTCCTTGGATGCGACAAAGAAATTTGCCTGTGCATCAAGACCAAGCGTAGTGTATATAATATCCATCGTCAAGCATCGGCAGAAATGAGGACGGAAACAAACTAATGACGCGATTCGGGGAATTCTCTCGCAGACATTTCATGACGTCGGTTGCTGCCGCTGCCGGTTCAACTCTGCTGCCTAGGGCTTTGACGGCCGCTCCCCCGCAAGATCCCGTAGTGAATACGACTCAGAAGGACGGCAAGTCCGTCAGCCGTGAGAAAGTCTCCTGGAAGGTGCGCCCATTCCCAATGAAACGGGTGCGATTGGGAGACGGGCCGTGCAAGGTCGCAATGGAGGCCGACCGTCAATATCTGCATTCCCTGCCACCCGACCGGCTCTTACATACGTTCCGAATCAATGCTGGCATTCCATCGTCTGCGGAGCCTTTAGGAGGATGGGAAAAGCCAGACTGCGAACTTCGCGGTCACTACGCGGGCGGCCACTATCTTTCTGCTTGTGCGCTGATGTATGCCAGCGCAGGAGACGAAGATCTCAAGAACAATGCGAATACCGTCGTTGCGGAACTCGGCAAGTGCCAGAGTGCCCTGAAGAGCGGCTACCTGAGCGCGTTCCCCATAGAGTTCTTCGATCGTCTGCGTGAGCGCCAGAGAGTGTGGGCTCCCTTTTACACAATTCACAAGATCATGGCCGGCCTGCTGGATATGTATGTTTACTGCGGCAACGAGCAGGCGCTCGACATGGTTCAGAAAATGGCAGGTTGGACCGCTGGCTACACCGGCCCACTCAGTTACGAACACATGCAGCGCGTGCTGGGTACAGAATATGGCGGCATGGGGGAAGTGCTCTCGAATCTGTACGCGGTCACGGGCAAGGAATACTACCTTGAAGTCGCGCAGCGCTTTGACAAGAAGCAATTCTTCGATCCCCTCGCCTCTCACCGGGATGAGTTAAAAGGTCTGCACGTCAACACGCATATCCCGCAGGTGATTGCCGCGGCCCGGTGCTACGAACTCACGGGCGACCGGCGCTACCGCGACATCGCCGAGTACTTCTGGGACGAAGTGGTCAGCGAGCGCACCTATTGCACCGGAGGCACCAGCAACGGTGAGTCGTGGAATACCGATCCGGGGAAACTTTCGACCGAACTCAGCACCAACACCACGGAGTGCTGCTGCGCCTACAACATGATGAAGTTGACGCGACACCTGTTTGGTTGGTCGCCCGATGCGCGTCTCATGGACTACTACGAGCGCACTCTCTTCAATCATCGCCTGGGCACAATCAACCCCGAAGACGGCACCATGATGTACTACCTTCCCCTGGCGACGGGTTACTGGAAGACCTTCGGCAAGCCTTTTGACGCCTTCTGGTGCTGCACTGGAACCGGCTCAGAAGAGTACGCCAAGCTCACCGATACCATTTATTTCCACGACGACGAGTCGCTTTACGTGAACCTCTACATCGACTCGCAACTGGAATGGCCGGAGAAGGGTCTGCAAGTGAAGCAGGCGACGCACTTTCCTGAGGAGCAAGGCACGGCGATTGCAGTCGTGGCCAAGAGCCCGACAAGACTTTCGATCAATCTTCGTATTCCCTACTGGGTACAAGGCGGCAGCGTCAAGATCAACGGCGCTCCACTGCCCGCGTTCGCCAGCCCGAGCAGCTATCTCACACTGGACCGTGTCTGGAAGACCGGAGACAAGATCGAGCTCAGTTTGCCAATGGGCCTGCATATCGACAGCATGCCGGACGACGAAACCCTTCAAGCTGCGATGTACGGACCATTGGTGCTGGCCGGGCGCTTCGACGCCGTCACAAAGGAGATGACGTACGGAGATTACGAGCCGAAACCGGGCGACCAGAAGAAGGTGCCGGACATTGTTGCCGACGCGAGTAAGCCGACAGCGTGGATTGAGCCCGACCCAAAGCAGGCCCTCACGTTTAACACGGTAGGACAATCGCAACCGTTGACGGTGGTACCGCTCAACAGAGTGATCCACGAGCGTTACGCGATCTATTGGAAGGTCAACAACAAGACTACATAGAAATTCAGACTTCTCGTTTGAACGCCGCATCGTCAGGCATATTGTCCTCGTCTGGAGCGGCACTGGAAACCCCTTGTCGGGAGGGACGATTCATGACTCTCTGCGCTCGGCTGATGTCTGGCTGCGTCGTTCTGCTTGGCGCTGTGGCGTTGCTTCTCGCACCCCAGTCATCCGCTCAAGCCACCCCCTCTACATCCGCCTCAATCGAGGCGCGACGCGAGCAACTTCGTTCTCTGTTCGACGAAGAGTGGCAATACGTTTTGCGCACCAGTCCCGAGTGGGCGACGACGTTGGGTGACCGTCGCTACAACGATCGCCTGAGCGACAACTCTCCTGAGTTCTTCCAATCCGATCTCGAGAAGAAGCGAACATTCCTAACTCGTTTCGAGGCTATCTATCCCGCGGGACTCTCACGACAAGACGCTCTCAGCCGCGACCTGATGATTCGCGAATTGCGCCAGGATATCCAAGGCGCGGTGTTCAAGGACTGGGAGATGCCAGTGAATCAGATGGGCGGACTGCACCTCGAGCTGCCGGACTTGGTCACATTGACACCTTTCAACACTGTTGCCGACTACGACAACTATCTGGCGCGGCTCAGGCAAATCTCACACGCGTTCGATCAAGTAACCGCAAATATGCGGAAGGGACTCCGCGATGGCTTGATGCCTCCGCGCGATCTTCTCGAGAAAGTCGCTGCCGAAGCGGAGGACATCGCAAACAAGACTGGCGAGAGCAGCCCGTTTGCCAAACCAGTAAAGGACTTCCCCCCGAGTGTGACCGCGCCGGAGCAGAAGCGACTACGGGAGACAGTCCTCACGGCGATCGCGGACCAAGTCGTGCCCGCCTACCAACGCTTCGCCGCTTTCGTCCGCACCGAATACTCACCGCACGGTCGCACCGACCCGGGAACCTGGGCCCTGCCCGAAGGAGCAGCGCGCTATCGCTTCGCCATCCGACGCATCACCACCACCGACAAGACGCCGGAGGAGATCCACGCCCTCGGCTTGAGACAGATCGATGAAATCGAAAACGAAATGCTCGCAGTCGCGCACAAGCTCGGATTCAAGGATCTGGCGAGCCTGAACGATCACATCAAAAGCGAACGGAGCTTCTATGCGACTTCCGGCCAACAGGTGCTCGATTTGTATACGAACTACGCACGCGGCATGGAACCCGAACTACCCCAGCTCTTCGGCCACCTGCCCCAGAGCAAACTCACGGTCATCCCCATGGAAGCCTCGCGCTCCAAGAATGCCGTACCGGCCGACTACACGGATGGCGCGGCAGATGGCTCGCGGCCCGGCCACATCAATGTCAATGAGTGGGATCCCGAGCACCGCGTAGTGCTGAACATCGAGGCCATTGCCTATCACGAAGGCATTCCCGGTCATCACCTGCAACTCTCCCTCGCACAGGAGATGGAGAACCTGCCTGAATTTCGGCGCCACGCCGGATACACCGCGTTCGTGGAAGGCTGGGCCCTCTATGCAGAGCGCCTCGGAAAGGAAGTCGGTCATTACCAGGATCCGTACAGCGACTACGGCCGTCTCGAAAACGAAATGTGGCGGGCGATCCGGCTGGTGATCGACACAGGCGTACACGAAAAACATTGGTCCCGCGAGCAGATGGTCGCGTATTTCCATCGCTACACCGCCATGGATGAGCCCAACGTCCAAAGCGAAGTCGACCGCTACATCGCATGGCCGGGCCAGGCGCTGGCGTATAAGCTCGGGCAGCTTGAGATTCTAAAGTTGCGCGAAGAGGCCCGACAGAAGCTCGGCAGCAAATTCGACCTCCGTGCCTTCCACGATGAAGTGCTGGGCAACGGCGCGCTGCCGCTCGACGTGTTGGATTCAGAAGTGAGCCGCTGGATCACCAGCCAGGCAAAGTAGGATAAACCCAAACGCACGACTAGTGACGAAGCGAGGAACAAATATCGTGAAGCTAACTCGGCTTGCCCGCGGACCTCTCTTTCCTTTACTCGTGGCAATCGCTTGTGGCATGTCAACGATCGTCGTCGCACAACAGGGCGCTACCCAGAAACCGGCTCCGACTCCAGGGCCAATGCTCGAACAGGGACTGGCGAATTTTGACACTCCAGATTTCACGTTGAGCTTGGTGCGTTCCTCGCAAACGGTTGCCGCCCTCAAACCAAAAGGAGCTGACGGCTTCGACTTCACGCCCGGAGATCTGCTCACCGAGCGTTCAAATGACGGATATTTTCATCTAGGGGACATTACTCTTCGCCTGCGCACAGGTGACTCGGCCGACTGGAAGAACTATTCGACCGCTGCCGCCCGCACGCCCGTCAGCACCTTGCCTTCATCGGGGAACGTCCTAGCCGCTGCAGACCTTACGCCCACCCTCCCTGCCGACCTCCCACTGCGAATCACCAGAGCCTGGGAAGTGGACGACGGCAAACTCGTCTTGCGTTTCACGCTGACGAACACGTCGACAAAGACCGTGCAGATCGGAGCGCTGGGCATTCCCTTGATCTTTAACAACGTGCTCAACGAGCGTTCCCTGGACCAGGCTCACGCGATCTGTTCGTTCTACGATCCATACATCGGCGACGACGCCGGATACTTGCAAGTGACCCGACTGAGCGGCCATGGTCCGGCGCTGGTGGTTGTTCCGGATGGCAAGACTCCTTTCGAGGCTTACAACCCGATTCTCGACAGGCCGGGGCACGGGGGCGCAACGCCGATATTCTCCGATCCCACACCGCGCGGAATTACGTTCGAGGGATTCTACGAGTGGATGGTCCACAGTCAGGCATACGCGGAGAATGAATGGAAGGACGCGCAACCCTGGAACACTCCCACCAGCCTCACGCTTGCGCCGGGCGAATCGAAGAGCTACGGGCTCAAGTTCCTGGTTTCCGATTCGATTCGGCACATCGAGAAGACGCTGGTTGACAATCGCCGCCCCGTCGCGGTTGGAGTGCCGGGGTATGTTCTCCCCCAGGACATTGAGGGACGTCTCTTCCTTAAGTACGGCGAACCAGTCACGTCGGTGAAGGTTGATCCCCCATCCGCGATCAACATCCGTGAAGATTCGTCCGACCACCAGAACTGGAAAGCTTACACTCTGCAAGGCAAGGCCTGGGGCCGCTCACGCCTGACGATCACCTACGGCGATGGGACAGTGCAAACAATCCACTACTTTGTGATCAAGCCAGCCGCACAGGCCGTTGCTGACATGGGACACTTTCTCACGACTCGCCAGTGGTTCTCCGATTCGAGCGATCCATTCCACCGGGCTCCTTCAGTGATCACTTATGACCGCGAGACCAATCAGATGGTGCTGCAGGACAGCCGCGTCTGGATCGCGGGTTTGAGCGACGAGGGCGGCGCTGGCTCCTGGCTCGCCGCGATCATGAAGGAGCTGGTCCAGCCGGACAAGGAAGAACTCAGCAAACTGCAGCAGTTCGTCGACGGCGTCTTATGGGGCGGGCTGCAATCCAAGGATGGCCCTCACCCGTACGGCGTGCGCAAGAGCCTCTTCTACTACCAGCCCGATAAGATGCCTCCGAACTACTACAACAGCGACTTTGACTGGAAATCCTGGACAAGTTGGAACAAGCAAGCCTCAGAGGCCGTCGATCGTTCGTATGACTACCCGCACGTGGCGGCCGCATATTGGGTGCTCTACCGCTTGGCTCGCAATCATCAAAAGCTGGTCACCAACCATCCTTGGGATTGGTACCTGAACCATGCCTATGAGACGTCGATGGCAATGACGAACTATGCCAAAGATCTGGCAATGTTCGGTCAGATGGAAGGTTCCATTTTTGTGGGGATACTCGCCGACCTCAAGCGCGAGGGCATGAATACGCAAGCCGAGGCTCTGGAAAATAAGATGCGCGAACGTGCCAACCGCTGGAAGGCGCAGGCCTATCCATTCGGAAGCGAAATGCCCTGGGATTCCACCGGTCAAGAAGAGGTATACGCCTGGACAAAATACTTTGGTTTCCAGGACAAGGCCGAGGTCACGCTAGACGCAATCCTGGGATACGATCCTGCCATTCCGCACTGGGGCTACAACGGTAGCGCGCGCCGATACTGGGACTTTATTTTTGCCGCCAAAGACCGGCGACTGGAGCGACAACTCCACCACTATGGGTCGGGACTGAACGCCATCCCTCTGCTCTCCGAGTATCGTGAACATCCGGACGACTTCTACCTGTTGCGTGTTGGCTATGGAGGAACCATGGGCGCACTCACTGACATCGACCAAGACGGGTTTGCCTCTGCAGCGTTCCACGGATTCCCAGACATGCTTAAGCCCGATCCCCTCAGCGGCGACTACGGTCCCAACCTGTTTGGACACGCCTGGAACACCGCTACTTACATCGTGGATCATCCCGAATTCGGATGGATCGCGTTTGGCGGAAACGTCAAAACGCAAGGCAATGTGGTCACAGTGACCCCGCGCGACTCATTCCGCGCACGGATTTACATAGCCTCCATGGGACTATGGTTAACGCTCGATGCGGGTGCATTTGACAGCGTTGTTGTGAATTCCGATACGCGGGTCATACGGTTGGGACTCGTCGGAGCCACGGAGACCACGCCGAGGGGTCTGTTGCGAATCGAGCAACCGGCCAAGATCGACGGTGTTGGTAACTATCACCCCGCATCACCCTTACAGTCTGAGCGTGGGGCCTTTGTGGTTCCCCTCCAGAACAAGATAACCTGGCTGGAACTTAATACGGGTCGTTGATTCCCTCTTTTTCAAGATGTTCGCTAGGAACATCATCGTTTGCGGAGCCGCATCGGCACAAACCGCACACCAGTGATAGTCTCAACCAAACGGATTGGTAAACGTTTACCATTGCTACACGACGATAAGTTCTTTGCCGACACACGAAAAGCCGTATTTTTTTCTTCTTTGGTGCAGAACCAGGGATGCAAGCTGCAGGATGACCGGAAGGAACTGAAGGGAACGTGTTGTCGAAAGCTGGCTCTTACCCATCCCCGCTGCGGGACAGGCTAGGCAAAATGGCCACTTCTCATGGGCTCTGAACCCTGCAGCAAACCACTAGGAAAAGCGATTGACAAAGGGATAGAGGTCTCATAGCGTCTATGTAGTAAACGATTGCTCACTTTGCTTGGGAGGATCGAAACGTGCCAATGAACCGGCGAACTTTCCTTAAGACGACCAGCGCTGGGACCGCTGGCGCCTACGCTGCGCATGCCATTCCAGCCTGGGCACGCGCCGACAAGAGCTTGGCAGCTGCTGTTACCCCGCTAAACACTTTCCCTTACGCCGATGTTCAGTTGCTGGGCGGCCCGATGAAGCGGCAGTTCGAAGAGAACCATGCTCGATTTCTGAATCTCGACGACGATCGCATGCTGAAGGTCTTCCGGCAGGTTGCTGGCTTGCCCGCTCCTGGAGAGGATATGGGCGGCTGGTACGATCTCACGGGGTTCAGTCTGGAAGCAAACGACTTTCACGGTTTTATCGCTGGCCATTCGTTCGGGCAGTACGTTTCCGGTCTGGCTCGAGCCTATGCGGTCACCGGATCGGAGGCAACGCGAGCCAAGATCAATCGACTGGTAAAGGGCTACGGCGAAACACTGGATGCGAAGGCCAAGTTCTTCGTCGATTATCGACTGCCTGCATACACCTACGACAAGCTGTCTTGCGGTTTGATCGATGCTCACGAGTTCGCTCATGATCCGATGGCCATGGACATTCACGAGAGGCTCACGCGCGCGATCGTGGCGTATCTTCCGGAGAAAGCGTTGTCGCGCGCGGAGCAACGCTCGCGTCCTCATAAGAACACTCCTTATACCTGGGATGAGACGTACACACTGCCCGAGAATCTTTTCCTTGCGTATCAGCGCAGTGGCAAGTCCTTTTACCGCGACATGGCCAAACAGTTCCTCGAAGATGACACTTATTTCGGGCCGTTATCCGAAGGCAATAACGTGCTCCCCTTCGAACATGCCTACAGCCATGTCAACGCATTCAGTTCCGCCATGCAGGCATACATCACGCTGGGAAGCGAGAAGCACCTGCGCGCTGCCAAGAACGGCTTCGAGATGCTGGTGAAGACCCAAAGCTTCGCGACCGGAGGATGGGGACCGAACGAAGGATTTGGAGAGCCGGGGACGGGTCTGTTGGGTGACAGTCTTAGGCTTACCCACGCCAGCTTTGAAACACCTTGTGGCGCCTACGGGCACTTCAAGATCACACGCTACCTGCTGCGCGTCACGAAGGATTCGCAGTACGGCGACAGCATGGAACGTGTCCTCTACAACACCATCCTCGGAGCGCTCCCCATTCAAGCCGATGGCACGTCGTTCTATTACTCCGACTATGCCACTACCGGAAACAAGGTCTATTACAAAGACAAGTGGCCTTGCTGCTCCGGAACGTTCCCTCAACTTGCGGCCGACTACCACATCAGCACGTATCTGCGGTCAGGGGATGGCGTGTATGTGAATCTGTTCACCCCTTCCAGCGTGCAGTGGAATGACGGCGGCGCGCGCTGTGGCTTGAAGCAGGAAACCAAGTACCCGTTCGATAACAGAATTCAAATCCAGGTGTCGGGTTCACAGGCCAAGGAATACACACTCTATCTCCGCATTCCCGCTTGGGCCACGCCTAACCCGGTGATTTCCGTTAATGGCCAGCGAGTTTCCGATCCAATGGAGCCTGGCACCTTCGCGGCTATCCGGCGGACGTGGAAAGATGGCGACCGCGTCGAACTCGATCTTCCTATGCCCCTGCGGCTGGAACCTGTGGATGCCAACCATCAGAACTCAGTGGCCCTAATGCAAGGCCCATTGGTGCTGTTTGCGATGGCCGATTCGCAGCCCACCTTCGACGCGAACGCATTGTTGCACGCCAAGCCGGCCAACAACGCCACCGGAGATTGGCAAGTAAATTCGATCGGGGGAGACCGGGTGACGATGCGCCCCTTCATGAACATCGACAAGGAGAATTACAGCACGTACGTGTTGTTGAAGTCTTAAGAGCAACAACGCGCGAATCGGGGTAGCGATCAGCTACTTTGGTTGTATGTCATCTTCGACAACCCGGTAGCGATAGTGTTCCCGTTCGTCTTTCGTTGCTTGTTGACGGAGGAGAACAAGCCGATTGAGTAGTTCAGGGATCTCGCGCTTCTCGCCACCCTTTCGCAACGCCTGGATCAGGTGATACAGGGCAGCCTGATCCTTGGGATCGCTGACGAGCGCCTTCCTGCATTGGGCAGCAGCCTCCGGATATTGCCCGGCTTGCAGATAGAGCTTCCCTAGCACGTCCCGGGCGGGTCCGAGCGTCGGACGGAGCGCCACGGCCTTTCTGGCTGAACGCATCGCCGTTTGAAATTCCGGAGTGCCCGGTTCCGCACCTTTTTGAGTGATAATGTCCGCCTGCAGATACAGCAGAATCGGGTCGCTCGGCTTCCGCGTCAGCTTCTCCCGAACCGTCGCCAGCGCGTGGTCAAGATCGTTTTGCTGCACTGACGCCAAGGCTTGGGCGGCGGAGCTCAAGGACTGGCTTGGATCCAGAGTGTATGCGGTTTCAAAGTCAGTCTGCGCCTGGTCGTATTCCGCCAACTCGACATGAAGAACACCTCGTGCAAAATAGAGCGATGCGGTCTTGGGTTGCTGGTTGATCCCTTCACTGACCACGTTGATGCCAACCTGAAATGACTGGTGCGTCGACGATATGGTCGCGAAATCCACGTAGAGATTGACATTCTGCGGGTCCAGCAGAATGGCCTGGCGAAGTGCGTCGATCGCTTTTGCGGTATCGTGGGCCTCTTCATAGGCTGCGGACGCTAGTTCCAGACTGTCAGCGTCTGCACTGTTGATACCCAGCAGCGGATCGAGGGTAGAGATGGCATCTTCAGGCTTGTGAGCCATCAATTGAATGGATGCCAGCAGTTGACGCTCCCGACGATCATTCGGGTTAAGCGCTAGTGCGCGCCGGAATACACTCGCCGCCTTATCCAGTTGCTTGAGCCTCGTCAGGCACGTAGCGTACGCGTGCAGCGCCGGAAGCTGGGACTCAAATAGCGAGGAGGCTTTTTCGAAGTGTACGACCGCAGCTTTGCAGTTTCCCTGCTGGTACTCGAGTACAGCCAACATGCCATGGCTCGTCGCATCATCGGGACGCAGCCGCAGGAGATGTTGCAGAAGCGGCACTCCGGCCGCGCTGCTGGCTTCGTACTCAATCTGGGCAGCCCCTTGCAGCGCGGGGATAGAGTCGGGCGAGATTTTTAGCGCACTTCGGAATGACGCCAGCGCTTCTTTCTTTTGCGCTTTTCCCGAATAGGCCACGCCCTGCATCGTCCATAGCTGCGCATTCTCCGGCGACTCTTGCAGCGCGGGGCGAAGGAGTTCGAGGGCCTCGCCAAAGTCCTGATTGCGCAATGCCGAAGCGATTGGACCGGCCCGATCCACGGCGGTCTGAGCGAAGGTATACGAAAAGAATAGGACCGGAACGAGAATGAAGCACGCTTCTCGGACTGAACGCATCGCTTTCATTAGCGGGCCGTCCCCAACACTGCCTTCATGCTCATGGCACGGCAAGGGACATGGTAATCGAAAGAAAGGCCTTTTGGATTGATGCTCAGTGCCTAATACGCTGACGAGAATAACTCACAACATCGGGATCGAGACGACGACCACATCCACCAGTCTGCCTCTCAGAGCCCAGGTTCCAGATGGTAGTAAATGTCATTCCACCGGAGTTCGTTCTTGAAACCCCGGACCGTCGTGTCACAATCGATGAGCAAATATTCCATGCCCGCCATCTCTGCGAAATTCTCCAGGTGTTCGGAGGTGAGGGCGCGGCTCAGCGCAGTGTGATGCGCCCCACCAGCGAGTATCCAAGCGGTCGCCGAGACCTTCAGGCTCGGCTCCGGTTTCCAGACTGCGCGGGCAACCGGAAGCTTGGGGAGCGCATGCTCGGGACGCACAATGCTCACCTGGTTGACGATCAAGCGGAACCGGTTGCCCATGTCAACCACCGAAGCATTCACGGCCTTTCCCGGAGCCGCGGTAAATATCAGCCGGACAGGGTCCTCTTTGCCACCAATGCCAAGCGGATGAATCTCGACTGTAGGCTTGCCTTCCGCAATCGACGGACAAACTTCCAGCATGTGGGCGCCCAATGTTTGGCCGTCATTCTTCAGGTGATAAGTGTAGTCCTCCATGAACGACGCACCACCATCGAGGCCGTGGCTCATGACCTTTACTGCCCTTACGAGAGCGGACGTTTTCCAATCGCCTTCAGCGCCGAAGCCATACCCGTCAGCCATGAGTCGTTGCACAGCGATGCCGGGGAGTTGCTTGAGCCCGTGCAAGTCTTCAAAGGTATCGGTGAAAGCGTGTGCGCCGGTGTCCTCCAGGAAGGAGCGCAGTCCCAACTCAATTCTGGCCGCATCCTGCAGCGACTGACGCCGGCTTCCGCCGAGACGCAGTGACTCCGTGACTGTGTAGGTCTGGTCGTATTCATCTGTGAGCGCTTCGACTTGACTGTCGGTTGCTTGCTGAACGTGCTTTACAAGATCTCCCACACCGTAGCCATTCACCGTATAGCCCAGCATGATCGCTGCATTGACCTTGTTGCCATCGGTCACGGCAACGTTCCGCATGTTGTCGCCGAAGCGGGCGACTCTGAGTTGTTGGGCATCGTGCCAGGCACAGGCCGCACGTATCCAGGAGCCCAGTTCCGAATGAACGGCCGTATCCTGCCAGAAGCCGACAACCACCTTGCGCTTGAGCCGCATGCGGGCTCCGATGAATCCAAACTCGCGATCCCCATGGGCCGCCTGGTTGAGATTCATGAAATCCATGTCGATGGTGGACCACGGCAATTCCTGATTGAATTGCGTGTGCAAGTGCAACAACGGCTTGCTTAGCGAGCGGAGCCCGGCGATCCACATGCGCGCCGGCGAGAAGGTGTGCATCCACGTGATCAGGCCGACGCAACCCTTTGAACTGCTGGCCTCCTGGCACAACTGGTAAATCGAGTCGCTGCTGGTCATCACCGGTTTGCAGACAACCTTCACGGGTATTCCCGGAGACGCCGCCAATGCCTGCGCGATGGTGGTCGCGTGTTCCTGTACTTTCTTCAGCGTTTCCGGCCCATAGAGATGCTGGGACCCTGTGACAAACCATATTTCGAGACTCGAAAAATCAACCGTCTTCTGACTCATAGACCATCCATACATCGATCAGGCCTGCGGGGACTCGGCGCTAGCCCGAGGCAACCTTCGCAAGTCCACACTAGAAAGCCTTGATTTCCACTAGCGAGATCGCGGCACCATTCCCGGGATTCGTAAATACGACGCGAACCTTGGACGCCTGCATGCGGTTGAAAGTCACCGTGTTCTCACC
This sequence comes from Candidatus Sulfotelmatobacter sp., assembly GCA_017883385.1. Classification (GTDB taxonomy): domain Bacteria; phylum Acidobacteriota; class Terriglobia; order Terriglobales; family Acidobacteriaceae; genus Sulfotelmatobacter. The sequence goes on from JADGNQ010000016.1 coordinate 24,036, forward strand.
GTTCTCAACCGGCATTGCCGGAGTCTTCTCTTGATGCGGCGCATCAACCCACTCCGTCCCTGACCAAGACTGAAGGTTATAGACGGCCGGAGGCTTGAATTGCGCGCCGTCGCCATAAAAATAGAGGGCTACAGAGCTTAGCCACCTCGCTTGCCCGAAATCGACGCTATACCAGTCCGAGAGGTTGGCTGAGCCTTCGGTAGTCCAGCCGTTTCTCATCTCCGGATAGAACCAGATCCGCCCGTCTACTGCCTGGTAAAGAATCGCTGGATCGTTGTTCGTGGAGGCAGTGGGAACAGGGAAATCTTTCCTGTAGATGTTCACCGCAAGGTTTGGGGGGGACGAACTCTTCGGTGCCGCCGCGGCTTTCATCGGCACGGTTTTCTTACCCAATGGTGCGGGGCCTGAGACTCGTTTCCCATCCAGGTAAATGGAGAGGCCCGCGCCCTGACGATAGCGCTTGCCGTCCACATCGTAAACGACCGTTACCAGGTGTCCATGGTAGGAAACGTTCTCCAGACAGAAGTAGCGAATGAAGCTCCCGTCACGCGGGTCCGAGGAAATCAGGGGATTAACTTCGAGGATGTCGTCCGCGCTAGGCCGCAAGCCAATCAGCCCTGTGATAATGAGATCGTTATAGTCGGAATGGTTGTAGTGACTGCTGCGCGGCAGGCCCACGATTACCTTGCCGTCATCCGGGTTGTAGTCTTCCTGCAGATTCGGTTCGCCATTCAACAAATGCTGGTGTGTGTAGAGCCGCAAGACCTTTACATAATCTCCGACGTGGACGACATCTTGCGAATAGGTATTGAGAAGATTCGCCATGCCAACAAGCACCTGGGTTGTTTGGAATGGCCAGCTAGGACCGTTCCACTCGCATTCCGGTTTCCCCGTGGGTTTGTCATACCTGTACTGCCTCATGTAGTACTCGTAGCTGGGCTCGTTGGTTCGGAGTCCGTATGGCCCCAGGAACTTCGCCGATGAGATCAGGTGCTTCCATGAAGCACTGAATTTCGGGTCATTTCCGGGAAGATTGAAAACCCAGGGCACGTATCCCGCGAGTTCTCTTCCTCGTATGAAATCCCAGTAATGGACGTACTGGTTGTTGACCTGGTAGCGATCGGTGAAGTGCTCCAGGCTGCTGTTCCAGAGGCTGGCCTCAACCGTCGCCTTAATCCTGGCGGCCCTGTCCGCGAAGCGAACAGCAGTGATATCGTCACCCGCCAGCGCAGACAGTTTGCTGATCGCCAGAGCATTGGCAAACATGTAGCTGTTAATCGTGGGCCGAAAAGAATGGCCTCCGGTGAAGCCGTCTTTCCCGCCCGAAGCGTCAATCGAGGAGATCGTGTACTCGGTGGCATCCAGCAGTGGTTCGATGAAGTACAGACCCTTCGAAAAATCAAAATGGTCGTCCCACAGGTTGAAGATGTGCTGCATGACATCCAAGTGCTTGGTTGCAAATGTGGAGTTCCCATTCACCAGATAGCGTGCATACACTGCGTCGGCGATCCCCTCCGAAAAATGGCGATCGTTTCCGCCACCGGTGTACATGTAGTTTATGTAGTCGTCGATGTAACGATTGTCTTTCAGCCAGCGGCCCTCATAGATGTGGAAGGCCGTCGCATCATTCAGGCTGTCGTAGGGATGTTTGTCCCAACTCACATCGTCGAGAAACTCAGTGACGATGTACCCTCGGTCCCCGAGATCCCTGAGATGGCTTTTGTAGAGCTTCCAGCGATAGTAGTAAATCTGCTGGATTTCAGGATCGGAGATCTCAAAAAATGGGACGTTCTTCTCAAACCACGGCGCGTCATTACCGAAATTCTCGGCAGCCAACATCTTTACCGGCAGGATGTTGGTTGCGCGAGCTGGGGCTGCCGCAGCCGGCGCGCCGAAAAGCAATACGAGGGATATGATCCCTAGAACCACCAATCGTAACGCCGCGGCGTTGCCAGGAAGTTTATGCATACAGGCCCCAAGCATATCCTTGCCGACCGGGACAAGTTGCCCGGCCGCAAGAAGGACAGCAAGTCGTTTGGCGGCGATCAGAGACGGGGATTGCTATGCCAGAGAGAGCCCGCCTGACAGGCAGGCCCTCGATTGCGTCCAGTCAGTTTCGGTTACAGGTCGGAGGAGAATTCAAGCTCCAACTTGCCACCGGATGCCACGGATTAACCGCAGCTCAGAACGAAATCTTGCCTCCTACCTGCCACCATCTGGGCAGATGCGCTGCGGTTGCTTGACCGAAATTCCCGTCTGTCCAATTGGTGTCGACGTTCAGGAGATTTGCCCGGTTGAAAATATTGAAGAACTCAAACCGAACCTGAAAGTTGACCCTCTCGGTGATGTGAGTGTCCTTGTAAAAGTTTATATCTGTCTCGGCGAAGTTTGGTTCGCGGAACTGACTCACCTTTTCATTTCCTTCCAAGCCAAAAGCAGGAACTGCGAAATTGCTCTTAGGAATGGACCCGACAAGAAAAGACTGACGAGAGGTTGACTGGGCGTAAGCGGTTGCATCCGGGTAGTCCAGATTCACGCCATCTGCATTGTAGTCTCCACTTTGGGGCCCATATCCGATTGCCGGGTTGCCGGCCGATGGACAATTCACGGTGCTGGCACAAACCGGCTGGTACGAATTGAAAGCCCCGACGGTGAGGGGCTCTCCGGACTGGAAAATACTCGTACCGCTGATGCCCCACCCACCGGTCAAATGACCGACAACCCCCTGGCCGCCATTCAAACCCTTCAGCGAATAGTTGAAGCTGAGCGAGATGCGGTTGGGGACATCCCAAGCCGATGGTCCGTAGTACGCCTGAGGATTAAAAGCTGTGGGATAGGCTCCCGCGTCGTCCTGGGCACGGGAACGAGTGTAGGAAGCATCGATGAAACCACGCGCGAAACGTCCCTTGAAGTCAAAGAACACGCCTTCGTAGTTGGCGTGGCGCGTGTTGTCGGCGTAGGTGATCGCGCCAAAACTAGGATTGAGGCGCGCGAGATTGCCGTTGCTGGTGTTATTCAGGATGTAGTCGTTATTCAAGACGTTGATGTTGACTCCATAGGAGACACCACCAGTGTTGTTGCCAGCATCGACGATGTTGTAGGAGTGCGACCCCGAATAGCCAACACTCGCCGCAAATTTACTCCCAATCTTGCGCTCTGCCGACAAAGACCAGATGTTGGCTTTGGGGGACTTCAAGTTCGGGTTGATGCCGCCGATATTGAAATTGGCGCCCACAACTCCCCCTTGTGCGTTAAGGCCTCCTTGAAAAGTCGGGAAGGTAAATCCAAACGGCGGCTTGCTGGAGTTCCCCAACAGGAAAATCGGCCCTTGTGCGGTCGCGGTTCCGCCTGGAACAAAGCCTGGTGAAACCAATCCTGGAGGACTGCCGCGAAATTCTTCCTGCACGTTCGCCGAAGTGAGCCAATTGTTATAGATCCCAAAACCGCCTCGCACCACCCAATCGCCGTGTGAAGTGGGGTCCCAGGCAAAACCAACGCGTGGGCTGAACAGGTTGTTGACGGAATGCAGTAATGCGTTGTGCGTACCCTTGGCTACCCCACTCGCCACTCGGTCCTGAATGGTTGACCCGGAGCCCAGGTAGAAGTTGCCGAAGACGGTGGTCGCATTCTTCGACCATGGATTGCCGGAGTCGTCGTAGCGCAAGCCCAAGGTTAGCGTCAGATTCTTTCTGGCCTTCCAGGTATCTTCAGCAAAAATTCCGAACGTTCTTGAAGCCGCATCCCAACCCGCCAATTGCTGCGTTCCAGTTGCGGGGTTGTAGAAAACCCCACCCTCTCCGTTGGGAGAATCCTCGGCCAACTTCAGAATATTGTCGAAACCAAATCCTGGCGTTGCCCACGGGCCCTGGAAGTTCTCGACGTCGTCGCCGTACCAGCCTTCATAACCGAACTTCAGGGTGTGGGTGCCTTTAACGTGCGTCAAGACGTCGCGCCAGTGATAGTTGTGTTGAATGAAGTCTCCCTGCGCGAAGCCTGCTCCCAGTTGTTGATTGAAGCCGCCACCGACTCCGATGTTAGGAACTGTGTAATCCTTGGCTCCCGTGGCTAACTGGCCTTCCACCCGACTCAAACCGGCACTAGCGTCGTTCAGCGTGGTGGGTGAGAAGGTGTGCGTCCAAGTTACCTGCCCCGCGACTTGCCAGGTAGGGTTGAGACTCGAGAATTGGGGCGAAGCCGTGGCTGCGCCGCTAGTGAGCAGAGTCCGATACATGCTGACGTAGACTCGATCGTTCGCGAAATCCTTGTCGATGCGGCCAAAATATTGAGTTCCATTTCGAAGTGCCGTGGCACCAAAAGCGCCGCGGTCAAGAAGTGGCGTCGCGCAAGGAATGAAGTCTGTCGCCGCAGTATTGCATCCGCTCGCGCCAGTGCCAAAAGCGTCTTGCGCCGTTTGGTTAACGCTTACGCCCGACAAACCAACCGGTCGATAAGTTGTGAGGACGTGAGTTCCCACTGTGTTCGCCAACGCCGGAGTCGCTTGAATGAAGGACAGGAACTCAGGGGCCGCAAAGGTAATCTGCGAGCCTGCGCCAGCCGAAGCGCGCTTCGGCTCAACTGCGAAATAGAAGAAAAGCTTGTGATGGGGAATGATCGGACCCCCGATCGCAAAGGAAGGATCATTCAAGTGAAAAGGCGTGTACTTTTGGACGTTGAAGTACTGCTTCGCAAACATCCGTTGATAGTTGAAGTAATCTGAGGCCGAACCATGGTACTCATTCGAGCCAGATTTCGTGGTAAATGCTGTCACCAGGCCTGCGGCACGACTGTGCTCGCTCGAAAATGTGTTGACCTGAACGCTGGTTTCCTGGATCGAGTCGGGCGTGGGGGTCAGATTCAAGACACCCTGGCGGATTCCGCTGGTCACGTCGAGGCCGTCGATCACGTACTGATTGTTATCCGAGCCTTGGCCGTTGGCGCTGGCGTCGACCGCTTCTTCCGTGGAGAAGTTGTCCGCGCCGCTTCCGGGAGTGCCGGCCAGCGCTCCCGTTCCCAATCCAGACACCCCTGGCGCAAGTGTTACGAGCGTGACCAGATTGCGCCCGGCGATCGGCAACTGTGCCACCTCCTGATTCTCGAGGGTCAGTTGCGTGCGGCTATCCGCAGGGTCAACAGTCGGAGCCTCAGTGGTCACGACAATTGACTCGGATACTGAGCCGACCTTGAGCGAGATCGGTACGTTCAGATTCTGCTCGGTGAGTAAGGTCACGTCGACCTCGGCCTTCGAGAAGCCAGCCGCTTCCGAAATCACCTTGTAGCTGCCCGGGGCGAGACTCAGGAAACGGTAGTTGCCGGAGCCATCACTAGTCGTGACTGCCGTAACTCCAGTCGAGACGCTAACCAACTGGATCTTGGCTGTCGCGACTCCCGCGCCTCCCGGGTCTTGGACTACGCCCTGGATGCTGGCGGTGAATTGTGCAAAGCTGACCGTGCTGAAAAGCAGCAAAGTAATCCTGAGCAAACCCCCAACAAAGAACGACGTAGTTCTTCGTGACATACTTGCCTCCCGCGCCATGGAAAGGTAGCTGTTATGATGACCGACGACTGAGTAAACGTTTTCTGAGGAGCACGGTGAGCCTAACGAACTCTCCGTTCCCGCGCATGGTACAAATGTACTATAGACATTTCCTGAGAGCAGGTTTCGGCCCTAGGGGTCGCGGTTCAGCGGCTCGGCCGACTGCCGCCCGTGCGAGCGAGCCAATTATGGTCATGTCATCCTCGCTTCCGCTCAGCTCACGGCGCAGCAATATACTTCTCGCGTCCCTCTTATTCCTCGCTTTTTTTCCTGCATGTAGCCGTACGTCGAACACGATTGCCGTTATCCCGCGCGCCTGCGGAACGGTGCTCTGGGAGCCCGCACACGCTGGGGCTGCGCACGTGGCCCGGAGCAAGGGCATGAACATATATTGGAATGCACCGACACGGGAGGATGACGTGGCGGGGCAGATCGATCTTCTCGAGAAGGTCGTGGCCAGAGGCTATGCCGGAATTATTATCGCTCCGGATCAGACTCTGCCGTTGCGGACCCCGGTCCGCCGGATCGTTTCGCGGGGGCTTCCCATAGTCGTTGTGGGAACTAATCTAGGTATCGCTCCCGCCGCAAAACTGTCCTACGTTCTGAATGACGATGTGGCGGGCGGTGAAATGGCCGCGCGGCGCGTGGGGCAGATTCTGGGCGGGCGAGGCTCCATTGCCATTCTTGGAATCAACCCTCAGCTAACAGGCATCACCGCCAGAGAACGGAGCTTCGAGAAAACGTTAGAGCAGGAATATCCCAACATACACGTGGTGGCACGAAGGCTCGGGTACTATAGCGTGCCCCAGGAACAACAGGTGGCTGAGGATGTTCTCAATCGGGGCGAGGCTATCAATGCCATTGTGGCGCTGTCCCACAGCTCGACGCGAGGCGCTTTTTACGCCTTGGTTGAGTTCGACAAGACTCGGGCGATTAAGCTCGTCGGCTTTGATCAGGACTTGATGCCGCCCATCCGAACCGGCGGTATTGACTCGGTAATCATGCAGCGCACGTACGATATGGGACATGCAGCGATGGAATTGATGGACGCGCAAGTTCATGGCCGAGCCGTTCCGGGCATAACCGAGTTTCCTCCGATACTCATGACACGTGAGAACATCGATTCTCCTGAGATCCGCCAGCAACTAAAGGCCAATTGGTGGGCGGCCCAATGACTCGCCGATCGCGAATACGAACAACATTGATTGTGGCGTTCGCAGTTTCTATAGCTCTCATGGCAATGGTGTTCTCGGTACGATGGCGTTCTTCCCAACTTTCACGGCAAACGCTCTATAGCGATTCCTTTCGTCTCGAAAAGCAAGACGACTGGCAGGCTTTCGGCGGCGCATGGGAGATCGTCGATGGCGCTATGCGGAACAATTCCGACGAACGCGGAGCCAAGTCAATGAGTGGAAGCTCCCGTTTGAGGGACTACCTGGTCGAAGCGGATGTCCAGCTTTTGGGGCAATACGGGGATGCTGGTCTAATCATTCGCGCCAACAACGAGGAAGAGGGCGTGGATGCCTATAACGGCTACTATGCAGGATTACGTGATCTTGATAACACGCTCATCCTGGGACGCGCCGGCTACGGTTGGATCGAATATCAGGCAACGCGGGTTACACCGCGCGTTTACGCGCAGCAGTGGTATCACCTCAAGCTTCTGGCCTACGGATGCAACATCGTGGCCATTGCAACCTCATCTTCTGGCCAGATCACAACCGACGCTGTCCATGAACCCGATTGTATTCAGTCTGGTCGCTTTGGTCTGAAGTCTTACCAGACGGGGGGCCTCTGGAGGAATGTGCAGGTTCGGGCAGCTACCTACCAAGATCTGTTGAACCTGACAGCGGGCGTGCAAATACCACTCGCGGACCCTGATCCAATAGTCGGACCAACGGGAAAGTCGCGCGGCGATTCGGATCCCTTGCGCGCAGCGAGTGATGCCCAGAATCAGTATTTCGAGCCGATGTATCTCGATATGCGCGATCATCACGTCGATCCTGAGGAACAACCGATTGTTAGTCTTCGGGCTCTGGCGCCCGACAAACCGGCGCACGTTACGATCCACGGCGTAGTGACTCTAACTTTTCCGAACCTGTTCGTCCAGGATTCCACCGGCGGCCTGGCAATTCAGAATTTTCGAGCGAAAATGCCTCCCCAGATAGGCGATCAAGTGGAAGCCAGAGGAAATGCGGAGCTGCACGATTTCAGCTCCGTTTTGAAAGATGCGGAGGTTCACATCCTGTGGTCCCACGCTCCGATTCATTCCATGAGCGTTACGGCTTCGCAGGCCGCCACAGGGTCCTTCGATGCGCAATACATCGAAGTCGAAAGTCGTCTGGAAAGCAAGGAAGAAGGTCCCAACCACACAATGGTATTGGATCTAGCAGAAGACAATCAGTCCTTCCGGGCAATCGCCAATGGAACGAGCGGTGCTGGATTTTTTTCGCGGCTGAAGAGTAAGAGTCGCTTGCGACTGCGCGGTATCTGCGTGGTGGATTCCACCTATACGCACGACCTGACGCCGTTCGCGATCCTGCTGCCCTCGGTTAATGACGTCGAAGTACTTCAGGGCCCTCCCTGGTGGAGCACCGGGAACATTGTTGTCGCAACGATCGCGATTCTACTTTTCATACTGGCCGCACAGACTCTCCGCCATTACGTTGAGAGATGGAGGCTCATGGCGGTGCTGGACGAACGTCAACGCCTGGCTCATGAGATGCATGACACGCTGGCCCAAAGTTTTGCCGGTATAGGATTTCAGCTACAGGCGATTCGCGATGAGATCAATGACAGAGATGCTATCGACCGCGAGCTTGATCTGGCATCCAGTATGGTGCGCCGAAGTCATGAGGAAGCCAAGCGGAGCATCGCTGCCCTTAGGCCCGAACTCTTAGAGTCTGTCGGGCTGCTGCGAGCCCTCGAGCAGAGTGCCAAGAGCATGGTGGCCGGTGGAGCGATACGGGTTACGGCCTTCACTTCAGGCGAGGCACACAGCATACCAGCGCGTATCTCCGATACACTTTTTCGCATCGGCCAGGAAGCTCTCGCCAACGCCGTTCGCCACGCCAATCCGAATACCCTGCTGATATCGCTGAATTATTGTGAGGCGACTTTACAATTACTAGTCGAAGACGACGGCAAAGGTTTTATTGTGGGCGCGGATTCAGCAGGTTTCGGAATCCGAGGCATGAGAAAACGTGCCGATGCTATCTCCGCAGACTTGCAAATCCGAAGTGCGCCCGGTCGGGGTACAGTCGTGCAGGCAATCGCGCCGATGCCGGCCAAGCTTATGCGCGCGTTGTGGCCAACATCGATTTGGCATTTCTTTTGGGAGCGTCAATTCCATGAACAACCGACAAACAAAGGCACCAATCCGGCTGCTCATCGTTGATGACCACCCGGTGGTAAGGGCTGGTTTGAGCAGCATGCTTTGCAAGCAGCCGGGCCTGAAGTTGGTCGGCGCCGCAGCCGGCGCCGAAGAGGCATTGGCCTTGCTTGAGCACTGCATTGCCGATGTGGTTTTGCTGGATTTGCGGATGCCCAAAATGAGCGGGATCGAGGCTCTGCAAGCCCTGAGCAAGCTCGTATCTCCGCCGCAAGTCATCATTCTGTCGAGCTTCGAATTCGAGGAGGAGATCTATCGCTCCGTTCAAGCCGGCGCGCGAGGATACCTGTTGAAGGAAACCTCGCGTGACGAAATGGTGGCAGCCATTGTGGCGGTCCACGCCGGCAGGCGGTACTTCCCCCCAGCGATTGCCAGCAGACTCTCCGATAGGACCCATCGTTCCACTCTGAGTCCGCGCGAGTTGGAAATTCTGGAAATGCTCTCGAGGGGATTCACCAACAAAGAAATCGGCCGAGCGTTCGGCATCAGTACGTATACGGTTCGAAATCACGTTAACAGTATTAACCAGAAGCTCGACGTGTGCGACCGCACCGAAGCTGCGTCAGTTGCCATTAAGCAAGGCATTATTTCCGTGTCCGGCTAGAAGCGGTCGCAAGGATTTAGCCTTTGGGCAGCCAGCCCTTGTTAGCAACGCGGCCCACGCCTTCGCGAAGCGTCACCAGTTGGTTAGCAGCGATGCCTTTGTGCGTCTCGTGCAATCCGTTCGGCCAGTAGATGTCGATATCCGCCAACGCAGCTGTGCCCAGACCAAAATGTAAGCGCGGATCGTTGCACGAATAGTAGCTGGACTGACTAAGCACTGCTTGTGCCTGCACTTTTTTTCCATAGTGCACCAATACCCGAGCTCCGATCGCGCTGCGGTTTGATTTCACACCCTCCAGCTTCACCTTGAGCCAGTTCCCTTTGACTTTCATATCATTCCGCAAAAGGGAGGGCGCTTCATTCATGTTGACGATGAGGACGTCGACGTCACCGTCATTGTCAAAGTCTCCGAAGGCACAGCCGCGGCTGCTATGACGCGCGGTAATTCCGTCGCCGGCCTGCGACTCCAGCTCTTCGAAGGTACCGTTACCCAGATTGCGAAACAAAACTCGCGGGGTCTTATATGGATATTGTGGCAACTTGCGCTCTACCTCGGGATAAACGCTGCCGGTCACGAAGAGCACGTCGGGGTAGCCATCGTTGTCCAAGTCGACCATACCCGCGCCCCAACTGGTGAATCGCGTTTCGACACCGACCTTCGCCAGGCGCGTCACTTCGTCGAAGTTCCCTTTGCCGTCGTTGCGGTAGAAGCCACTGGTGTCGCCGATGAAATGAGTCTTGAACAAATCGAGGTGCCCGTCGAGGTTGTAGTCGCCAATACCGACGCCCATCCCTGCCTGTTCCATGCCATCGTCGCTCAACGCTACTCCGCGCATCACCCCCTCTTCGCGGAAGGTTCCGTCATGATTGTTCATGAAGAGCAGGCTTGGTGTGGAATCACAGGCCACGAAGATATCGGGCCAACCGTCTTCGTCGAAGTCGGCCGTGACAACGGTCATACCGTAGCTCTCGGTTGCGCCACCAATGCCCGCCTGCTTCGTAACATCCGAGAAGGTTCCATCCCCGTTATTGCGGTAAAGAGAGTGTCTGCCTGTAGGGAGCCCGCGGGGGCCACAATTAACCGGGACGCCTTTCCAGTTGCAGGTGGAGTTCTCCCCCGGAGCCGGGGCATGTTCGAATGAAAACCGGATGTAGTTCGAGACGAAAAGATCGAGGTGACCATCGCGGTTGTAGTCCACGAAAGCGCAGCCGGCCCCCCAGCGTGCCGGGGAGTCATCCCACAGTCCAGCGAGCTTGGTCACATCCGTGAACGTCCCATCGCCGTTGTTGCGATAGAGTCGGTTTTGCCCAAAATAGGTGCAGAAGATGTCGTCGAAGCCGTCGTTGTTATAGTCGCCAACACACACACCGTTCGCCCAGCCCACCGCTCGGAGTCCGGCTTTGTCGGTAACATCGGTGAAGGTTCCATCGCGATTATTCTTATAGAGGCGATTAGTCGCTTCGGGTGGAGCGCCTTCCAGTCGCGTTCCCGAGAGCAGGAAGATGTCCATCCAGCCGTCGTTGTCGTAATCAAGGAATGCACAACCACACCCGTTTGCTTCCATGATGTACTTCTTGGCATCCACGCCCCCATAAATGACAGGCGCGCGCAGGCCTGCCGCTTCTGCCACATCAGTGAAGTGCGCATTGAATGCGCGACCCGAAGGGGCAGGTTTCGCCTGGGCCTTCACGTCACGGGAGGCAATTCCTTGTTGCCCCAACATCTGTTGGACGGAAGCACAAACAGAGAGGAACACAAACGAACGGCGGGTGATCGTCATAGACTATGGCCCGTGGAAGCGCTCCTAATTATGGCGGCGAACGACTATGCGAGTAAAGGTTTACTCAAATCCGGCAATGACGAACCGAGCGCGTGCTCGGCTAGTCGGATGTGCCTCGCTCGACGACCAGTTTGTAGCGATTATGTTCCGCTTCTTCCTTGGTTGCTTCCTGCCGGGCTGTCGCCAATCGCTTCAGCAGATCCGGGATTTCCGTTTTGTCGCCCGTCTTTCGCAGCACGAGGACCAAGTGATAAAGCGCGGTCTGGTCTTTCGGATCGTAACCTAAAGCCAGCCGGCATTCCTTGCTGGCAAGTCCACTCTGTCCAAGCTGCAAATAAAGCTTCGCCAAAACATCGTGCGCAGCAGAAAGAGACGGCTGAAGAGCAACTGCCTTCCTCGCCGATTGTATGGCTTGCTGGAACTCAGCACTGCCGGATGGAGGCGCCTTCTGCGAGAGAATGGCGGCCTGAAGATACCAAAGAAAAGGATCGCTGGGCTTCTTCAGGAGTTTTGACCGCACCGTTGCCAGAGCGATGTCAGGGTCGTTCCTGTTCTTCTCCTCCGCGACCATTCCTTGTGCCGCCGCACTGACGGACTGCTGTGGGTCTAGCTGCTCGGCCTTTTCGAAGTCTGACTCCGCTTTCTCATACTCGGCGAGTTGCACGTAGAGGACACCACGCGCCAGGAAGAGTCCCGCCGCCTCGGGTTGCAGATCGAGACCCGCGTTGATCATATCGATCCCGGTCTGGAACGACTGGTGAGTCATCGCAATGTTGGCGAAGTCCACATAGAGAGCGACGTTGCGCGGGTCTTTGACAATCGCCTCGTGAAGCATCTTGACCCCGTTGGGCGTATCTTTGTCGGCCTCGTAGGCAGCGGCCGCCAACTGCATTGTGCTCACTTCTGGATCGCCGGTCACGAGCAGGGGTTGCAACGTAGTGAGCGCATCTTGCGGTTCCCCTACCGCAAGTTGGACCGCGGCTAGACCGCGTCGCCCGCGAGGATCATCCGGGTGAGATGTCAATATTCGTTGAAAGATGGGAATCGCCTTTTCCGGGTGTTTGAGGTCCATCAGACAGACACCGTACTGTCTCATCGCTGCAGGTTGCGCCTCCAGCAGAGGGCCGCTCTGCTCAAAGTCCTTCACTGCCTGTGCACAGTCGCCTCGCTTATACGCCATTACACCCAACATGGCGTGGCTGGTCTGGTCGCCCGGCTTCAGGCGCAAGACGTGTTGCAAGAGCGGTAAAGCCTGCTTGCTTCCATTCTCGTACTCAATTTCGGCAGCACCTTCTAGAGCCGGGAGGTAGTCTGGGACAATCTTCAGTGCCCTTTGGTACGAGACCAGTGCTTGCTTTGGATCTCCCTTTCCCGAGAAAGCCAGGGCTTGCAAAGTCCACAGCTGCGGGCTTTTTGGGGACGCTTGTAGCGCGGGATGTAGCAGTTGGAGGGCCTGTTCAAATTCCCGGCTGCGCAACGCCACAGTAATGGGCCCGATGCTGTCCGTTGCGGTCTGCGCGAATATCACAGGACAAAAGGCCAGCAAAGCAAGTATGAGACGATGTTTCTTCGGAATGAATGCTGACATCATGGGTATGGCGTGCAATCCCAAAATAATCTAGCGAGAGTTGTCCACTCTCAACTGTCAAAATTTCCTAATGAATGCCCAGACCTCCTGGCCGCCTCGGCCAAGCGTCTCCTCACTTCTTCAGAGACTTCACTACTGCGGAGAAGTCCAGGTCGCCCAGCCCCTCTTTAACTGCTTGTTTGAAAACCTCGAGAGCAGGAGCAGCCGTTTGGAGCGGAACACCGCATTTCGCGGCCTCCTGGATAGCGTACCCGATATCCTTCGTCATCAGTTTCAGTGGAAAATTCGGAGTGAAGTCGTCCGCCGCCATGCTCGTCAACATCCTCTTGATCAGCGGACTGGCCAGCGCACTGTTCGCCAGGACGGAGATACATTTCTCGCGATCAAGGCCACTCGCATTGACGAGGGATATTGCTTCAGCAAAGGACGCCGCTTGGACGCCGCAAACAAAGTTGTTAATCAATTTTACGAGCGCGCCACTTCCGTTCGGGCCAAGGTGTAAAGCTTCCCGGCCAAGAACCGACAAAACGTCTCGCGCTCGGGCGAAACCTGCGACTGAGCCTCCCACCATGAAAAACAGCTCACCTGTTGCGGCGTGAGGCTTGCTTCCGGTAACGGGGGCATCAAGAAAATCGCACTTTTTCTGGGCCGCGGCGGCACCGAGTTCCCTGACCCAGTCCACCGACAGCGTGCTCGATTCCAGCAACAGTGAACCCGGCGAAACCCCGGCCAACGCCCCGTCTGCCCCAAGCCACACGCTCCGAGACGCGGCGTCGTCCGCGACCATACTGATGACGATCTCGGCTCGCGCGGCGGCCTCTCGCGGTGAAGCTGCAACGAGCGCGCCGGCGTCCGCGAACTTCGCAGTCCGCTCGCGATTCCGGTTATAGACCGACAGTGGAAACCCGGCGGACAGCAGACGTGCTGCCACGCCTCCGCCCATGATGCCAAGACCTAGAACGGCAACGCTTGATTTTGCCATTATTCTCTCACCCTAAAGAAGTGACTTCGATCAGCGTTGACGCTGAGTTCGCCACCTGAACCGGATTGCGCAGAGGCCGCCCAAAACCCTCGAATGCGATCTCGATCACATCTCCATCTTTCAGCTGGATGCCCGCGCCAAAGCTCAAGCAGTCGGTCCCAAAGAAATGGATGTGGACGTCTCCCGGCCGTCGATGGCCTTCAAATTTGAAGTGATGATGTTCAAGGTTCTGCAAGCTATGGCACATCTCAGCTTCCCCAGTGAGGAACGTTCCTGACCAGAGCACACTACCCCCCCGACCAATGTTCACTCCCACGGATACGGACGAAAACTCAGGGTCCACGACGAGCTCGGGGCCGAGCGCACAGGTTCGGAGTTTTGAGCCCGCCAAGTTGAGATAGTTCTTCTTCTCGAAACGGTGATCGGAAAACTCATTGCCTCCCGCCATCCCTATGCGGTACGGAGATCCGTCTGGCCCAATCACATAGATGCCCGCAATCTCTGCCTCCTCGCCTCCGTCCTCCGCATAGCATGGAATATCGAGTGGCTGTCCGTGCGCTCGCAAGGTCATGCCTGTGCCTTTGTAGAACCATTCTGGGGGAGTGCCAATGGTCCCCGGCGCGGGCCTCCCGCCCTCCTTGCCCCATTGGAACATCTTCATGCTATCGGTCGTCTCATCGCTGGCGACTGCATGCATCGATTGGCGATCCCGAGCGCTCCCCAGGTGCGTGAGGCCCGTGCCAGAGATCATGCAACGCGAAGGTTCATCTGGATGGTCAATCGGCGGCAACAATCGCCATTCCGAGCCGCTGCTGTACACAAGATCGTAGTCTAGGCGTTCCGTTATAAGTCGTTTCTGCGCCAGATCGCTGAGCTTCGAGCCCGCCTTGATGGCCGATTTTGCCAGTTCGTACACAGAACTGCAGCCGTCGAGCACACGGAGATGCGGTTCCTCGACCAGCGCCACACGTCGCACGGTGCCTTTCTTGATTTGAACCAGTCGCGTCATGAGATCCGATTTCGCCCCTTCCCGAACCAACTCTATTCAACAACTTCAAAGCTCTCCAGCCTCGTTTCGTCAAGCGACAGACCGAGACCTGGGACGCTTTCATCCAGATCGACGAAGCCGTCTTTTGCCTTCGGCTCACCTGTAAAGAGATACCAGAAGAGTTCATTTCCTACTTCCACATCCACCATCGGAAAATATTCGGCCATGGGAGAATTGAGGCTCGCCATGACAACGTGATAATTGTGCATCTGACCAGCATGGGGGATCACGGGAACGGAATATGCCTCGGCAAGCACCGCGATTTTGCGCGCTTGGGTGATGCCGCCTACGCGGTTCGTGTCGAACTGAACGTAGTCAACGGCGCGAGCCTCCAGCAAGTCGCGAAAGCCGTAAAGGGTGAATTCGTGCTCGCCGCCCGCGATCGGAACTAGCCCCCGGGATTTCAACTCGGCATAGCCGCGAACGTCGTCGGGGATAACCGGCTCTTCGAGCCAGCGCAGGTGAAACGGTTCCAAGAGCGGAAGCATTCGCTTGGCGTAGTCGAGCGTCCAGCCCATGTAGGCGTCGGCCATCACATCGATGCCGTCCCCTACGGCTTCGCGCACCGTGCGAACCAGGTCAATATTGTGTTGCATCCCAGCGGCGCTGTCCGCCGGGCCCCAGCCGAAGCGAAGCTTCATCGCTTTGTAGCCTTGATCTTTGTAGCGTCTTGCCTCGGCGGCGAGATCGCTGGACTCGGTGGCATAAAGGCGGCTGGCGTAGACCGGAATGCGAGACTTAGTTCTGCCTCCGAGCAGCCGGTAAACAGGTTGCTTCGCCGATTTGCCCAGAATGTCCCAGAGCGCAATATCGACGGCACTGATTGCAGCCATCCCGATCCCTTTGCGGCCAAACGCCATCGTCTTGCGATACATGTGCTGCCACAGAAACTCGATGTCCCATGGATCTTGACCCACCAACAGAGGATTCAAATACAGGTCAATCGTCTGCTTCGTCACCTGCGGCGCCAACGCGGCGTTCCCAATACCCACGAAGCCATTGTCCGTAAAGATCTCGACTACGAGCCATCCGTGGAAAGTGAAGGTTCCCATGGACGCTTCCGGCAGTTGCAGCAGATCCATGGGATTGGTGCAGAAATGCGGCGGCAACGGCGTAGTCCGCCCACGCCATCGGAACACGCGCGTGCGAATCTCTTTGATCTTCATCGCGCTCCTTGATAACTCAATCTCCGCTCCAAATCCTGAGGCGGGAACGACGGAATCGCAGCCAGAATAACAACGAAGGCAACTACGTGAAACGATCCAGCCAAAGCAAAGACCACGCTGTAGTCGATGCCATGGTCCAATAGATAGCCAACCAGTTGCCCAAATGCAATCCCACCCATTGCGCCACCGAAGCCAACCAGCCCCGCCACCGAACCCACCACGCGGCGCGGCAATAAATCAGTGGGCAAGACCATAACCAGCGTCGACCAGGATTGCTGACCGAAATATGCAACGCTGAAGATCGCGATTGCCCACGAGACTGCGACATGCGGAACAAGAATGATAAGGGGCATGACCACGGCGCTCAGGCCTAGTGCTGATTTTCTTGCCACCCCTAATGAGAAGTCACGACTTAGCAGATAGCTTGAGAACCACCCGCCAACGAGGCAACCGATTCCTGCCGCCGCGTACGGAATCCAAGCGAACGTGCCAACCGACTTGATGTCGAACCTGCGGGCGTCGTACAGATATTTCGGCAACCAGAAAAGGTAGAAATACCAGGCTGCATCACTGAGGAATTTCCCCGCCACCAACCCCCAAACTTCACGGATGCGCAACAGATCGATCCAGCGCAACTTCGCTGCCGATGCATCCCCAATCTCGGCCTCACTGACAACGTTCCCATGTCGCTCGGGGGACGAATACGAGAGTCGCCACCAGACCGTCCAGAGGAGACCAAGTCCTCCCGAGATCACGAAGATCCACCGCCAGTTCAAGACGCTGAGGATTAAGGCAATCATCGGCGTCGCGACCACTCCTCCTACAGCAGTTCCTGCGTTGATGATGCCCAACGCGGTGGCCCGTTCGTTCGTCGGAAACCATTCGGCGACCGTTCTCGTGGCCGCGGGAAAGCCTCCTCCTTCACCCATACCGAGTAGAAATCTGCTGATCGCAAGCATTGCGAAGCTCGCGGCCAGAGCATGACTCGCGCAAGCCAGTGACCAGAAGATCATGATGACCGTGAATCCAATACGCGTTCCCAAGACATCGGCTAACTTCCCCCCTCCGGCATACATGAAGGCGTATGAAAACAGGAACGCGGATTGCAGAGTAGAGAACTGTTCATTCGAAAGCGGAATATCTTTGCTGATTGCGGTAACGGCAACGGGAACCGTCTGGCGATCCAAATAGCTGATCGCAACCGCGGCGCTCACCAGGACAGCGATTCTCCACCGCGGCAAGATTCCAGTCCTCGATTCGGCCGGCACTACTGGGCAACCCGGCGTTGTTCTCGACCACGTACTTCTCAAGCTTTGAAGAGAGGAGTCCAAACCTGCATCGAGGTTGCTTGCCGGTTCGCCCAGGCATAGTAGGGAATAAATGTGAGCGCGATTTGCCTGGTCCTCGCCGTGGCTCCGGTATACCGCGGGTACAGCGTACTGGCAGACGCACTTCTCTCATAGGTGACACCCGCGTGGTGGAGCAACAACACTCCGCCAAGCAGATCGCTCTTCATCTCGGTCTGAAACTCGGACTCAGGTCGCTTTCCCAATGCCAGCGCTACATCGCTCAAAGCCACGCCGTTCGCCTGATCGAGTTCCTCGAGGCAGTAGATGAGCGGTCCGCGTTGGACCGCGACGCGTCCGGTGTCATCGGCCACGCGTGGATTCGCTTCTAGTATTTGCGGCGCCATTTCCGCTAGCAAATGGATGCGGTCTCCAGTTGACCAGCGACGACGTATAGGCAGATACTGCCCTGGCTTCACATCCGCCAGCGCTTTGCCGTTCACCGCCACCTGGGCGCCATCCGCCCACCCGGGAATTCGTAGATACAGCGCAAACTCGGTTGGCTGCGATGGCGTTACCGTGATTTCCACATTTCCATCCCAAGGATAGTTTGTCTTTTGTGTAACCTTCAGCCCTGTGCCAGTTTCCAAGTGCCAGTCCAGTTCTGAGTTGTCGTAGAGGTGCACATAGATTCCGTCGCTGCTGGTGCTGTAGAAATATCCGGGTAGGGACCCAAACGTTCGCTCGAGATTAGGAGGACAGCAGGTGGTGTCGTACCACGGGTTGCGTATCTTATCGCCCGTCGAAGGATCGAATGCCAGCGGATTACGATAGCAGTACATCGTTCCATCAAGCGACATTCCAGAGTTGATGCCGTTGTAGAGTGCTCGTTCGATGACGTCCGTGAACTTCGCGTCTCCAGTCACGGCCAGCATGCGCCAGTTCCACATCATGTTCCCGATGGCGGCGCAGCTTTCCCCGTAGGCACGGAAGTTTGGAAGCTCGTAGGCATCGCCGAAGGCTTCTCCGTCAGACCGCGAGCCAACTCCCCCGGTCACATACATCTTGGTTGTGGCCATGTCGTTCCACAACGTGTTCAAGGTCTTCCAGTAAGAGTCGTCACCTGTCTCCATGTAATAATCCGTCGCCCCGCAGCACGCATACATGGCCCGAACCGCGTGGCCTTCGAGTTTGGTCCGATCTGTAAACGGAGTGCCACTGAACATGTAGATCGTTCTGCGCTCGGGAAGTTCGATACGCTTATCTCCCTGCAAGATGTAGGCGGCAAGGTCGAGTTGTCGCTTGTCGCCGGTAATCCGATAGAGCTCAATCAATCCCATTTCAATCTCAGGGTGGCCGGAGACGATCGGCTTCCTGGGAGCCGGACCGTAGTTTGGGATCAGGAAATCGTCCACGAACCGAATGCCGGCATCGAGTAACTTGCGGTCCCCAGTCGCACGATAGTAAGCAATCGCTCCCTGCAGCATGTGGCCGATGTTGTAAAGCTCGTGGCCGGTCGTCTGCGTTTGCGGCAGCATCCGAAGCGACGTGTGGTCATCGACGTAATAGGTGTTCAGGTAGCCGCTTGGTTCCTGCGCGGCCACGACGTCGTTAATTGCTTTTTCGGCGGTCCCGCGAAGATCGGGACGGTCGCCCGACTGCAGCACAAAGCCGACCGCCTCCGTCCACTTATAGACATCGGAATCGGAATACACGGGACCATGCTGCGCAGCGTCGCTCTTATGCACGAGCCGACGGAAATTGCTCATGCGGCCATTCGCTTCGAGCAGGTCGTGCATCGTGGGGATACTCCTGGAGACGTTAATCTCACGGCGACGTCCCCAGAACCCGTCCTGGATCGTCACTGCACGCACCGGAATATTTCGAAGTTTGGCGTGAGGTGATTTCGCCAGGTTTTCAATCCCTTGGTCTCTCCAGTTGGGATTGTCGGTGAGTGTGACCGAGTTTTGTGGCGAACTCGTGAGAGTCGCGACTTCTTCAACCATCCCAGCAATGGCTCTCCTGGCCGGAAGAACCGAAAAGGCGGCCACCGCAGCAGCAGATGTCACAAACTGTCGGCGCGATATCGCGGGTTTCTTGGCCATGAACTTCTCCTCCTTTGCAGCCGGGTAGTGGGTGCCACGGGATTATAGCGCGCGACACAGTAATCGTTTACTCGTCTCGCGGCAATCCTCCGTTTCGGTCAATCAACTCGTCGGTGAGATTACGTTCACCCACCCATTTCTTGCGGTATTATTCCGGTGACAATTCATGAGCGAACAATGGAGCAGGCGTCGTCTTCTGAAACAATTCGCCGCGATATCTGCGACGCTGGCTCTGCCAACCAAGAGTCTCATCCCAGAGTCTGCTGGTCCCACCGCTGGCGATGAGTGCGAAGTCCAGCTCGTTCCAGTGAGCCCTCAGACTGTTCGCGTGACCGGCATTCCCGTCAAGAAGGCCAAGACTGCAGAGGTTTCTTTCAACGGCTCTCTTGTGCACGAATCCTGGGGCAACCCAGTCGCGAGGCTGCGTGGCGACACCGCAGATCGAACTATTCGGTCTGGCGACCTGAGCATTCATGCATCGTTCGATCCGCTACGGCTGACCATCACAACCGGTAGCGGGGCCGAAATCCAAAAGCTTTCGGTGGACTGCAGCACCGGTATCGTCTCTTTCGCGACCGGAGACTGTCCGCTGCTGGGACTCGGAGAGGGCGGGCCTCAATTCGACCGGCGGGGCTCGGTCGATGGTATGGTCAGCGGACAGGGTGGCTATAAGCTCGAAACACACGGTGGCCGCGTCCCCATCCCGTGGATCATCAGCACGGCTGGCTGGGCGATATATTTTCATCAGCCCTTTGGAACATTCGATTTCACCGGACCTCAAAGCAAGTTCCACCCCGCAAGCCCAGACAGCGCATGGCCCCTCGACATGTTTTTCGTTGCTTCGCAAGAGCCGGCAACGATTATGGCCGAACTCGCCCGTCTGACGGGGCACGCCGAACTGCCTCCGCTCTGGAGTCTCGGATATCAGCAATCGCATCGCACACTTGCGAACCGTGACGAAGTACTCACGGAGGCTAAGATATTCCGCGAAAAGAAGCTCCCCTGCGATGCTCTGATTTACCTGGGCACTGGCTTTTGCCCGTCGGGCTGGAATACGGAGAATGGTTCCTTTTCCTGGAACTCTCGCGTCTTTCCCGATCCAAGACAAATAGTCAATCAACTTCACAACGACAATTTCCGCGTCGTACTCCATGACGTAATTCTGGCAGCCAACCTCGGTGGCTCCGTTCAGGACCGGTGTGAATTGTCCAACTTCGATATGGAAGACGCGAGTTGTTATTGGGACGCGCACCGAAAGGTCTTCGGGACAGGAATCGACGGTTGGTGGCCCGACGAGGGCGACGCGCTGGATATCCCATCCCGGCTGGCGCGAAATCGCATGCACTGGGAAGGCCCCCAGATCGACCGGCCCCATGAACGTCCGTATGCACTCCACCGTAATGGTTATGCGGGCATGCAACGCTACGCATCGTTTTTGTGGTCTGGTGACGTTTACTCCACGTGGGAGACGCTGAAAACGCAGGTTCCGATCGCAATCAATACGTGTCTCACGGGCATTCCCTATTGGGGGACGGACATCGGAGGATTCGTTCCCACGAAGGAATTCACCGCGGAGTTGTATTTGCGCTGGTTTCAGTTCGGAGCATTCTGCACGTTGTTCCGCTCGCACGGTCGCGCCTGGAAGTTGCGCCTGCCTTGGGGATGGAACACCGGCGACCCTGGCCCCGTCGAGATCCGCAACTACGATGGCGCTGCGATTCCCGACCCAAGCCAGCTACACAATGCGCAGGTCGAGCCGATCTGCCGCAAGTATCTGGAACTTCGCTACCGGCTGCTTACCTATCTATACAGCGCTGTACGCGAGTGCACAATTACAGGACTGCCCGTCATGCGCGCGCTGTGGCTACATTATCCCGACGATCCAAAGGCCGTCTTGTGCCAGGACCAATATTTGTGGGGCCGCGACATTCTGGTGGCACCGGTTCTGGAGCAAGGCGCAACTTCGCGCAACGTGTACCTGCCACGCGGCATCTGGTACGACTTCTGGACGAACGAACGACTGGAAGGAGGCCGGGAGGTTGTGCGCCCGATCGATCTGGAAACCGTGCCGCTCTATGTGCGAGCGGGCACCATCCTGCCCCTCGGCCCCGTGAAGCAGCACACCGGCGAGAAAGTGGACGAACCTCTTTCCATTTTCATCTATCCCGGAACCGATGGTTCTTTCCTGCTCTATGAAGATGACGGCATCTCCTTCAACTACCGCGATGGCGAATGGATGGGAACGGAGTTGCACTGGTCAGACGCACGACGCGTCCTAACGCTTCGACTCGCCACAGGTTCACGAATGCTTTCGCCATTTCGCAGGCGCATTGAAGTGAAGCTCAAACAAGCGGTTCGGATTGCTAATTTTGACGGAGTGCCGCTTGCGGTTTCGTTCTGATGACTAGTCCTTGAACCAGGGGGACGGTTCTCTCGCCTGGACGAAGTCTGCGTCAGTGTATTCTTCGTGCAACGAGGCGCAGATCGCGAACTCGATGCTCGCAACGATGTTGGTCTTCACTTCATCCGTCGTCCGCGAAACGGCGGTTGCTTTTTTAGTCTTCATTTCGCACCCATGCCGGTCTTTAACTGTAATGTTCGGAATTCGTCAACCGGGACGACTTGGCGGGACGACTTGACATACCACTTCGTCGGGTGGCATCACGTCGGAGTCCACTGGAGTTTTCAGCTGAGGTCGCCACGGGTGGTAACTCAATCACCTGTCCTCGCGCCATCCTCCAGCCGTAGGTGTGGTTATCTCGCACAACCAGGCGGTATTTTGCC
The DNA here is from genome assembly GCA_017883385.1 of Candidatus Sulfotelmatobacter sp. Classification (GTDB taxonomy): domain Bacteria; phylum Acidobacteriota; class Terriglobia; order Terriglobales; family Acidobacteriaceae; genus Sulfotelmatobacter. The sequence goes on from JADGNQ010000016.1 coordinate 46,303, forward strand.
GAAGACAAACCTAGTCCAATGAGCGCTGTTTGGAACCGTTCTCGGAGGGGACCATTCTCGTTCGGCGCTTATCGTCCCCTGACATCCCTGATTTGCTGGACGTGAGGGTTGCAAGTGCTAAAAAAGAATGGCGGGGACGACGGGACTCGAACCCGCGGCCTCTGCCGTGACAGCGACCATTTCACTCGTAACTAACAGCAAACACGCGGCACGGATGGCGCTACAGAAACGTTTTAGTAAGGTTCGGAAACAATTCGTGGACTGTTAATGGACCATAATTTCGGACATGCTTTCACACGGCAGAGCCCGGTCGAAACCGACGCTTCGTTATCGTCTAAGTGGTTTCCACGTACAAGCAACACATCAATATCGAGGACAACCTAGGAACGAAAATGGTGTGGACTCAGGTGGCTGGAACAGAAACAGTCTTCCTCTATGTGGTTCAAAGGGTCAAGCTTAGGGCCTCCCTCGATTGCAGTTTCTGGGCAAGCTTCAATGCCTAATCTGATTCCGAGAATGCGGTTGCCGCTCTATTCTTAATGCAACCGGGTGCGAGCGCCGTCGAATGTCGAAGTACGAGGTTCGTCTTAATCGAATAAACCTGTCGTATGCTTCCACCGCGGCGAGGGTCTAGAGAATCGAGCAATCCTGAAAATGACAGGCGGGCGATCTCGGTCTGCGACAACTGCACCGTGGTAAGTGGTGGAGTCATAAATTGCGCCAGGCGAATGTCATCGAACCCGATGACCGACAAATCTTGCGGAATGCTGAGACCAAGGTCGAAGGCAGCTCGCATCACCCCGATGGCCGTCATATCGTTTGAGCAGAGCACAGCCGAGGGGCGATCGCGCATGGTGGCGAGAATGGATAGTGCTTTCAGACCGGCGTCGATCGTGTGATCCCCATCGACGAACAATTCCGGAAGAAGCTCTAAGTCAATTTCTTTCATGCATTGTTGAACCGCGAATTTTCGCATTGCGGCAGTCTTCAACTGTTGTGGTCCACCGATAAAAGCGATGCGCTCGTGTCCCAATGCCGCCAGGTGCTGTACAGCCTGGCGAATGCCGTGCTCGTAATCAATCTGAATGGTTTTCAGCAACGGTCGGGGCCGGTCGGCATCGACAGCGAACACTGCAATGTTACGCGTGGTGAGAATGTCGATGAGCGGCGCCTCGCCCCCAAAGGTCAAAATCGCAACCGCGCCCACGCTGCGCTCAAACATTTGCCGTGCGGTGATCTCTATCGATCGGGGATCGTGGTCGATTGAACTCAACAAGATCTCGTAATTGTTCTGAGCACCCAACTTCGCGAAAGTTTGTATGATCTCAGGGAAGAAAGGATTCGTGATCTCGGAGACAATGAGGCCAAGAGTGCGACTGTGTCCTCGGACCAAAGCGCGCGCGTTGGTGTTCGGATAGTAGCCTTCCTTTTCAATCACTTTACGAATGCGTCTGGCCAGAACGGGGTCGACAGTGGGCACACGATTAATCGTGCGCGAAACGGTTGCTGTCGACACTTTGGCCAGTTGTGCGATTTCGTGAATTGTTACTCTCTTTCTCATAGTTAGCGGTACAGTTAGCGAATACTCAACTAGGAATGATACACCGCTTCTCAGGACGGATGTTGATTTTTTGTGCATCCTAAGGATGTGGACGCGCTGACTCAAGTCTTGCCGTGGATGACATGAGGCGCGGATCTAAGCCGAAGGCTTGGGGATGGTGGCTCTCGCTCTTTCTTCTCTCCTCCCCACACAGGACGGTTCAGCGATTCATCACACCCTAAACTCGGCAGCAGGCCTGGAGTGGCGCGGTTTGCCCGATCGGCGGACTACTCTCCGTGTTCCGGCTGCGACACCTGGAGCTTTGTGATTTCGATTTGGCGTCTTGAAATTCACGAGGCCGGAGCATGAATTTGACTGGTGCCTATGCGCAACAGGCCGACGAGAACACCAAAAGCATGTTCCTCAGGAATTGTGAACGCACGATGCCTCGCTTTTTTACTCCACCAGTTCTGCATCGTATGGCTTCAGACGAAGGGTGCCCGAGTACGATTTGCCGCTGATGACGCCGCGTCTACTTCCGCCTATCGTGATGGTTTTCTCATCCGCGGTGGTATTCACATAGAGCGTTTTACCTTCAACCACGCGCGCATAAACGCCTGAAGGAGTCTCCGGTCCCCTCTCGATGCGGAGGTCTGCGTAAAGGCTGCGTACGAGCGGAGCAAGTATCGGCATTTGTGCGGGAACGGCGACGTAGATGGCGCGTCCTTTGCCGAAATTGTTGATTGTGATGGCGGGCGACTCTTCCGGGGTATTCGCAAACATCGCCATTGTCTTCGCCGTGTGGGACTCAAGCACTTCATAGAAGCCAATGGTGGCTTTTTCAACTTTGCCGTTCAAACTGATCTCTGGCGGAGAGGCCGGCCGGTAGAACTCCGACGTGCGAATCCCGAACACATCGTTCAAGCGTCCGGGAAGCGGTGTATCGAACCACTGACTGTTCTCATCCACTTTGGCAGAGAACGCGGTCATGATTAACGTCCCGCCATTGCGCACATAGTTCCGAATCGCCTCGGCGCTTGCCGCGTCCATCACGTAGTCTGCTGGCACAACTACGAGTTTGTAGTCTAGGGTGCTATGGCCGATGTTGATGAGCGCGATGTCAATGTTGTCCTCAAAAAAAGGTTCTACGGCGCTTTTCACTTGGTCGGCATAACCGACGGCGAAATATTGCCGGACCGTGTTGCTTGGTCCGGGCGGGTGAGATGCAATATTGCTTTCAAAGGAGTATGCAATGGCGACTTCCGGTCTGCGATAGCGCGGAAACCCGAAATGCTGCATTCTGGCGAACTCGCTCGCGATCTGTTTGAATTCGGCATATTTCCAGGAGGGCGTGCCGTCGTGATCCAACAGGCCGAAAAGCGCCTGTTCCTCTCCGCCCCGATGCGTGTTGAAGGTCCACGCCAGAAAGGTTTGTCCGTAGTCGATGAGGGCGAGATAAGCCCACATGCGGATAATGCCTTTCGGGCCGCCATACGTTCCCCCACCGCCGGTAGTGAATTCGTTGAACCATTCCGGAGTGGAAAGATCTCCTTTTACAAGTAGTGCACCGAAGGAAACATCGAGCGGGTTTGCCGGATAGAATCCCTCGGCGCCGTAGCCGACGTATTTCTTGTTGGAACTCAGGTAATCGAAGCCACGGCGTCCGGCCGTATCCCACAGGTTGGAAATGGCGGGAAGATTCGGTACATTGCGCTCACGTACTTTCTCGAGATCCTCGAGGACAGAGACGGTCACATCGGACCAGAAGCGGTGCAGATCCAGGTAACGTTCTGGCGGGGAGGGCCCGTTCGCATAAGGCAACTGCACCTCATCGAAAGAATTGAAGTGGCGTGACCAGCGCTGTGTTGCCCAAGCCTTGTTGAGATTTGCAATAGTGTTGTACTTCACTTTCAACCATTCAATGAATCTCTGGCGATCTCCTTCGGAGTATGACATCACTCCATTGCCGATTTCGTTGTTGTAGCCAATGGCGGCCAGCGCGGGGTTGTGTGCGTAGTGTCGCGTCAGTTCGTCGGCAAAGCGAATCAGGTGCTCACGGTATGCCGGGTCACTGATGTCATCCATATAGCGTTCGGCCGGCTGCACGGTCGCGCCTAGTTCGTTGACCATGTTCACTGATGGATACTTATGGTGAAGCCAGATTGGCGCAGGCGATCCGCCGATGTCGAGGATCACTTTTATCCCCGCCTGGTTCATCTGCTCGAGGATGTTGTCGAACCACGCGAATTCGAAATGGCCCTCGGACGGCTCAAAGGCGTCCCACGAAAGGTCGCCCATGCGGACCAGTGTGAATCCCGCCTGCTGCATCAGCGCAATATCGTGACCGATTTGTTCCGGTGAGCGATCCACCGGCTGGTAGCAGGTCCCAACAAACAGTTGCCCCTTACCAGGCCAATCAGGATGTTGGTCCGCACTCTGTCCAAAACTCAGTGTGCTACTCAGGCACAATGCCATTGCAGTCAAGATTCGTCGCAAGGTGATTCCCTTTGTTGAACAGACAGATTCACGTTCCTCCCACGCGAAACCTCGACCTCAGCTCGCAAGGATTCGGAACGAAAATGCATATTTACACGGCGGAACGTTGGGTACCTCAATCTCGAGACCTTCAGTTCGCCGCGACCACTTGAGCTGGGATTTCGCGCCGAGCAGTTCGACTTTCCCAATTTTGCCAGGGTAGTTTGTTGAATTTTCTGCGAGAGCCTTGATGAGTAATTTCCCGTTCGCGGGCCATCCCAATGCGATGGCGTACAGTGCTTCACCCGTCGTGGTGAACCGGATGTCTGTAGGGTCGGGCTTGATCTGCGGCAACTGATACGCCACGATCTTCCTGACTTCTGTCGACGGGCCTTCGCCGTAAATCTTCCAAGGGCGCGTGCCCTTAATCGCTTCGCTATTCACCTGCTGCCATTCAGCAAGTTCATTCAGGAAAGAAACCTCGTCGCTATCCGGCTCTCCATGACCCGGTAGCGGGATGCTTAGCAGGAGATTCCCATTTTTGCTGACGATGTCTACGAAAAGGGGAATGATCGAAGAAGCTCTCTGGTAGGCATGTTTTTCAAGGAGGCTCCTGCGATAGTGCCAGTTTCCGATGCATGCTTCCGTTTGCCAGGGTTTTTCCTGCAGTCCGTCAGCCATGCCAAACTCGAAGTCGCGCGTCAGTGTGCCCCACACAGGCTCTGGAACTTCCTTGAGGTCCACCACTCCTTCCAGGCGGCCAGAATGCGCCTGCATGTTCTTGTTGTAGTAATAGGCCATGATTTGGGGCGCGAGGTCCGGAATGCCCAGCCATACCTTCAAATCCGGAGCCCATTGCCCACCCTCGTCGAAGACGAACTGGGCGCCGTCATCGAAATTCAGGATGTCGGGACTATAGCTGTCGATCACGTCCTGCACGCGTAGAAGGAACTGCTGCACGAACTCCGGACATGGCGTGTTCTTTGCATGGGGCTTACCGTTAAGCATCTGCGGATCCATGCCCTCCCACCATTTTCCTTTGCCGTCAGCGATTGTTTGCAGGCCGTCATAAGGAATCCCGGCAAGCGTTCCAGCCGTATCGCTCTTGTAGCGAACCGGAAGAAACTCATCCCATGTGCGGTGCGGCGTTCCGTGATAACTCACGCCAAAACGCAAACCATTGGACCGTGCAATCTGTGCCCACGTGCCGACGACGTCGCGCTTAGGACCAATGTTGACGCAGTTCCACGGCTGGTATTTCGAATTCCAGCAATCAAAGTTGTCGTGGTGCGTAGCTAGAGCGACGAGGTAGTCGGCTCCGGCGCGCTTGTACAGTTTGATCAGTGCATCAGGCTCCCATTTGTCAGCTTTCCACAAGTGACAGATGTCCTTGTATCCGAACTGCGATGGATGTCCGAAATGCGTTACGTGGTACTCATATTGAGCCGACCCCTGCATGTACATATTTCGTGCATACCAATCCCCTTGCTCGGGCACGCATTGCGGGCTCCAGTGGGCCCAGATTCCGAATTTCGCGTCACGAAACCAATCGGGGCAGCGGTACGACTTCAGAGATTCCCAAAATGGCGAGAATGGACCATCTGGAACCTGACCGCGAAAGAAAGCCGATTGCCCGAACGCTCGGGAGGCCGCAGTCAATCCAAGCGCGCATGCTCCACCCATCAAGAGTGATCGACGGTTCAAACGATTATGTACCTCCTTCCAGCTAATGCCGGAGACTTTTACTGGTTTGGGCTTCTCAAGGGTCACCTCACAAGGCGCCATTACTGCGCATTGGCGGTTAGAACTCGCAGGAGCCTCTCATTCCGGAAGCATTACCTGCCCGTTGATCTCAAAGTTCCCGGTGGCCGATGCGACGCCGTTTCCGGGCTGAGCGCCGCCGACAGACATTGTGTATTTTCCCTGGGCGATAATGACGTCACCGTCCAGTGTCACCATGCTTAGGTCCCGCGGGCTCAGGTGAAAGTCGACGTTTTCTTTTGCGCCCGGTTCTAAATGAACGCGCTGGAAAGCGCGCAGTGCACGGGTTGGCGCGCCCGGGACATCGGGAAACCTGAGGTAAAGCTGCACTACTTCGTCACCGGCAATTGTTCCGGTATTCGTGACAGTGACAGAAGCGTCGAGCGGATCTCCCGCCTTGACCGGCGAATTCGGCAGAGCGAGATCGCCGTAGCTAAAGGTTGTATAACTCAGTCCATATCCGAATTGCCACAGCGCATCGCCTTCGAAGTAGCGGTACGTGCGGCCTTTCATCGAATAGTTTTCAAAATGAGGCAACTGGTGAACATCCTTGTAAAATGTGACCGGAAGGCGTCCTGCAGGATTGTTCTTGCCGCTCAGGGTCTCGGCGATTGCTGCTCCGCCCTCCTCTCCTGAATACCAGGCTTCGAGAATGGCATTGGCGTGCGCCTTCTCCCAGTTCACGCTGAGCGCACTCCCATTCATGAGCACGACAACGAGGGGCTTTCCCGTAGCAGCGACTGCCTGTACCAGGTCTTCTTCGGCTTTGGGCAGATCCAGAGTGGTTCGGTCTCCACCCGAAAATCCCGGCTGATCAACCGGCATCTCCTCGCCCTCCAGACGGCTCGTAATTCCAACGACCGCCACGATTACGTCCGCATTCATGGCAGCCGTAACCACGGTGGGATCAGGGACATTGTTCACCGCTGCCCATATCAGTTGCGCTCCATGCTTGCCCTCATCAAAACGGCCATAACTTACATCCAGTTTGACTGGATGCCCCTTCTCAAGGTGGATCTGGCCGATATGGGTGTTATTACCCCATCCTTCCGCCACAACCTTATCTTCCACCAAGACTCTTGCGAAGCCATCGGCCTTGATGCCGAGCACGTAGTCGCCAGTGGCAATCGGATTCAGGAAACCGCTCCATTGCACCGACAGCGTTTTGATTGATTTTGCTTGTTCGGGCAGGTTGCTCTCAGTCAAGTTCACGTCCGACTCAACCCGCGACGCGAGCGGGGTGGTTTTGGAGTCGAAACCCGGACGGGAGCCGTACTCCGCTTTGAGGCCGGGCTTGCCGTCGGGTGTGGTTAGCGCCGACGCCGTCACCGGGTCGCCATGGTTTGAGAGAAACTGAGTGCCAGGGACATAAGTGATCTTCGCCTGCGGAAACTCTGCTTTCATCCCTTCGAGCACGCTCACGGTGTGCGTCGGTGTGCCATTGTAATTTCCAAGCAGAACCGCAGTTTGGTCGGCGAGCGGCCCGACAACAGCGATGCGCTTTACGGTTTTGAGCGGCAGCACGCCATCGTTCTTCAACAAGACCATCGACTCGTTCGCCATTTTGCGTGCGAGGGCGCGATGCTCCGCGCTATCGAGAATCTTCTCGTCGATCTTGCTATATGGAACCATCTCAGGCGGATCGAACGTGCCGAGACGAATGCGCGCCGTGAAGAGGCGGATGAGCGCCGTGTCGACCGTGCCCTCCGGCAGATAGCCTTGTTGAACCGCGTCGATGTACGGGTGGTAATCGTGGTCGTCCGTCACTTTCGCGAAGTCGATGCACTCGTTGTCCATGCCACGGATGACCGAGATCGCTGAGGCTTGCGGCTGGCTAGGGCGGTAGTGATGATCGCGAAAAATGTTCCGGACCGCATCGCAGTCAGACACCACATAGCCCTGGAAGTTCCATGCGCCGCGAAGTGTTTGCTGCAGGAGAAACTCGCTGGCGCAGGCAGGCTGCCCGTTGATGGCGTTATACGCGCACATGACGGACCCCGCGTGCCCCTCGACAACCGCGGCGCGGAAGGCGGGCAAATAAGTATCTAACTCATCGTGCTTGCTGACGTCGACGTCTGTGAAATGACGAGTCGACTCCGGACCGCTGTGCACGGCGAAATGCTTGGGCGTGGAGATCGCCCGGTAATAGCGAGCATCATCGCCCTGCAATCCGGTAACAAAGGCGACCGCCATGCGGGCGCTGAGGAATGGATCTTCGCCATAGGTCTCTTGGCCTCGCCCCCAGCGCGGATCACGAAAGATGTTGACGTTGGGTGACCAGAAATCGAGACCATGAAAAATCGGGAAGGTTCCCTTGCGTACGGCCTGAGCGTGAACGATTCGCGCTTCCATGCTGATCGCCGTAGCCATTTCGTGGATCCGGGGCGTATCGAAGGTCGCGGCGAGTCCGACAGGTTCCGGAAACTCGGTCGTGCCGTCAACTGCCACGCCGTGCAAAGCCTCGCTCCACCAGTCGTAAGCTGGGACATTCAGGCGCGGGATCGCGCGTGACTGGTTCACCAGTTGGGAGGCTTTCTCCTGGAGGGTCATGCGGTGCACCAGATCGGCCGCGCGCTCTTCCGGGGATAGCTTGGAATCCATGTATGGCAAGTTGGAGGTATCTTGCGCGAAACTGGTAAGGCTCAGTAGCGCCAAGGTAAGAAACGAGAAAAAGATTGCTATCGGATTCTTCATTTTGCCTGCCCACCCTGAAAGAGTTTCGGAGCGAAGTCTTTCAGATCACGGCGCCAAGTTTGCCACTCGTGGTCGGTGCCGGGTGATTCGTAGAAAACGTGTTGTATGTTTGCTTCCTGAAGCGACGTGTGCAGTCTCTGGAGTCCTGCGCGCATTCTTTCTGGCTCGTTCGTTCCTACGCCAAGCCAGAGCAGGTGCACTTTCTTGGCGAATGCTGCCGGATCAGCGAACACTCCGTTGTAATCGGTCTTGGGATCCAGTTTCCGATTTCCGAGCACGAGCATCCCGCCCGCTCCACTGAAGCCGCCGATGTAAGAAAAGAGATCCAGATGATCCAGCGTGATCTGGAAGGTCTGCATGCCGCCCATCGAGAGGCCTGCCATCGCGCGATGCTCGCGGTCGGATAACGTGCGGAAGGTGGAATCAATGTAGGGGATGAGAGCTTGCGTCACATCATCTTCGAATGCCGCCGCCATGTCCTGCATGGCTTTCAGCATTTCCGGTGACCCAAACCCCTTTGCGAACAAATCGACGGGCGCCTCGCCCGCGCGGTGCGCGTAGCCGTACGCCATCACCACGATCATTGGCTTGCAACTCTTGGCCGCGATCAAATTATCCAGGATGAAATTGGCGTTGCCCTGACGCACCCAGCCGGTCTCGTCCTCGCCGGCGCCGTGTTGTAAATAGAGCACCGGATAGCGCTCTTTTGCTTGCGTATCGTAGTTCGGCGGCAGATAGACCAATGCATGCCGCCAGGTTCCCGTCACTTTCGAGTTGTACCAAACCTCCCGGACCTGGCCGTGGGGCAAATCCTGAGCCGAATAATATGTCGAGCCCGGCTCCGGAACTTCTACGCCACTTGCCGGCTTTCCTCCTCCGAAGAAGGCGTGAGTGTTGGGATCGCTGACCTCGGCGCCATCAATAATCAAGGTGTAATAGTGAAAACCGGGAACAAGCGGGGGAGTGGTGATGGTCCAAAATCCATCCTGCTGCTTCTCCATGTCCAGTTTCGGACCGCTCCAGAAGTTTAGTCGGACCTTCGTAGCATCCGGAGCCTTCACGCGAATCTGTACTCTGCCAGCACCGTCAACCCGCGGATACTCTGCTGCCCAGACATTCGTCGTAGAGGGCTGAAAACTGCCTGATTCCTGTGCCCAACAAAAGCTTAATGATAAAAAGATCAATATTACGAATCGCAGCATGTGTTTTCTCCTTCGTTGACATCACATTTCAGCCCTAGCGCCGGCGGGCGATAAGCCCCGTTAGCTTCAGACTTGCCGATCGCCCGATTCCAGCTGGCGTCACTGCTCAACTGAGACGACGGTCACAGACTTAGGCTCCAATTTCAGAATCAGTTTGCCGCCCTCAACCTTCGCTGAGATGGGCCTCGGCATGACTCCGTTAGCTGCATCAAAAGTATTGACACTGTCCACCTTCGGTGCTGTCAGAGTTTCCCCGCTCGCTGATTTTGCGGTAATACCCGCCAGACTTGCCTCGATTTCGACCGGTTCGTTGGGGTCGAGGTTGGTAATCTCCAGCCACAACTTGCCATTCACGTCTTTGGCTGCGATCGCATCCACGCGCGGCAAGGCCACGTCCCCATGTGTGTACCAACCGGCGTCAAAAGTCACCGGCACGAACGTTGCGTCCTGGAACGGCACGTACATTTTGAAGACGTAGTAGGTTGGAGTCAGGACCATCTTCTCCTTGTCCGTAATGATCATTGCCTGTAACACATTGATCATCTGCGCGATGTTAGCTCCGCGCACGCGGTCGGCGTGACGGGCAAAGATGTTCAGGTTCAGGGCCCCGAGAATGGCGTCACGCAGGCTGTTCTGCTGAACCAGGAACCCCGGATTGCTCCCCGGTAACGGTGCGTACCAGCCGCCCCATTCGTCGACGAACAGGGCGACCTTTTTGTCCGGGTCATACTTGTCCATGATTGCCGAATGCTTGCTGATCAGACCGTCCATCTCCAAAGCGGATTTGAGGATCTGGCTGTACTGAGTCTCTCCAAATCCTACGGATGCGTACGAAGGCGGCCACTTCACCACCGTGTAGTTGTGCATGGAAAGACCGTTGATGTCCCAGCTCCATGTGTGTTGCTGATAGGCCTTCATGACGGATTCCGTCCAATCGGTCCATCGCGGACCGTCGCCGCCCGGGCCCACGGCGATCTTCAGCATCTGCTGCTTGTCCTGTTGCGCGGGATTGAAGTTCCTTACGAAGCGGCTGTAGGTCTTCATCTGGCTAACGTAGTAGTCGGGCGTCATGTTCCCGCCACAGTCCCAGCTTTCGTTACCGATGCCGAGCAAGGCAACTTTGTATGGAGATGAATGCCCGTTGGCGGCACGTTCTTTTACCAGCGCCGTCGGCGCTGCAGCCGTCATGTATTCCAGCCACTCGGACGCCTCCTGGGGAGTTCCCGAACCGACATTGACGGAGACATACGCGTCCGCCCCGATCTGATCGATGAAGTCCATGAACTCATGCGTACCAAACGTGTTTGCCTCAGTCACTCCGCCCCAGTTGGGGTTTAGAGTCACGGATCGCTGAGGACCGATGCCCTTACGCCAGTGATACTCATCGGCGAAGCAGCCACCGGGCCAACGAACGTTCGGCACCTTGATCGCTTTCAGAGCCGCAACAACATCGTTGCGAATCCCGCGCGTATTCGGGATCTTGGAATCGGGCCCGACCCAAATGCCTTCGTAAATGCCGTGTCCAAGATGCTCTGCAAACTGCCCGAAAATGTTCCGGTCGATCTTCGCACCGGTTTTGGATGCGTCAATCGACAATTCAACTTTCTGGGCAGCCATCACCGGCGCAGTGATAGCCATAACGATCAGCGTTAAGCCGACAAGAAGTGAACGCATAAGAAGCGATGTCCTTTGAATCAGAAGTAACAATTTAACGGCATTCGAAGTTGGCTGCGTCTTCCGTGTTTCCTTGCCCCTTGTAGTGAGCATGCTTCGGATAAGCACACAGCGGCCGGCTGCGCCCAGGAAAGGCTTTGCCAGTCGCGATCACGGACATCGGCGCCGTTCCCTTCTCGACCCAGTTGACGATCGAGCCCAACAAATCAAACTGATCCAGTGCCTGCCCTCCGCCACAGTGGCTCATTCCTGGAACGAAATAGAACTGACTCCACTGGGATACTGCGTCGAGCCCCCCGTTGGCCGCGGCCATATCCTTGTAATAGCCGAACGTATCGAGCGGCGAGAACCATGGGTCGCTATCGCCGTGGTAAAAGATCAGTTTTCCTCCGTGTGCAGAGAAGGTCGTCAAGTTGGTGGACATCGAGTCCACGAGCGGCTGGATGGCCGCAAGAGCTTCCTTATCAACATTCATCGTCATGTCGGTCGTCGCAGGTCCAAAAATACCGGGTCCGGGTGAGAGCAATCCCCGGAACGGGGGACCGTTCGTGATGCCCGTGTCGTAAAGGAAGCCGGCATAGACTTGGGTTCCACTGGAGGTCTTCGGCCCGCCAAGGGCCCTCTTGATGGCGGCAGCTTTTCCCGGAGCCAAACAGGAGTCGTTCTTTTCACCCTTGCACGCTAGTGTCTCGGGATCGAAATCGCACGCGAGAGGATCGGAGAGCAAGCCGTCGGCAAGTCCGTCTTGGGCGTCGCATTTCTTCATCAGGGCATCTTTGATTAGCTTGCGGTCGCTGTCGGTAATGGATTGCTCGATGATTGGTTTCCAGTTCGCATCTTTCGGTGCAATTTGATTGAAGGCAATGGGGATCCATCTGCCGATCGCGAGATTGGAAAGCCCGGTGCGCATCGCTGGATCGCCGGAGATGATGCCATTGAACACCGTGGGATAGCGCTGCGAAAGAATCATGCCCTCGCGGCCGCCCGTCGAACATCCTGAGAAATACGAAAAGGCTGCTGGCTTCCCGTAGTGTTGCGCGATGAGTTGTTTCGCCAGCGTAGCGACCTCAGCATTGGCGAGGTAAGCGAAATCCAGATACGCCTGCTCATCTCTCATAAAACCGAAATCAAATCCTGGACGGTGGCTCTGATGACCCGTGTCCGAACTTGCAACAGCAAATCCGCGGATGAGTCCAGCTGTCTCTCCCGCGGCGTTCAACCCAAGGGGCGCAATCACAACACCATTGCTGCCGCCGCCACCTTGCATCAGGAAGTCGCCATTCCATTTGGCGGGCATGGCCAGTGCAAAGGTAATTCCAAATTCCTCGCCGCCAACTCCTGTCCGCCGGTTCATGAATCCCTCGATACGGCAATATGCAGGAAGAGGGGCGCTGCGACTTTGGTTCCAGGGGATCGGCTCGGTGCTACCAGCGTCGATGTGAGCAGCCTTAGTGATCTCGACGCCTGGAACCTTGGCGTCCATCAGAGTGGTGCATGAGTCCTTGTCTTCGGCGAACGCAGACGCAGGCAACGCAACTACAAGAAAGAATAGTGCGCACAAGGTTTTCGAACGCATTCGTATCTCCTTCAGAGTGTCAGGCGCACAGAAAATCGTTAACCGGTTCCGCCTACTTGCCGATCACCACCACCGTTGCTTTGTCCAGTTCACTCGATGCTGCGCCGCCCTCGTGCGTGAATTGATGCGCGGCGTCGTCCCACGTCAAAGTTGTGATTGAGCCGCCACCCTTCTCGTAGCCGTAGGTCTTTCCGTCATCCTCAAAATGGGTAAAACTGCCGTTCGCTCCCGGATACACGCGTACTGACGCAATCGTCTGCGCCTGCTGCGTGCTCTCCACTTCCGACCCAAGCGGCACAATGCTGCCCGCTCTCACGAACAGTGGCAACGTATCAATCGGAGCGTCTGCCAGTATGGTCTGCCCGCCATGCAACCTCTCATTCGTCCAATAGTTGTACCAGTCACAACCTGCGGGAAGATAGACGGTGCGGTGGGTCGCGCCCTGCTCGGTTACCGGCGCCACCAGGAACGCCGGTCCATACATATATTCATCCGGAATGTCCGCAACCTTCGGGTCGGCAGGAAAGTCCATGAACAGCGCTCGCATATAAGGAGCGCCTGTCTGGTAGCTCCGATAAGCTAACGAATAGGTGTAGGGCAGAAGTTGGTAGCGCAGTTTCAGATACTTCCCCAGAATCGGCTCTGCCTGCTTGCCGTACGACCATATTTCGTTGTGAGTTCTCTCGCCATGCGCGCGCATGATCGGCTGAAAAGCGCCCCACTCGAACCACCGCACAAACAACTCGGGATAGTCCTCATAATTGGCAATCGTGTCGCGTGCATCCGATCCATCGATGAGCGGCTTGTGCTGGGCATGGTAGTCTGCGGGAATTGCCGGCGAAAAGAACCCTGCAATATCCGTGTCCCAGTACGGTAGTCCGGTCGCGGCAAAATTCAGCCCTGCGGGTACCGAGCGCCTCAGCATGTCCCACGTCGAAACAATGTCGCTCGACCAGAACACTGCGCCATTGCGCTGCGCGCCCAGATACGCCGCCCGCGCCAGGATCATCACTCTGCGGCTGTCACCGAAATCACGCCGGAAGCCTTCGTACACCGATGCAGTGTGAAACAGCGGATACACGTTGTAGAAGCGTATGCCCGGACCAACCGAGAACATGTCGCCCGCTGGATCGATATCCGGCTCGGTTTCATCCAGCCACAGGTAATCGAATCCGTAAGGTTTTACGTAGCGGTCGCGAATCTTCTCCCACCACCACTTCGCCGCCTCAGGGTTCGTTGTATCGAGATTCGGCCCGATCGTCTCCTTGGTCCATCCTGAATCGGGCGTTCCGTCGGGCTTATGGATCAGCCATCCATTCTTCTGCAGCATGTCGTAGAACTGACTGGCGCGCGAAAAATGCGGCCACACGCTCAGCAACGTCTTCACGCCCATCGCATGCAGTTCACGATTCATGCCTGCCGGATCCGGCCAGCGCGCCGGGTCGAGATCCAGTTCCCCTTGCTTCGTCATGTTGAGGAAGTCCACGACGATTCCATCCAACGGCAGCTTCTTCTCGCGATACTTCTTGGCCACATCCAGAATCTGTTCCTGCGTTGGATAAATCGCTTTGCTCTGGATGTATCCGTAGGCCGCCTTAGGCAGCATGTGGGTTACGCCGGTCAGCAGACGGTAACCCTCGTAAATCTGGTCTGGTGTGTCGCCTACGATCACGAAATAGGAAACTCGGTCTCCAACCTCTGATGACCAGGAATTCCTTCCATTGAATCCCAAGTCCACTGTCGTCTTGGAAGGGTTATCCCATACCAATCCATAGCTGCGGCTGGATACCATGAACGGTACGCAAACGTCCTCGCCACCAATCGCCCCATAGTCATGCCAGCACCGGATCTCGTGATCGCGCAGGTCCATCCAACCCTTCTGCTGCTGTCCCAGCCCGTAGTAGTGCTCGTCCGCGGGCGAGTCGAAGGTGGCCGCAACCGAATAGCCTTTCGCGCCGGCGTCCTGCAGAACGACATCCGCACGCTCCGGCGACATCGACCAGGTGCGCATCTGCAGCAGCGTCTTGCCGTCCGCCGTCGTAACCTGAAGCGCATCGTTGTATGGGCCCGGCCCGCCGCCTCCGCCAAAGTAGGGTTCGCGCAGTTGACGATTCAACTCGTCCAGCGGCATCGGCTGCGGCAGTCTCTCAGCTGGAAGATTCCCCGGCGCCAAACGCACCACCATCCGTGGCGATCGGAACACATCGCCGCCATCCGCGTCATGCTCGTGTGTCCATCCCTCCGTTGACGGCGTTGCCACAAACCCGTATCCCGGAGCGCCGATCGCCGTAGCCTTGTCGTTGCTCATTGTGACACGCAAAATGTTCGGAGCGTACGGTACCAGGGAGATCACTCGACCATTCCGCTCCACCACAACCGGGCTACCTTGTGCGAACGCGATGCCCGGTAACGATACGGTCAGCAGGACGCACCCGAGTTGGCGGGCCGTCAACCTTCGGGCGAAACGACTCAACCTCAACCCACGACCACCGCTTCTCCACCGAACCATCAGAATCTTCATTTCTTCCTTCCTGTCAGCATCGCTTCTCCTCAGGGCGAAACAATCCTCTTCTTTGCGGCCTGGACAAACTTCCAAAAGTCACGCATCAGGAGGAACACCCTATCCGGAAATCAAGCAAGCCATGCGTGTTCTTGGGAACTCAACATTCAACGAGCCCTTTGACGTCGTCGCCTTGATGCCGAGGTCAACGGGGTAGAGCACCGTAGAATCGGGCATCGTCCAAGGCACATCCGTCTTCGCCGGACCATCGATTCTCCAGATTGCAAGTAGAGTCCGGCTCTGCGACCGCATTCCTAAAGCGACTGGTTTCTGCGAGTCGGTCACATCCGGAAGCCCTAGCGGATAGAAGGGGAGCGCGTCGGGAATACTCTTGCGAAGGAGATCCTTATAGATTCGGATGCCTTCTGCCACCTGCGGCCAAGCTTGCGGTGAAAGTGAGTCGAGATGTCCACTCTGATGAATGCGGCACATCATCGCCGTAACCATGTTGAAGCTGGCTTGATCAGCGTCGGAATTCGTCAGGGGATACGACCAGACTGCAAGTTGCTCGGGTAAAACGGCTGCTGACGCACCGACGAGAATCGCTGGCAGCTTTAGATAATCCTCCTGATCCGTCATGGACTGTATCTGAAGGTGACTGAGCATCGCGTAGTCCATACGTCCGCCGCCGCTGCCGCAGTTCTCAATGACCAAGTTGGGATAGCGGCTCAGAAGGTTATCGAGCCACGCGATGTGGGCACGATTGTGCTCAAGTAAGCCCTGCCCGAAGCTGTCAGCCGAGAGTTCGGTTCCTTGCAGCGAATCGACGTTGTAATCCATCTTGATGTAGCCGATGCCGTACTCATTTACGAGTCTCGCAATCACCTGATCGAGATAAGCGCGCACTTCCAGGTTTCGGAAGTCCAGCAGATATCTCGAATTCTTCAGCACTCTCTTGCCGTGACGCACAAAAAACCAGTTGTCAGGCTTCTCGGCCAGAAGCGACTTTGCTCCAGCCACTTCCGGCTCGAGCCACAATCCTGGAATCATTCCATTTCGCTTGATCTGATCGAGCACGAATTTAAGTCCGCGCGGCCATCGACTCGAAGATGGTTGCCACGAGCCTATCGTTTGGCTCCAGTCCTCTTTGATATCCGCGTACCATCCCGCGTCGATAACAAAGTATTCGCAACCAGCCTTTGCGGCGGCGGCAATGAGTGGTAATTCCTTTTCCTCTGTCGGGTCACCCCAGAGGCAATTCATGTAGTCGTTGAAAATCACCGGACATCGCGAATTGTTCTCGCGCAGTTTCACGCAGGCGACGCGCCGATACCGGGTCAACGCCCCGACTGCCTCCGCGAAGCCACCCTGCACACATCCCACCGCGACAGGAACGGTTTCGTAGGTTTCTCCAGGTTTCAAACTCTTCCACGCTGCAGAGTGTAAATCGTCGGGGCCTCCGAGATAGGCGTAGACGTCGTCGGCGTTATTATCGCGCGCAGAGATGTTGGAGAGCTCCCAATACCAGGACCCGTTGTGTTCAATCTGCCAGAACCAGGTGAGCCCCAGCAGCATGTTCTCGACCATGGCCATGGGTAAGTACCGTTCGGTCGACCAACTGCCGGTGCTTCCTGCCTGCGCTTCCGACCAGCTTGTCCGTTCGTTCTCGACAAAGCCCATCTCCGATGGCCGGAGCGTATGCCATTGGCCTTCCGCCATCCAGCTATTCAGAGCAACGTGGATGCGGAGTTCACGGTCATAATTCTGTGGATCGGCAAGTCCGTGGAGCATCGCCGAACTTAAGAACTCGATCCCAACCGGGGACTTCCCGCGGTTGGTGACGCGTGAATAGCGGCGAACGACGGGAACACTATGAAAGGCCTCATAGACAGATTCCACGGTTAGCCGCAAGACAGGGTCTGTGTGGATGCAGATTAGGCGTTTGCCTTGGCGTGTCGACTCCTCTCGCCTTTGCGCAAACAGCAACCGGGCTCCGGGCTGTCCGACGCCGGATTTCATGCCCTGATCAGGGGAGTTTTCGCCGCTGCATTGCAGCGCAACTTCGACGCCGGAGGAATTGTCGGCTGCGGTTCCCGAAACCCCTACCGGGACCAGACGCTTTTGGCGCAATCTTCGCGCGATGATGTCGAAAGAGAAAACAAGATCATTCGTTTTCCAGGTAAAGGGCTCGGGAACAATTGAAGCAGGCAAGGAACGAGAGAGGCGCGGCAAAAGAGCGCCACAGGCCACGACTCCACTGGACGCGAGAAAGGTTCTACGATCCATGCCGATGCCCCCTCGTCCGTTAACATTTTCGGAATGCATCAGTATCGTTAACTGTAACGAATCGACAGCAGGATAACAGATGCTTCCAAAATTTTGCTGCCCCTGAAAAAACTTTCCACCACACGGCTGTGGTCAGGAAACGAGGACGCAAGAAGGGAAAGGCGCGTTTCAGATCGAGTATTCACCGGACAGGGTAGCCCGAGCGCCTGACTTCGACGACGCAGGTTTGGCAGCACGACGCTGAGTCGACCGGCGTACAACAAGTTCTGGCTGTAGGACCACGGTTTCGGGCCTTAGCGGTGTTTTCGAGCTGAGAATCCTGAGGGTAATGGACGCAGCTTGCTCTCCAATCTGTCGGCTATGCTGGTCGATGCTGGAGAGTGGAACGCGCAGAGAATCGTCGTAGTGAAGATTGCCGCAACCAATCACCGCGATGTCGTCGGGAATGCGTAAGCCGTGATCGAGAGCATAATTCATGGCGCCCATTGCGAGCGGATCGTTGAAGCAGAACACCCCGTCGGGTCTTGGCTTAAGACTCAAGAGTTGGCTCATCGCCTCAGCCCCGCGTTGTTTCGTTCCCACATCCCCCTTGCGTTCGGTGATAATGTGATCGTCAACTACTTTCAATCCGGCCTGCGCCAGTGCTCGCTTGTATCCTTCCATGCGGTGGATGCCAGGACTGGTTTCGGGCCCGCGAATATGGGCGATTCTCTTGCATCCAATATCGATCAAGTGCCTGGTAGCCAGCATGCCGACGGCTTCATCGTCCACCCCGACAAAGTTCGCGGAGAGGCCGGGCAGGCTTCGGTCGATTAAGACATACGGTGTTTTCTGATTTTCGATTCGGAAGAAGAGGTCCACGGTCGGCCGACAGGTGGCAATGACCAAGGCGTCGAGCCGCCGGGCCAGCAGTTGATCGATCTCCTGTTCCTCAAGATCCGGATCTTCCTCAGAAGACGAAACAATCAGATAGTAGCCACTTTTTCTCAAGACCTCGGAAATCGACTTGGCAATTTCGGCAAAGAAGGGATGCAGCAGATCCGGGACAACCAACCCGATGAGATAGCTGCGTCCCGTGACCAGACTGCGAGCCGCCAGATTGGGGCGATAATCCAGCTCTTTGACGCGGGCGAGAACGCGTTCGCGGGTTTCATCGCCGACATCGGGATGATTACGCAGGACTTTTGAGATCGTAACGACGGATACGCCAAGATCCCTGGCGATATCTTTCATCCGTGTGCTCATAGTAGAAGGCAGTATACCGAAGGACGAATCATCTGGCTGTACAGATTGTTGACAGCGATTACTTTACCGATTATTGTGTCTAGTTTGCAGTGCAATCGGGGGCAGCTTCGGACCGCTGATCAACGATTAAGGGGTGAAGAAAACGTGGAAAAGGACCTGGGCAGTATGAACCAGACTGACCTGATCGTGATCACGGGCGCCGGCGGTTTTATTGCCGGCAACCTTGTGCTCTATTTCAAAAAGAAAGGCTTTGCCAACATTCGGGCGGTGGACAAGAAACCGCTATACGACTGGTACTTGCGCGTTCCTGGAGTGGAGCATCTCTGTCTCGACGTGAGTAATGAGGCCGATTGCCACCGGGTCTGCGAAGGGGCCAAAGAAGTTTACAATCTCGCCGCGGACATGGGCGGTATGGGTTTCATCGAACGCTTTCGAGTCGAATGTCTGCGCTCGGTGCTGATCAACACGCACATGACCGAGGCGGCATATAAGGCGGGCGCGGACCGGTATTTCTTTTCAAGTTCGGCATGCGCCTACAATACGTCGCTCCAGAGCGACCCCAACGTTCGCGCCTTGAAGGAAGCGGATGCTTATCCGGCGCTGGCAGAACGTGGTTATGGGTGGGAGAAGTTGTTTTCCGAAATGGTGTGTCAGGAATACTGGCATGAGCGGGGGATGAAAACGTTTGTGGCGCGCTTCCATAATGTCTATGGGCCGCATGGCACGTGGGACGGCGGCCGCGAAAAAGCCCCGGCAGCGATTTGCCGCAAGATGATCGAGGCCATCGACAAGAACGACTTCCGAATCACGATCTGGGGTGACGGCAAGCAGACGCGCAGTTTTATGTATGTTGACGACTGCGTCCAAGGTGTCGACAAGATCATGCACTGCGATGATCTGATCGCGACACCGATTAACCTTGGTTCGAGCGAACTCGTGTCCATCGATACCTTGGTCAGCAAGGTTGAGAAGATTGCAGACAGGAAATTGAAACGCAGCTACGATCTTAATGCTCCGCGAGGCGTTGCCGGCCGCAATTCGGACAATACGTTCATCAAGAAAGTCCTCGGCTGGGAACCTGACACGCCACTGGATAAAGGGCTTGAGACAACTTACGGATGGATCAAAGACCAATATGAGCGCCGCAAGGCCGGCGAGCACGTGGGCATCGGCTGACGGACATGAAAGGTCGCTCCTGGTTCAATAAAGCGTTCGGTTCCATTCCCAACCGGCTTCAGCTGGCGGGCGGTTGGATTGACCAGCCGTTTGTCTCCCAGCTGAATCCCCATCCGCCCGGGGCCATGGTCGTAGTCCAGATCGAATCCAATTTTCGGCCGATGGATCGCTCAGGACTTGCCAGCGGCACGCGGGCAGTGGCGCATCGTTTGTGGAAAGGAAAGCCGCCCAGGCGTCCGCTCGACGGACTCGTGCGCGAGCTGTACGAAGCGGAGAACAAGGGCAAGGCGGAGCCAAGCGGTTCGCAGGACATGATCGGCCTGATTTATCCCGGTGTGAACCGGCTGGACTACGATTATGCGGCGAACGGCGGTGTCTTTCCGACGCACATTGA
>JADGNQ010000253.1 GCA_017883385.1 Candidatus Sulfotelmatobacter sp.
GGGTGGGATCTGACTCCCTTTGACGTCCCCAACTTCCGCTCGGAAAACGGACAGGCAGCCGCTCACGTGCGTATCGGCTGGCTGCGCTCGGTGGCGAATATTTATCATGCCTTCGCTGTGCAGTCGTTTGCCAACGAACTCGCCGCCGCGGCGAACCGTGATCCGTACGACTACCTCATGATGTTGCTTGGTTCTGCGCGCAATGTGGACCCCGGACCGAAGGGTTCCCCCGGAGTGCAGGAAAAGTATCCCTACGACATTGGGCGACTGCGCCACGTGGCTGAGGTGGCGGCTGACAAAGCGAATTGGGGGAAGAAGAAGTTCGGCAAAGGGAGCGGCATGGGGATCGCCGTCCACCGCAGCTTTTTTTCGTACGTCGCGACCGTAGTCGAAGTGGAAGTCGACAACCAGCGTGCCATCCGCATCCCACACGTCTACACCGCGGTGGATGCCGGAATCGTCGCAAACCCTGACATGGTGCGTTCCCAATTCGAAGGCGCAGCCGTCTTCGGCACCAGCATCGCGCGGACCGGCGAGATCACCGCGACCGGGGGAGTCGTCGACCAATCCAACTTCTTCGACTATCAAGTAGCGAGAATGAACGACGCCCCGCGCCAAGTCGACGTCCACATCGTGGAAAGTACGGCCCCGCCCGCAGGCGTAGGAGAACCTGGGGTGCCTCCATTTGTTCCGGCGCTGTGCAACGCGGTTTTTGCCGCGACCGGGAAGAGGGTGCGGGAACTGCCGCTCACAAGGAATGGCTTCGCCTGAAAACCTTGAGGGTGTGGGAGAAAGGGCGTCGGCCTGTCTGGACGTCAGGCGAAGATCCTCACAGGAAAGTCGATCTTCGCTCGACGGACAGCCGAAGGCGGCTGTCCCCACATTGACGTCAGGTAGCTTGAAGTCGCCGACTGTGTGCGTTACGATGGTCTGCTGAGCGAAGCCTATGCCACAGAACTACGTCCCGATCTTCATCTTCATCGCCATCGTTGGCACGCTGCTGCCGATCACCTTGCTGCTGGCCAAACTGGTGCGACCCTCGAATCCCAGCAAGGCCAAGTTGATGCCCTACGAATGCGGGATTGACCCGATCGATAGCGCGCGCGGACGCTACACCGTCCGCTATTACATCATCGCGATTCTCTTCGTTGTGTTCGACGTAGAAACAATTTTCCTTTTCCCGTGGGCGGTGAAGTTCAAGGCCTTTGGCCTGTTTGGCTTGCTGGAGATGCTGATCTTCCTCGTCATTCTTATCGTCGGCTACATCTGGGTCTGGAAAAAGGGCGCACTGGAATGGGTCTAGGGAAGACGTGGTGCCGTCCCTCCGGGACTCGTTCCTCACTTTCCATGCCACCCGGCACTGCCGTGCCGGGCTGTCACATGCCGCCCTCCGGGCTGTGTCTGTCGCTGTTTCTGCGGATCTTATTCTGCCCCTCAGGGGATTAGTATTTGAGAGTTATGCTGAGCAGGGTTCCGGGAAAACTCTCTTAGATCGATGCGGACACCATGACAACGATCCCCACCAATCCCATGGACAGTTCTCCCGCCGAAACCTTCACCGCGTCGCGCTGGACGCAAGGGAACTTCTTCTTCCCCACCCGCCTGGTCATCAGCCCGCAGCGCGTGATCCGCACCAAGTCCCGGCTGTTCGGCAGCAACGAAGAGAGCATACCGATCTCGAAGGTCGCCTCCGTCCACATTTCCACCGGCGTTTTCTGGTCGGAGATTGTCATCGAATCCACCGGGGGCACCGATCCGATCACCAGCCACGGCCACCGCAAGGCCGAGGCGCAGCGGATTCGGGACTTGATCGAGACCTACCAGGGGCAAGCCCGCGTCTAAAAGGTCTTACCGTGTATCCCCAACTCGTTCCACCTGTCATCTGAGCGAAGTCGTCGCGAGCGAAGCGAACGACAACGCAGTCGAAGGATCCCTATTGTCGGCAAAGTCGTGCAAGCGGGTAGGGATTCTTCGACTGCGTGTTTGCTTCGCTTCGCGAAGCAAACACTCCGCTCAGAATGACATTCTTGCGCCGATCAACCTCGTTGACTTCGCACTCTCAAGCTGATAAAAGTTAACGTTCTTTTTAACGCAGACTGGGCCGAGGTCTGTGCGTTCGCGAGCTATGCCGGACGAAATCAAATCCCCTTCATCACCGCCGCCGGAAGGTGAACCGAAACCGGCGGCGGATCAACCCGCTGTCGCGGGCGGGGTGAAGGCTACTCCCTCCGGTTCGGTTCAATCAGAAACGAAAACTGCTCCCGATAAACCCGCGGCTCCCCCCGTTCCACCGAAACCGGCAGCCGCAGCACCTGCCGCTGTCAAGCCAGCCGCCGCTCCGCCCAAACCCGCGGCTCCGGTACCGACGCCCTGGGATTCGCCCATGATCGCGAAGCTCAAGGGCGAATACGGTTCGGGCATCGAGCCGCTGACGTATCTCGGCCAGAACTACATGGTCGTCGATCGCTCGCTGATTCCCGAAATCCTGCAAATCCTGCGCAACGAAGAGCAGTTCGACTACTGCGTCGACATCACGGCAGTGCATTACCCCAAGCGCGAGAAGCAGTTCGACGTGGTCTGGGTACTCTACTCGTTTGCGCGCAACGAACGCATCCGCGTGAAGACGCAAATCGCCGATGGCGAGACCATCGCCAGCTCGGTCCCCATCTGGGCGACCGCGAATTGGCTGGAGCGCGAAGTGTTTGACATGTTTGGCATCAAGTTCGACGGGCATCCGGACATGAAGCGTATTCTGTTGCCCGACGGTTGGAAGGGACACCCTCTGCGCAAAGATTACGGCATACTGCAGCAGGACAATGAGTGGGTGCAGATCAACCTGGGAATCGAGAGCGGACAGTGAGTAGCGCCAGCCTCGGCGCGGCGGAATACGTTGGGCCTGGGTGTATGGGTCGGTGCGAGGATTTCAGTCGTTCCTCCGGGACGGAGTTGGGGTTTCTACTCTCCCCGGCGCTGAAGCGCCGGGCTATTATCAATCGCCCCTCCGGGGCGCAAAGGGCGCTTACCGGAGCAGCGCAACGATAGCTGATTTTTGCTTCTTCGCATGAATGAACGTGAATAAGACCCGGCAATGACAGACCCGAATTCACTCTCGCCGCTGGATCTGGAAACGCCTGACAAGACGTTTCTCGATGCCAACGAGCTCGTCATCAACATGGGGCCGCAACATCCCGCGACCCATGGCGTGCTCCGCGTCATATTGCGGCTCGACGGCGAAAAGGTTATGGGGCTCGAGTGCGTCATCGGATACCTGCATCGCGGCGTCGAGAAAATTGCCGAGAACCGCACCTACACGATGTTCAATCCCTACGTCGACCGCATGGATTACGTCGCCGCGGTCTCGAACGGGCTGGGATACTGCGAGGCGGTCGAAAAGCTTCTGAGCGTAGAAGCGCCGCCGCGCGCGCAATACATTCGCGTCATCCTGACTGAGTTGAACCGCATTGCCAGTCACCAGCTCTGGCTGGGGACACACGCGCTCGATATCGGCGCCATCACGCCACTTTTTTACACCTTCCGCGACCGGGAAGAGATTCTCAAGATTTTCGAGAAATACTGCGGCGCGCGGCTGACCACGCACGCGTTCCGCATTGGCGGGCTGCAATACGAGACCTACGACGGATTCGAGAAGGATGTGAAGAACTTCCTGACGTTCTTCGCTCCGAAAATCGACGAATACGAAGAGCTCCTGACCACCAACCGGATCTGGCTCGAACGCACCAAGGGAGTGGGCACAATCTCCGGCCCAGACGCAATCGCGCTGGGCGTGACCGGGCCCGTACTCCGCGCCAGCGGCGTCAAGTGGGACATTCGCAAAGCCCTGCCCTACGCCAACTACAAGAATTTCGACTTCGAAATTCCCACCGGTCAGAACGGCGACACGTATGACCGGTATCTCGTCCGCATGGCGGAGATGCGGCAGTCGTGCCGCATCATCGAGCAGGCCGTTGCCGGGATACCAGAAGGCCCTATCATGGCGAAAGTCCCAAAAGTCATGAAGCCTCCCGTGGGCGAGATCTATCACTCGATCGAAGCTCCCAAAGGCGAGCTGGGATACTTCATCGTCAGCGACGGTTCGACGCAGCCCTACCGCATCCGCGTGCGGCCGCCGTCATTTGTGAACCTGCAGGCTCTCGACGTCATGTGCCGCGGCCAGCTTGTCGCCGACGTCATCGCCGTCATTGGCACGCTCGACATCGTACTCGGCGAGGTAGACCGCTGATGCACGAGTTCATCCAGTACGTTCAGTCCTACCTCGACAGTGACAAAACGCCCGGTGGCGCCGGCAATATCTTCTGGGCCGTGGTCTACATCATGCTGGTGTTCGGCGGACTCTCGGTCGCCGTGATCGCGATGAACTGGCTCGAGCGCAAGATTCTCGCCCACATGCAGGTGCGCCTCGGCCCCATGCGCGTCGGCCCGCACGGATTGCTCCAGCCGATCGCGGACGCGATCAAGCTGCTGCTTAAAGAAGACATCATCCCCGCGGAAGCCGACAAGCTTGTCTTCTGGATCGCGCCGTTCATCGTCGTGCTCGCGGCCTTTACTGTGTTCGTCGTCGTCCCTTTCGGTCCGACGCACGCCATCACCGACATGAATATCGGGATCCTCTTCATGTTGGGTGTGTCGTCGCTGAGCGTGCTGGGCATCGTTACCGCTGGATGGGCCTCGAACTCACACTATCCGCTGATCGGCGCATTGCGTTCCAGCGCCCAGATGGTTTCGTATGAAGTTGCCATGGGGCTCGCCGTGGTGTCGGTCATTCTGATGACCAGCCTTCACGGACTTGGCTTCTATGGCGTCGGTGGCGCCGGCACAGCGAACACTGGCACCTTGAGTATGATTGGCATCGTCCAGGCACAACAGGAGCAGGGAGTCTGGTTCATTTTCAAATTCTTTCCTTTGGGTCTGATCGCGTTCGCCATCTTCGCCATAGCGATGGTCGCTGAGACCAACCGCGCTCCGTTCGATCTGCCCGAAGCCGAATCCGAATTGACCGCCGGCTTCCACACCGAGTACAGCGGATTCCGCTGGTCGCTGTTCTTCCTGGCCGAATACTCGGCTATGATCGCGGTCTCCTCGATCGCCGTTACTCTGTGGCTTGGCGGATGGTTGCACCCATTCCCCGGTGTTCATGGCCCGGCGGTGGCGATTCCGCACTTCTGGCCGCCGACCGAACAGTCTGCCCCAGGAGGCGCACTGGACCTCGTGTTTGCTCTCTTCCCGGGAATCACATTCTTGTTCTTCGCGGCGATTTGTTTCTACAACACGGCCCGCATGCCCAAGCATCCGCTGTTCAAGATTCAGACCATGGGACTGGCAGCGTTTGGAGCTGTGCTCGGAGTGATTGGTTTGATCCTGTTCGTCCCTGCTGTGCGCGACCGCGTGGGCGATATTTTCTGGTTCACGGCCAAAGTTGCCGGTTTCATGTACCTCTATATCTGGTATCGTGGCACGTTCCCGCGTTACCGCTTTGACCAACTCATGAAAGTAGGATGGAAGATTCTTTTGCCTACGGGCCTCGGAGTTTTGATTCTCACCGCCACGGCGGCCTTCGTTGAGCCGCCAATCGAGGAGTGGCTGAGGCGAGTCTTATGAATCCTCCCGTAGCGACGCCATTTTTCTTTTATCTGCTTGCCGCCACCATGATCATCGGCGGCGTGCTGGTGATCACTCGCAAGAACGCGGTGCACTCGGCGATGGCGCTGATCACCACGCTGCTGGCCCAAGCCGGGCTCTACCTTATGCTCTATGCTCCATTCGTCGCTGGCGTGCAGATCATTCTTTATGCCGGCGGCATCATGGTTCTGTTCCTGTTCGTGATCATGCTGATCTCGATCGAGCGCAGCCTGAA
>JADGNQ010000254.1 GCA_017883385.1 Candidatus Sulfotelmatobacter sp.
TGATTGCCGTCGAAATGCAGCCGCCGTCGTCGCCGCCACAGCCGCCGCCGTGGCTCGTCGGGCGTACGTTTGCCGACTGGCGCAACTTTGACGAGGATAAAAGACGTGAGAAGCAAGCTGGCAAAGAAGCAGGGCAACGATGTCACACTCTGGGAAAGGAACATCAAGTACATCCTAACGACCGCTAATAATTGGAGCGGACCCATCCGAGATTTTCGTTTGGAGATTGATGCCAATAGTTCCGACGACATCGTCTTGACTTGCATGCCCGGCCTGAGGCAGGTTTCACCTACGCGTTACGTGCTGAACATGTCGAACTTCCACCCGGATCGTGAATTGGATCTAATGATTCTGCAAGCAAGCAAATAACTGTTGAAACCAGGCCATTTCACTCATCAAGGTCCTTATCGACCTCCGTCGGCTATGAGCAGAAGTGCTCAGCTTGCGCGATCGTGGCCGAGAGACAATCACTCTTGCTTTGGCAATCTCCTCACAAATATGAAGCGCCAAATATCTAAGGAAATAAAGCGAATCCCGGGCCGGACGCTCAAACGCCATCGAGTGCCTCGCATTTCCAATGCGCCTGCCGTAACGCTCGATCAGATGTTGCGTCGGACACTCACCGTCCGGGAGTACGGGAAAGTTCTGGTTGCCATGGGGGCTTCGCACGCTCCTAGCTGTTGAAACCAGGCCATTACACCAACTACTAAGCCAACCGGGCATCCTGAGTGAATTCGCGGTTTTCCGAAAGCGATTCCACCTTGCACCCTCCGAATCAATCAGCCCGTTGGTAGTTACCCATCCCCAAGCGTATAAATGCAATCGGAGTGTACCCAGTGAACAGACTCAAATCCGCCCTCGCGAAAGCAGCAGTGCTGATCGCGATCAGCGCGTTCACCAACCCAGCCTGGGGACAAACAGCGCGTTGGTCAGAGCGGAAGGCGAGCGAGTGGTACGCCCGACAGCCGTGGTTGGTCGGAAGCAATTACGTTCCCAAGTCCGCCATTAACCAGTTGGAAATGTGGCAGGACGCAACTTTCGATCCCGCCCAAATTGATCGCGAGTTAGGCTGGGCCGAAGCCATGGGCATGAATACCATGCGCGTCTTTCTCCACGATCTGCTGTGGCAACAGGATGCATCAGGTTTTCAAAAGCGTATCGACCAGTTCCTCACCATCGCGTCGCGCCATCATATCCGTCCCCTGCTTGTGCTCTTCGATTCCTGCTGGGATCCCCTGCCTCATCTGGGCCCGCAGCATCCGCCCACTCCTGGGATTCACAATTCAGGCTGGGTGCAAAGTCCCGGAGCGGCGACGCTGGCGGACCCGAATCAATATCCGCGGCTGAAATCATATGTACAGGGTGTGGTGGGGGCCTTCGCCAAGGATGACCGCATTCTCGCCTGGGACGTATGGAACGAGCCCGGTTCCGATAACTCTGGAAGCTATCCAAAAGACGAACTGAAACCGAAAGACAAGATCGCCCGTGTGACGGCGCTCCTGCCGCAAGTTTTCGAGTGGGCCCGCGAGGCGAATCCCATGCAGCCTCTCACCAGCGGTGTGTGGGGCGTTGACACTTCTCCGGATGGGGCGAATCTTGGCGAGTTGCAGCAGATTCAACTTCGCGAGTCGGATATCGTCACCTTTCACAATTACAGCTGGCCGGAATACTTTCAACGTCAGGTCGCGTGGCTCAAGAAATACAACCGCCCGGTGATCTGCACGGAATACATGGCGCGTCCGGTGGGCAGTACATTCGATACCGTGTTGCCGCTCGCGAAAGCAGAGCGGGTAGGAGCCATGAATTGGGGCTTCGTCGCCGGAAAGACGCAGACATACTTACCGTGGGAGTCGTGGCAGCATCCGTACATCCTGGACGAGCCGCCCGTCTGGTTTCACGAAGTGCTGCGTCCCGATGGAACGCCGTATCGAGAGGCAGAAGTGAATTTGATCCGGCAGCTTACGGGAAAGCAATAGCACCCGGGCTGTGGAAAGATTCTGCGGCATCGAATGGCTACGATCGCTTAAAAACTGCATCCCTACCGCTGCGTGGTCAAATGTTTTCGTCAGCCGTCGCCGAAAAGGAAATAAAACGTTATGATACGTAACATAACGAAACGCGAGACGTAGTCCGTCGACTGGTCCGTCCAATGATGGGCATCTCGTCAAATTTCTTGTGCTGCCGGAGGCCTCCCATGGTCGCTCGTTTCGCAATCGCTCTTTCCTGCGCGTGCTTTTCGTTGCTTCTACTGGCTTCTTCAGCGGAAGCCGGGGCTCGCGGTCGCGTCTTCCCTCGAACGGCTGAGAACATCCATCTGGAGATGGTTTTCAACTATCTCGAGCCTGACCCCAATGTTGAAACCGGAGTGGTTGATATGGTCTGGGGATCGGATTACGCGACCTTGCCTGTCGGCGTGTACAACACCTCCTACATTCCAATTTCCGTCGATAACTTCACGCACACGGTCGCGTGGTATCAAAAACATCATCCGGATTGGCTGGAGTATCAATGTGACCGCAAAACGCTGGCCTTTGAGTTTGGCGCCACGAACCTGGCGCCACTGGATTTCACCAATCTCGACGTGCAGGCATATCAGTGGGCCAATTGGGTTGACGCGCCCTTGGCGCTCGGCTACGGCGGGATCGCGGTAGATACGATGAACCTGACCAACGATTGGCAGCGCTGCGGCCACTATGACACCTTTGGCGCCTGGGTTCAGCAGTACTCAGGCGCGCTCCACGATACCCGGTTCCGGCAAGATGTCTTAGGCTGGGAGAATGCCACCTACAAGCATGTGCATCAGTACTCTCCGACTGCCACAATGCAGGTAAATGTGACCTATCAATTCGGGGAATCGGACGAAGACAATATTCAACTGATGACCCGGGCGGACCTTCTGCTCGACGAGCGCGGTTTCACCAACTTTGGCGTTCCTCCGGCCCGGCCCACGCCCGGACAATGGAAGACGATCGTCGATGTGCTCAAGCGGGTCCAGTCGAAGGGGCTTTGCTACACCACTAACGGCGAGCAGTCGGTCCCTACCGATGAAATTTCACTGCCCGACCGATTGTGGGTGATCGCAAACTATCTCCTCGTCAAAAACAACTGTACGTACATGTACATTTCCGGGAGCCAGGATTACGGCCGTTTGATCACTTTTCCGGAATACTCCATCGCCATCGGCCATGCGCGAGGAGCCATGACGAAGACACAAGGCGTATGGCTCAGGGAGTTCTCCGGCGGCTTGTCGTTGGTCAACCCGTATCTCCGGGAGAAAACCGTGAGGCTACCTGCGGGCAACTACAGCGACGTCAATGGGAATGCGGTCGGGCCAACTGTCCCGATGCCCGCGCAGAGCGGCATTGTCTTGCTGAAGCAATGAGCAAGCTTCTTTACCTCAGAACGTTTTGGCGCGGCGAATCGGTCTGGCGGAGTGTTTCGAGCGCGGACCCGATTCGTTCGAGCCCCGCGCGCAACATTTCGGTGTCTCCACAGAATCCGATGCGCAGATATTGTGGCTGTTCGAAAAATTCTCCCGGCACGACGCTCGTCTCGTACTTCTCGCGCAACAGAGTAGCGAAGTCTGTCGCATTTCCCGTGTTCAGTCGAGGAAAAACCGTAGTACCGAAGCGGCTGGGCTCGCATTCCAGCACGGGGTGATTCGCAAGGAACTGATTCATCAGCGCTCGATTCGGCTCCAGCAAAGCGCGAGCCCGGTCGCGAATCCGTCCGAGGTTGTCGAGCGCGATCACGCTCATCAGCTCCGCGGGATGCACCGGGCTTCCATAGGTGAAATCGACGATCTGCCACATCCGCTCCACTAGCTTGGGTTGCGCCAGAATCCAGCCACAGCGAATGCCGCTCAGCCCATAGGCCTTGGTCAGGCTGCTGGTGATCACAAAATTCGGTCCAAGATGAAAGCCCGAACGCCAAGGCTGATCAAACAGAGTCTCCAGATAGACCTCGTCGATCAGAACCTTGGCTCCAACCTTGCCGGCCAACTCACCAACCCACCGAAGTGTGTCGTCGTCCGTCAGGGCCCCGCTGGGATTGTGCAGGTTGCAGAGTGTAATCAGGCGCGTCTCCCGGGTGATTTTGCTCTCCAGTTCGCCGAGATCGATCCGAAATCCTTTCACCGCGGGGCGTTCGAAGCGGCAAACTCTCGCGCCGATGTAGTCCAGTATGGTCAGGAGTGGATCGTAGGTTGGCCTCTCAACCAGTACCTCGTCGCCACGATGGACGAGCGCAGTCAATGCCAGGAAGTTCGCCATCGATGTTCCAAAGGTGGAGACAATGCATTCCTCCGGCACACCCGCCTTGGCGGCCAGGCGCTCCGTCAGCGGCTTGAATCCGTACGGACCAGTTCCGCCGATTTCAAGGTCTTTCATCTGCACCGGCAGTTCGGCCAATGGATAGTCCATCACGCCACTGGCCGCGAGATTGAAACGTGCATTCGAATGCAGCTTGGCCCACGCCAGGTAGCGTGAAACGGCGTCCCGGTGCAACCCACTCATCCACTGCTCCTTATTCCTAAGAATGGTGACTAAGAATGGCTTTCTTGCAGCTAAGGGCTTACATACTCTTGGACCGCGTAGCGGCTCTCCGGCTCCAGAGCCAGAACACGGGAACTCCCGCCAGCAGAATGGCAAATCCAACCAGACTGTTTTGCGGATAGCGATACAGCGTATTCCCGACCACCCACCAGCATATCGCGACGAAGAGAGCCGTGGTCACGGGATGGCCCGGTACGCGATATCCGCTGATCGAAGCTCCTGTTGCGGCAGCGCGTTTTCGAAACACAAAAATCGTAGTGGCCGTCAGGCCAAAAAAAAGGAAGTCCATCGATACGACATAGTTCAAGATTTGTTCATAGCGGCCCGAGAGCGCAATCACGATGGTCCAAACGCTTTGCAGGACAATCGCGACGACGGGTACACGAGTCCGCGGGTTGAGCCAGGCCACCGCACGAAAAAATAGCCCGTCATCGGCCATGGCAAAGTACACGCGCGGAGCAGTCAGAATCGACTGACTAAGGAATCCCAAGGTTGAGATGGCAATTGCGGCGGCAATAAATCGGGCACCGGCCGATCCCAACGCCAATCGCATGACGGCCGTTGCGGGAGTACTGGTAGCGGCCAGTGTCTGCGGGCCCAGCGAGCGCACGCATACCCAATTTACCGCCGTGTAGAGCGCCACCACGCCGAGCACTCCCAGCAGCAATCCTCGCGGCAGGTTCTTCTTGGGTTCTTTCACTTCAGCGGCAAGAAAGTTCGTGGTTTGCCATCCGCCATAAGCGAACAGCACCGGAACCATGGCCGCGCCAAAAGATGTGACCGACCAATCTCGCTCGGCTGCTGTGGTCGTGGTCACATGCTTGCCTGCGAGAACCAACCCCGCCACCACCAGCGCCGCGATCGCGATGATCTTCATCACCATCAGCGCACTCTGGGTTCGTCCTCCGGTCTTCACGCCGAGACAGTTGATGAGAGTGAGCGTCGCCAGCGCCACGACGGCGACCAGCCAGTCCGGAGTATGCCAGGCGGTCAGTTCCAGAAAGTAGCGCGCAAACGTGATGGATACCGCCGCCATCCCTCCCGTCTGAATGACGAGAAGCAATACCCATCCGTAGAGAAACGCGACTGCGGGATGATAAGCCTCGCGCAGGTAGGCGTACTGCCCGCCCACCGCCGGCATCAGGGCAGCCAGTTCGGCCCAGACGAACGCTCCGATGATGGCGACCGCTCCACCGAAGATCCAGGCCCCCAGAATCAGCGCCGGAGTGTGCAGCCTCTGCGCGACCACATAAGGGTTCATAAAAATCCCGGCGCCCACGATGCCGCCCATCACCAGCATGGTGGCAT
>JADGNQ010000255.1 GCA_017883385.1 Candidatus Sulfotelmatobacter sp.
TCCACCAGATGGTGTGGGCCAGAATATCCCCACGGACGGTGGCGCACTTTGGATCGAGGCCCAGCAGGTGATACAGAAAGAAACCCTGCGACAGGGAGATTAGGTAGAGAAGCTGGGGCTCGGTCGGTTCCAAGATGAAAGCCTCTGCGGCTTCAAGAAAAGCAGCGCCATATTCGTCATCTGCGAATTGCAGCGCACCTCCGGAGATAGCGGTAAAGATATTGCTCAGTCCATCAGGGTCAACGGACTGGCCTGCAAAGACCGCACTTGCAATAGAAAGACCGCGTTGCCTGAAAACCTGAACGAGGATCTCTTTCAGAAGGCCAACAGCTCTCTTCTCATGATCCTTCGAGACCCCGTCGGCCAGACTCTTAAACGTTAGAACAAATTGGCCAAAAGCCTTCTCCTCTTCGTCATGTTTCCTGTTCGCGACCTCAGCTACTCGATCGTTACCGGTTTTGGTCAGAGTATATTGCTCAGTCCCTTCAATGAGTCGCGCACCGACCATCTCTTCGAGCGCCACACTCACTACAGACAAAATTTCATCGTTTTGGATGGCGACAGACAGGGGCGGAAGTTTGACTAGTTCAGCTTCCGTCACGCCCGGCGAAGGCACGCCTAGCAACGCTTGGAGAATTAGGGGTCCCAGGTACTGGCCCGGTGTTGCCGCATTTACATCGGCGAGCGCGCGACCTGAGTGATGGGGCGAGTGGATTCTTGAGGGAAAGTGGTGCTACGTTGCTGTCTAGCCATTGTTGCCTCCTTGTGGATACCGATGCTGTTCTAACTGCATCCAGAGTCTGTTGTTCTTGTCGGTTGCGGCCGGAGGCAGGGAGCACTTTTCGAGCCGAAAATACTTTGGGGACTTTTTGAGGGACCCTGCTTCAGAATTGACAGTACTTGGCAGTTCTTGATCCAGGTCAAAAGCCTGTATTTTCAGAGAGAACCGCAATACGCGGTAATTGGCAGTTATCCCGCCCGTGCAACTGTTAACCGGAGGGTTGTAGGTTCGAGTCCTACCTGAGGAGCCAATCTTTCAACGGCTTACCCATCATTGCGCTCTGTCTGGGCTCCATCGGACTGGAAAGCTGAGGGACCTTGCTGCTCGCGGTCGTCATCTCATCTGTTACAACGTCCCCGTACACGTTCATAGTGGTACGGATATCCGTGTGGCGCATCATTTTCTGCTGTACAGCAATCGGCGTCC
The DNA here is from genome assembly GCA_017883385.1 of Candidatus Sulfotelmatobacter sp. Taxonomy (GTDB): domain Bacteria; phylum Acidobacteriota; class Terriglobia; order Terriglobales; family Acidobacteriaceae; genus Sulfotelmatobacter. The sequence goes on from JADGNQ010000255.1 coordinate 1,208, forward strand.
CCACCGCGTCCAACCAAGAACGATGACTGTGCCGGAATGAGTGCGTCCCGATGTGCACGATTCCAGCCGGTATCACGGCACGCACAAGGTGTCGCCACACGCCCGTATAGGAATACGGGAGTCTGCCGAGTTTGACCGGGCTCGCAAAAATCCAGCCCGTAGCATCCGGGAATTGTGGGAGTGGCGTGCAGCTTTCCGAGGTTTCAACTCCCGATGGCGGGAAGACCGTATTATCCAAGGCATCGGCTCGTCTATGATGCCAACGAATAACCGGGACGTGGCTCGCGCAGGAGTACAGTCGTCAAGAAATCCTCAAGGCTCCACGGAGACGTGATGAAACCGTTGTTCGCTGCATTCCGAATCCTAGCCGGTAGCGGGATGATCTCGATCTTCCTGCTCATCGCCGCATGCTGCTATGCACAGACACCGGTTACGAACGATCCGCCTCTCTATGGGCCGTTCAAGGCGGTGTTTCTCGCTGATGGTGATGGCGTCCGGAAGTCGATGGTCAAAGATGATTCGGTATTACGCGCGGATTCGCCGTGGTCGCTATACGGCTGGGTGAAGACGGAAGAAGAAATGAAGCCCCCGAGTCTGGTCGCGGGGATTGGAGATCCGGCGGAGGAGTACTCCAGGTATCTCGCGATGGATAGCGAGCACGTAATTCTGTGGATGGGTGAGGAGAGCACCCTTTCCGGAACAGCATTGCTGACTCCGAGGAAATGGCATCTGCTGGTGGCGACGTTTGATGGCAGCGAGTTTCGGCTGTACAGCGACGGAAACCAGGTGAGCCGGGGCAAACTCGATTTAGGAAGTGTGCGACCGGTGCTGCAGATGGGCCCGACATTTTCTCCGTCCCCGAATTGGCGGCACTTTGGCGGGAGTATAGCCGCGCTGACCTTGGTGAGAGCGGCGTTGAGCGGCGATGAGGTCAAGCAACTATTTCAAACGCCTCCCGATTTCTCAGTGATTGAATTCGAAGAAGGATCGAAGCCCTGGCCGGTGGAAACGCGGGCGCAGGCGGGATACCGGGCGCCTCAGGATCCTATGACAATGCCCCACAGTAATGCGCCATTCTCCCATCCGGTTGCGAAAAGCCCAGTCGTGGCCCAGGACGCGCTGCAGCCCATGGGTGAGAGCCGGTGGACCGTGGCGAACGGCTGGAGCATGCTGGCGGCGCCCAAAGTAAACGCCGACGGCCGGGCAATCTCTCAGGCTAACTTCAGTGCTCGGGAGTGGATGGCCGCGACGGTCCCGGGGACCGCACTCACGACGCTGATTGATCGGGGAGTGTATCCCGATCCCGACTATGGGTTAAACAATCTCGCAATTCCGGAGAGTTTGAACAAGCAGGATTACTGGTACCGAGTGGAATTCCGCGCCCCGAAGTCTGCCCGGGGACGGCGTCTGACACTGACTTTTGAAGGCATCAACTACGAGGCTGCTGTCTGGTTGAACGGACAGTCCCTGGGCTCGATCAAAGGAGCTTTCATCCGAGGCTCCTTTGACGTGACCGATGCCGTGAAGAATGAGGGGAGCAATGTTCTCGCGGTGAGAGTTTCACCTCCTCCTCATCCAGGAATTCCTCACGAACAATCGATCAAGGGTGGACCGGGAGAGAATGGCGGGTTGATGTGCCTGGATGGCCCGACGTTTGTGGCGACGGAGGGCTGGGACTGGATTCCAGCGATACGCGACCGCGATACAGGCATCTGGCAACCGGTTACGTTAACCGCAACCAGCATCGTCAGGATTGGAGACCCGCAAGTGGTTACGACGTTGCCCTTGCCCGATACAAGCCGGGCAAATGTTGAGATCGCAGTGCCGCTGGAGAATCTTTCTAGTGCGGCGGTGACGGGAACGCTGCAAGCTGCGTTCGGAGATGTTTCCGTAACAAAGAAAGTCGCGTTAGCCCCTGGGAAGAACTCGGTGCAGTTGTCGCCGTCGGAATTCGCACAGTTGAACGTGCAGCATCCGCGTTTGTGGTGGCCCAATGGTTACGGCAGACCGGATTTGTATACGCTGCGGCTGAGCTTCTCGGAGGGAAACACCGAATCTGATCGCAAGGAACTGCGATTTGGGATTCGTGAGATCACGTACGAATTGAGCTTGTTAGACAGCGCTGGTCATCTGCGGCGTTTGGAGTACTCACCGACCACAGCCAGGATGAAAGGAGAGCGGGTGGTGGACCTCCGGCACGAGGGCATCCGTCAGATAGCGGCTGCGGACCCATTCCCGCCTAATTTTCCACCGGAATGGAAGGACGGATGGAAATCCTGGGTTGGGTCGCTGGCTGCCGGTGGCGAAAGCTCGCCCGCGGTGCGGATGGTGGACGATGCCAGGGCTGCACCGTACTTGGTCATCAAGGTGAACGGAGTGAGGATTGCCTGTCGCGGCGGCAGCTGGGGGATGGATGACTCGCGCAAGCGGGTTTCGCGCGAACGGTTGGAGCCGTACTTCCGGCTACATCGCGAGGCCAATCTGAACATCATTCGCAACTGGGTCGGACAAAGCACCGAGGAAGTGTTCTTCGACCTTGCCGACGAATACGGCCTGCTCGTGTGGAATGACTTCTGGGAATCGACACAAGACTACAACGTGGAAGTGCAGGACCCAGCATTGTTTCTGGAAAACGCACAAGACACCATCCTGCGCTTTCGCAATCATCCGTCGATTGCCATCTGGTGCGGGCGCAACGAAGGCGTGCCGCAGCCGATTCTCAATGAAGGACTCGCGGAATTGGTTCGCTCCCTGGATGGAACACGCTACTACTCTCCTACTTCGAATCAGGTCAATCTGCAAAACAGCGGTCCATACAAGTACACCGACCCGGTGCTTTATTTCACCGCGTTGAATCACGGATTTTCGGTGGAGACGGGGACACCGTCGTTTTCAACGTTGGAGTCGTTCCGAGCATGGATTCCGCAGGCAGATCAATGGCCGATCAGCGATGACTGGGCCTATCACGACTGGCACCAGAGCGGAAATGGCGACATGGCGCCATTTATGGCGGAAATGCAGGCGGAGTTCGGGGCTCCAGTAAGCCTGGAAGACTTCGAGCGCAAGGCGCAAATGCTGGACTATGTAGATCACCGCGCAATTTTCGAAGGGATGAACGCACATCTCTGGGCTCCAAACAGCGGCCGCATGCTGTGGATGACGCAACCGGCGTGGCCCAGCAACACATGGCAGATTCTGAGTTCGGATTACGATACGCAGTCTTCTTTTTATGGCGTCAAGAAAGCGTGCGAGCCGGTCCATGTGCAGATGGATTTGTCGGACTACAACGTCGCAGTTGTGAATACCACCGTAGATGGACTTAAAGGAGTGCTGGTCCGCGCCGATGTTTATTCACTCGAAAACAAGTTGCTGCTCCATCGCGAAGAGACGAGGGATGCCGGTGCGGACGAGGTCACGGACGCGTTCAAACTCGAAATGATGCCGCTGTTCTCGGCAGAGGAGCTGGTTCTGGTGAAACTGGAGTTGCGGAACGGGAAAGGCGATCTGCTTTCGGAGAACATTTACTGGCTGGGACAAAAGAGCGCTTCACATCGGCGCTTGAATCGAATTCCTAATGCATCATTGGATGCGACAGCCGCGTCTACTTCGTCCGGTGACACAGTCCGCGTGCGAGTGGAATTGCGGAACAAGGGAGCGGTCGCTTCGCTGGTAAACAAGTTGACTCTCGTGAACGCGTCGGATGGGGCGCGCATTCTTCCGGCCTACTACTCCGATAACTACGTATCGCTTCTGCCAGGAGAGCGCAGGGAGATCGAAATTGAATATCCGCTGAAGGCGGGAAATGGCGGCGCGCAGATCGCGATTCGAGGGTGGAACCTCACAAGATTGACCGTGCCTGTGGGTTCAGGTGGACGAAAAGCGAATTGATCCACGACACCGTAATTCAGGGAGCACATTTGATCGTCAGCGCGCGTGGGCAGAGTCGATCAAGGTGTCTTGCGTCATTGCTGTTGAACAGGGCGGAGCTTGTCTGCGCGGGTGCAGAGTTGCGAGGATCGTGCAGATCGTTAGCGTGGGTGCTTCGATGATCGGAACGGCAAAATGCTACGAAGCCCGTTTTTGCTTGACGAGGTGAGGCTGAGAGCGGCGCCCTTCCTTCATTTGTTCGGTCGAAATAACTCTGCGGCCAAGGTCAGCGAGTTGCACGAGTTCATGCTGGATCGCTTGTAGGCGTTCATTCCTCTGTCCGTGAGCGACTTGAAAAGCTGCCCCGTTCCCGCCGTCACGCCGAAACTGCTGATTCAACTCTTGAATGTCGGCGATCTCCACCCGGAGCCGCCCAATCTTTTCCCGAAGAACGCCTAGATGATCCATATCATAAGGATACCTTATCTGGACGGATTCCGGCACGTTTGCGCAAAAACAGGTCTCAGGGGCGGGTATGGAGGATGCGGCAAAAGTATCGCGGGGTGGAGGGAGTCATCGCTCCGCAAGCTGATGTTGCGGAGCAAATAGTGTCTGGACCGCGAGTTATTTGGCAATGGTTTCGCCGGGAGGAGCCAGAAAGAGAGTAGGCTGTTAGCATGTCGGATTTAAGACGGGTCGGGGGGTGATGAGCGTGGCGGAAATTCGTTTGCAAGAAGGGGAGTCAATCGATAGTGCCCTCCGTCGCTTCAAGCGCAAGGT
>JADGNQ010000256.1 GCA_017883385.1 Candidatus Sulfotelmatobacter sp.
GTATTGAGGGTAACCCTCCTGACGAGCCACTCCAGTTGAATTGTCTCGTCTGCAAATATAGGCCGACGATAGCGTACCCAGAACTCAAGTCCGACAACCGACCCTTTGGAGGAGAAGTGCGATGCGGTCAAAGCGAAAAGAAGCGCCGCCGTGTGTGCTCCACTTGCAATGAGCCGGCCGTACCGCGTCGTCGCCGCGAAGTCGGCGTCATGGTGCACCGGATTGGTGTCACCAACTGCGAGGGCATAGTCGTGAACTATTTTCGGTGTGAGCGCGATTACCGACGAAAATCGCTCGTGTGGGTAAGCTAACATCGTCTTCTAGAGACTACACTGCATCCAATGAAATAAAAAACGTGCCATCTCGAATCTCGCTAACCTTTGGTATGAATGGTACGCCCGGAGAGATTCGAACTCCCTACCCCTTGGTTCGAAGCCAAGTGCTCTATCCAAATGAGCTACGGGCGCATTGACCGGTAACCCCTGCGTATCCCCGAACCTATACCGACCCGCGGACTTTCGGGCTGGCGATCCCATAATGCAAAAACGCCAGCCCGCAAACTGGCCTAAGTACTTGAGGGAAGTGGCGGGCAAGGGTGGAATTGAACCACCAAAACACTGGATTTTGGCCTCTATAATCTAGCCAATTATTTCGATCTCGCTATCCTCAGCCATGACATCACGCGATAGATCATCGCGCAAGCGCACAGCATGGACAACTATCAGCGCGGCGGTGGCGGCGGCGGCACCGAAGGCACACGCTGCCAACCACCGGGACACTCCGTGACATAGGGGTAATAGGCATTGGAACCCGCGCAGTAGTACCAGTCTTGCTGCGGGGCCGGTGCCGCCTGAGCGTAGTCCTGCTCAACGTATGCGCCAGAAGTTGGCCCCGGATAGGCGTAGGCAGGTCCGGGGTAAGCGTAGCCGTACGGATAGCCCGCGTAGTAGCCGGGGTAGTAGCCCGGCCAGAAGTACGGAAAACCGAATGAAATGCCAACGCCGACACCGTGGCCGTGGCTGTAGCCGCCACCATGACTCGATCCGCTGTGACTCGATCCGCCGTGACCCGATCCGCCGTGACCCGAGCCACCATGGCTGCCTGCGGCTATCGCAGATTCACTAGCCACCGCCGCGAACACGAGCAGTATTAGCACTGCAACCACCTTCGAGTAAGTTTTCATGACATTATTCTCCGCCGTTCCAATACTCAGACCAAATCCTGCTTTGCTCCCTCCGAGGGAACCAGAAAATTGTCGCGGTAGGGCATCTGGCCGCTTTTTCATTTTGTAAGCTACACCGTGACCAGCTAAGTCAATTTGACGAAACGCAAGGAAATGAACAGCGCCCTACTGGCACCATTAAGTTGTTCCTGCGCGAAGCCAGTTCACCTGTCTGTGCGCTATAGGGTAATCAGGGAGAAACCTCTCCATCGCTTAACCCCCTTGCATGATCCCGTCCCAATACCGACCCGCGGACTTTCGGTATAGCGCCCCCCAAAAGCGCAAAAGGCCAGCTCGAAAGCCAGCCCAAGTGCATGAAAAGAAGGTGACTGGGAGTGTCGACGAGGTGCTGCTGGCCACGGTCAAAATTGCACCCTGAGGTAGCCCAGAGGTCGCCCGGAGAAACCCGCTCGGGGCAGCGGATGCCGTAGGCATCGCCGTCCCCGAAATTGCCCCAGAGGAGATCCGAAATCAAGCTGGTTGCATCGAACGGCCGCTTATGGGATCGCTGAATTTCGGCAGTCGACCGAGCGGAACTTCCCCCTGCAGGAAAGCAGGCGCCCAACAGCATGCTGCAGGAAGCAGGCCACTTGGCACGCCGATTGCGTTGGAACTCCGTAACCCCGACAATGCCTCATCAGAAGCGAGACCAGAGAGATCGTCATGATGAACGAGACGCTTACAAATATGGCGGAGTCGCCGGATTTTTGCTACCCGGATATCCCTTTTCACGCCATCGTGGAGCAGTCGCTTGCGGGCATCTACATCCTTCAGGACGAGTGCTTCCAGTACGTCAATGTCACGTTCGCGGAAATGCTAGGGTATTCACCGGAGGAGATGACCGGGCTCAGTCTGCAGGCTCTAGTTCCGCCCGATTTCCTGGATAACGTGCTCGATCGATACCATAAGCGTCTGCGCGGAGATCCGCCCAGCATGCGCTTCGTCAGTAGAGGAATGCACAAGGACGGTCACGTCGTCTCGATCGAAGTCCATGGCAGCCGCATGACGTATCGGGGCAGACCGGCTGTCGTCGGTGTGGGTATCGATGTAACCGAGCGCTTGCAGCGGGAAGAAGAATTGCGAGAGTCGCGCGCACAATTGCAAGCACTGACTGCGCATATCAATACGGTTCGCGAGGACCAGCGTGCCAAGATAGCACGCGATCTGCATGATGTGCTTGGTGGAATGCTGACTTCAATGAAAATGGATGTCACGCGCATCGTACGGCGAGCAAGAACGCGCGAAATGAAAGAGATCGCAAGCGGTCTGATGCAACTGACCAAGGAAACGATCGATACCGTACGCAAATTATCGGAGGAACTGCGACCAAGCGTGCTCGACCACCTTGGGCTTCAAGTCGCCATCGAGCGGGAACTTGCGGCGTTTTCAAAGCGATTTGGTATAGACGCGGTATGCGAGTCAGGCGGCATTAAAATGATTCTTTCGTCCAAACAGGCGACTTGGGTCTATCGAATTTTCCAGCAAGCGTTGAATAACATTGCGAGCCACTCGGGTGCAACGCAAGTCCGAGTACGCCTTAACTTCGGTGAAACTGAATTGGATATGGAAATCACTGACAATGGTTGCGGTATAGACCCCCTACGTTCAACGATCGGCTCAATGGGTATTCTCAGCATGCGCCAAAGGGCGTCGGAATTGGGTGGTTCGCTTGAACTCGGTCCGGGCGGCAACGGCGGAACAAAGCTGGAATTGACTGTGCCGCTGCTTGGAAGAACGGGCTGATGCAATGATCGAAGTATTGGTTGTCGACGATCACAAGATTTTTCGCTCCGGTCTGCGGCGCCTTCTCTCCGATGAGATCGACATGCGAGTAGTCGATGAGGCGCGCAATGGCGCCGAGATGCTGGCCAAGCTGAGGCAGCCGCAGCACTTCGATATCGTGCTTCTCGATGTCAACATGGAAGGTCCCAGCGGACTGGACATGCTGGAATTCGTTCGCGCCGACTTTCCCAAGCTGCCGGTGCTGATCCTGTCAATGTACCCGGAGGAACAGTACGCAATGACTGCCATCCGGGCAGGCGCAAATGGCTACGTATCGAAGGATATCGATGCACCCGAACTGGTCAAAGCGATCCGCCAAGTAGCGAAAGGCGGCCGCTATCTTACAGCCGCCGGCGCGCAGAATGTGCTGGCGCACTTGGGTCGCGGCGACAATCCAAAGCCACATCAGAAGCTGACCGCGCGGGAATATCAAATCATGCTGATGATGGTCAAGGGTACCTCGCTGACGGAAATCGGTGAAAAGCTATTCATCAGCGTCAAGACCGTGAGCACCTATCGCTCACGCATTCTCGGCAAACTGGAGATCGACAACAATGCTGAGTTGATCCTTTACGCCGTGCGCCACGGAATCATTGTGTAATTTCTGAATCGGCCTGTTGCCTCCACCTCTAGCTTCGTTGTTACGGAGTGACACCGGAGTGTCACTCCGCACGCAGGTCAATGCACGGAAATTGCTTTATCGGTCAAAGTCGCGTCGAACCAGAGCTTCGCAGGCCAGACTGGCCAGGTCGCACCGAGCGTCGCGTTGTTCGGATCGCCGGATCGCGCGAACGCGCCAAGGCTATTCATCATTGCACTCGACAGCGCCAAGCGGCCGGGTTTGTTGGCCGTACTGTACTGAGCGTTGGAGAACACGTTCGGGCCAAAGTTGCCAAAGAGGAACCCAAGGTCAAATGCGTGGGCGGCGCCATACACATCGACCCATGGCGCGGGTTCCTGGGCCCAGTTAAATTGGTAGTACCAAATATTCGTTTGATTCGCCGCCAGGGCGGCTATCACATTGTCACGGCTGGGAATGAAGAATATCGAGTTCAGCAGGTCGGTCTTTGCGTTGTACCCTGTTCCCGGTGTTGTGACCGGAAGATAGGATGGGTCGATGAGATCGGCGTCGGTCAAAGTCGGTGCGGCGTCCGGATTGAAAGTGGCCATCATCGTGAAGCGGGTGGCGTCACTCACGATCAAGCCCGGTTTGCCGCCGAGGGCGGGCGACAGAGCTAAGAACGATGCAAAAAGCTTGGCTTCATCACGCGCATTGCTGGCCAGGAACGGAACCTTGGTATATGCGCCCGCGGCAATGTTGGCAACTGGGTCCGTCGGCACCACCGTACCCTCGGGGATTGGACCGGACCCCGACAATCCCAACAATGCAAGCTTGGTGAGCAACTGCGTAAATATGGCAGTTGGAGTTTTTGACCGCATGTAGGTCGCGATTTGCGCGTTCGTTTGGGTCGCAACAAAGGCCTGAGCAGTCGTAGTGTCCGTCGCCAGGCCATCTGCAATTAGCAGGTCCAACAGGAGCGTATTGCCTTGCGCCGCATAGGTGGCCGCGGGGGCCAGCGTTGCGATACTGCCCGCGGGTAGCTCGCTTGCGAGCGAGATTCCGCCGCTGAATGCGGCAGCCTTGTGGAAAAGGCCGGCAATTTGCGTAAGCGGCGATACCATCAATGCGTAGACGTTGATTGCGCCTGCTGACTGACCCGTAACAGTGACGTTGTTCGGGTTGCCACCGAAATTCGCGATGTTCGCCTTGATGAACTCTAGCGCCTTGATGTTGTCCAGCGTACCGAAGTTGCCGGAGTCGTCGAGCACGCTCTTCCCGGTCTTCAATTGCGCCAGATTGAGCCAACCGAAGAGGCCAACGCGATAATTTATCGTGACGACGACGGCGTTGGCGGTTGTGGCGAGATTCGCGCCGTTGTACGTCGGATCGGCCGTATAACCGGAGACGTTACTGCCGCCATAGATGAACACGATAACCGGCAGGTTGCCGGCATCGGTTGCCGGACGCCAGATGTTGAGATACAGGCAATCCTCGCTGCCCACTGCCTGGTTCAAAGTTGTGCCGATCGTCGCGTCATAGGTATTGTTCGATCCCGGACCGTAAATGCGACCGAATTGAACACAGGCGTTTCCGAACTTCTGCGTAGCAAGGGTGCTGCTCCACGGAGCGGGATCGATCGGGGCTTTCCAGCGCAACGCACCCACTGGCGGGGACGCGAACGGAACGCCAAGCCAAGAATAGGTTCCTGAACCGGTTGCGTCATTAATACCCTGGACTGCGCCGAACTGGGTACTGCGTATCGCGTTGTCGGGCACCGCAACGCTAATATCGTTGGAACCGCTGCTACCACCACAACCCGGTAGAAAGATCGAGATTAGTACGCAAACAAGGAATGCGAGTGCCGCGTCGAAACGTTTCATGTTTTCCTCCTATGTGGATTTTCATTGTATGGATCGTCGTGCGCCCCGCGCGTTTCCGCACAACACATCGCACCCTATCTACTCTATAACTCGAAGTTCGCGTGCCGTCAGTCGGATTTTTCTGGCATCGTTGTAGGAATTATCTGACTGGTGCCCTAGCTTGGGGTCACTTCCGAGGCTTTCTGCGCTGAATAGCAATTCATCCTACGTTTCTGCGTCAAGCCGATTCAGCTTTCGTATTTTTCAACGGAATAGGCCGGCTGCTGTCCGTGGCGCCCTAATCCTACTGAAATCGGGGCCGGCAGCTGCTTACCAAGCACGTCGGGGACAGCAGGCGACGCACTGCGGACTATCGCGACCAACTGCACCAACGTCCGTAATCCAGAAGAAGCGGTCAT
>JADGNQ010000095.1 GCA_017883385.1 Candidatus Sulfotelmatobacter sp.
GAGCGCCGCCGCACCCAACGTCATGGAGATGGAGAGCAGTCCAACTCCCAGCGGCAATAGCGCGGCTACAAGACTGCCGAAAGCCAGCACCAGCAGCACAAGAGTGACCGGCATCGCTCGTTCCTCGGCATGGCTGACGTCATCTGCACTGACCTTGCGAAGATCGAAGTTCAGTGGCGCCTCACCCGTAATCTCCAGTTTGATATTGGGGTATTGCGACCTGAGCTGACCTTCCATCCAGTCTGCTCCTGCCCTCAGTTTCGGGACCAACGCCTCGACACTTTCATCGTGCGGGTCCAACCCGACGATGATCAAGGTCCCGCCATTGTTCCCGGTGAACAGAGGATCTGGCCAATCCAGACTCGATACGGCACCGGACACTCCAGGCACATTACGCAATGAACTGGTCAAGAAGCCCAATGCATCTGCGCCTTTGGCTGAATCCGGATCGGGAATACCGCTGATCACCAGAACCAGGCGGTGGGCGTACGGAGACTGGAAACGCTGCGCCAGTTCCAGGTCAACTTTTTCGGATTCTCCGCCCTTGATGTGAACGGCTGTCTCCAGGCGACGTTCGACTTTGTAGGAAAAGGGCAGCAGCGCAAGCGCCATGACAAACCCCGACATCGCCAACCAGAATCGGCGGCGAGCGGCATCATGGCTAGTCTTCAAGCTTGGCACTACCATCAAGATCCATATCCTTTCCTGGTTCGCCTGAGCGCAACGAAACGACTTCGGTGATCGGGTACATCCATGATACAGGGTCAAAGTGGATATTCATTGGGGTTCGGCCTTGAACTAGTTAACGGATAAAGGTGGGGAACTGCCCGTTAAGCCCTTGTCAATCGAGGGATGCTGAGGAAGACTTCCACTGTACGATTACACGCGAATCACTCATCAAGGAACCAACTAGGAAGCACAAAGAAGATTAGTAATGACAAACGCGCTTGTGTCCACGAATGAGGTAGTTCCCGGTTGGTCGGCAAACCGGAAGTAATCCGAGATGGCCACACCTGAGGGAAGCTCCTCAATTGGCGAAACATCCCCATTACGCTCAAAACCCCTCGATGAGTGCCGGTTTTCTCGCGTTCGCTCAATGCGAAAGACTGGCAGCGCACCTTTCGCCATCCTGATCTGGGAATTGTCAGCCTCGAAAAGAATCTCGCGCTGTACTCCTGGTACGGGAGGCATCACGTAGCGCATGTCACGGCGCTGCGGCAGTGCAAGGGATGGTAGCCAGCCTCGCTCCTCTTTTATTTCTCGGTGACGGCACTTCCGTTACCTTTGCTCGGTGCTGAAAGCACATCCCTTAGCTTGCCCGGTTGGGGAGTATCGTCCTGTGCCGGAATCTACAGATTGTGGGAATCCCTTACGGACAGGCGCGAACAACATCATTTGAGTACTCGCCCTGCGAATCGGCTTTCTCTGTTTCGTCACGCCCGCCACAAAGATGAGACTCGGGATTTGCGGTCGGGCGTCCCAGAAGGTAGCCCTGAACTTCATTCCCTCCAAGATCCTTGATCAGTTCAAGTTGTTGGAGCGTCTCAATGCCTTCGACAATGACTTGCATCTTGAGTTCATGGGACAAAGTGACAAGAGAACGTACCATCGCCCGCATCTCGGGCTTGCTCGTGAGTTCGTTCACGAACGATCGGTCAATTTTCAGCGCATCAAAGGGCAGCCTGGGAAGGTAGCTCAAACAAGAATAACCGGTTCCGAAGTCATCGATAGCCAGGGTAACTCCCAATGCGTGGAGCCTCTTCATGGTTTCAGCGGCCTTCTCGGGGCCACTCAGCATGATCGACTCGGTTAGTTCGATTTGGAGCAGAGCCGGTTGCAGTCCAGTCAAACGGAGGATTTCGGCGACCTCTTCCACGAATATGGGGCGTGAGAACTGCAGACTAGAAACGTTCACCGCGACCTGGATGGGAGAAGGAGCACGGGCTTGCCATTTCACGGCCTCCTCACAGGCTCGGGTCATGATGTATGCGCCCAGCGTGATGATTTGTCCGCTTTCCTCGGCGATGGGAATGAATTTTTCAGGAGAGATCGATCCTAGCGTGGGATGGAACCAGCGCGCCAGGGCTTCGAACCGGATCAATCGACGCGAGCAAACGTCGAACTCAGGTTGATAGTGAACGTGGACCTCTCCCCGCGCCACCGCACCACGCAACTGGCTCTCTAAACTCAACCTTTCGTTTATCGACGAGCCAAGGTCAGCGGTATACTCCATGACCTGATTCCTGCCGTTTCGCTTGGCGGCGTACATGGCGCTGTCGGCCTGTTGAAGAAGATTCGTGCCGTCGGTTCCGTCATCGGGAAAGAGACTTATACCGATGCTGGCGCCGATCCTGATCTCGTGATTTTCGATGTCAAATTCCGATGCGAGAACCTCCAGCAAAGCACGCCCTACCTGCGTCGCTTCCTCTCTGGCGTGAAGCCGCGTCAAAAGGACCGTGAACTCATCGCCACCGATGCGGGCGAGTGTATCTGACTCGCGAGTCCGTGAGCGCAACCGTTGGGCCACCTGTTCGAGAAGCACGTCCCCCATGGTGTGTCCGAAGGTGTCGTTTACCAGTTTGAAACCGTCCAGGTCAATATAGAGTATTGCTACGATGTGCTGCTCACGTTTCGCGATTGCCAGAGACTGTGTAAGGCGGTCCGACAGCAACCGACGATTTGGCAGTCCAGTGAGTTCATCGGTGACGGCCAGGGTTTGCAGCTTCCTTTCGGCCGCCATTTTCGCGAGATCGCGCTGATTGAGTTCGGCCAGCATTTTGTTGAATCCGACGCCAAGCTGCGCAATGTCGTCAGAGCCCGATACGGGAACCCGCTCTGTGAGATCATTTAACACTGATACGCCCTGCATCACTCGAGCCAGATGTCCGATCGCTTCCGCTTTTTCCTGTGCTTTTACCAATGCTTGCGTTTGACCCCGTACACGCCGGCGCAGGACGGTCACCCATACGAGAGCGCTCAGCAGCACTGCGAAGAGAAATCCGAAAACGGCAAACGCATGGCGGATGTTCCACCACGGCGCCGCCCGCAATACTTCCACATCTTGATTGGAACGCAGCAAAAGTCTGAAGCTTAGAGCGGGTTGGCCTTTCAATTGATACAGCTTGTTAGGGTCCACTTGTGAGGAGCAGACGCCGGTGAGACGAAGGACGCTGCCTTCCTGCAATTGAAGCGGCAGTTGCAGTGCCTCCTGACTGTCGAGTTGGGCATTGAAGGTCACCGGTCCCGCCTGGAGAACAAGGCTCTTCCCCTCGAATGAATCCACAACACTAAGCAAGCGACCGTCGATAGCGATGAGCTGTGAATCAAATTGGCCTTGAAGCGCGGATTCTGATGTCACTCTCCTGACCGGAACCGATACGTTGTGCTCGACGACGTTTACGGTTGAATCCGTCATTACTGGCGAATAGCCTCCACCGGGAACGACATAACCCACAGCTTCGACCAGGTCAGCCCGGCGCAGCGAGCGCGTATCACTTTGGACTTGCAAGCCTCCGCTGTCATCTTGCATGTAGAAGAATCCACGACCAATCATCGTCACCGTGCCCTTCACTTTTATCTGGTGCCGGAAATCGGCACGGGGCGAGAAGCGAAGAAGGTTTCCGACCGGGATGCTAACTTCGCGAAACGGATCCGTGCTAGCGGGCAGCAGCACCTCGAAGTCTTCGGCGGACGAAACCGATAACTGGTAACCGACAAGTTGGCGACGAGAATTGAACAACGTCCCCAAGACCCCGCGCATGCGGACGGTTGCATCCTGAAGCTTGCCTGCATAGCGGGAAAATGCCGGATCAGTGTAGACGTGGATCTGGCCAAACGCAGAAAACAACTCAAAAGTGGGATGTTGGGAGTCCTCATCCGTTTTCATGGGATGGACGACGCCATCAACTTCGACAAACTGGGAGTCGAGAGACCCAGAGGAAGCTTCCCCAGCGGTCAGGGGAACAGCTCGAGGCAACGGTGCTTTCCCGTGGAGTGTGAATTTTGGAGCAATGATGACGGGAGCAAAGTCCCCCGCGTTGGTAATACCGATGACGGTAACTCTTTCGCCCTGCGCCAAAGCAACCGGGCTGCCAGCGTACTTGATGTACATACCGCCGGTGGCGTCTTGTAAAAACATTTGCTTCCAATCCGGGTCGTTGTAGGTGACAACGCCTGTCAACCGGACTGGCAGAGCCGAATTTGCCTCATGTTCCCCGAGTTCCCTTACCGAGGCAACAGTGGTGAGTTCTGTTGAGCCATCTTTTTGGCCGTAGTCGCTCATTTGCGATGAAGTCGTCGAGAGCGATGAATGGATTAGATCGATTCGTAGGCCGTGAGCGTCCACTGTGGGAAAACCTGTGAGTTCAACCATCGTGCCCACTGCGACGCCTGTGGGACGGTCGAATACGCACGCGATCGAGCCCCATCGATCCTCTAGGAGCACAGAGTTGGCAGTGGGCCGCATCGCGACGGTACCTGGAATCCTAACTTTATGCCCGCTTCTCGCATGGACATTGCTGTACAGCGTCCGAATCGTGTATGCGGGAGTTTCACTAGGAGCACTCTCCTGTACTCGAATATCGGCACCGTTCTGTATCCAAATGTGTTTTCCTGTGAGCAACCCTTTGCTGTTGTAAAGCGACTCGCCGACACCAACGATGCCGACTCTAGCATTCTCCCACTCCGAAACGTCCCTCTCGCCCTCGGACACCGTGACGGGGACTTCCTGTCCACCATCCCCCAACGCCAAATGTACATCACCCTGATCGTCACTTTGGACTCGTCGGACGACGCCGTTTAGTTGGATTCGGATGCCGTTCTTCTCGTTGTCAGGAAAAGTCTTGAGGGAGACCGCAACTGGAGGAGGCAATTCGAACCGTATCTTGGTGGTCGAAGTCTCCACATTCTTTATGCTGATGCTGGTAGGCCCCGCTGAGGAGTTGTAAGGCCGTGTTTTGGTCCCCTTTAGAATGACCGACTGACCCGCTCGCAGCCCGAAACGACGTGGGTCCTCGCCAACTGCTATCGCCCCGGTCTCATCCTGGATCCAGAAGCGCTTTCCCTCAGGGTCAGCGTATGTAACCACTCCGCGGACGTGTACGTCGGAGTCGACTGGAAGTTGCTGCAACTGCAGGATGGTTTCGTGTTTGGCCAGAACAATACTGCAGAGGTAGCTCCACGATAGCAGAGATGTCAGCATTACAGCTGCCAACAAACCCGCCCCTGCGAAGGCCAAATAACGTGGTCGAAACGGGAGGCTCATAGAGACCTGCTTGCACGCTTCCGCATTGAGAGAGAGTCATCCTTAGTAATCGCAAGCCGAAGGATCGCTTTCGACGCCAAGGCACACTGGCGGTTCGATTCGTTGTTGGCCAAGCAGAGCAAGATGTTGCTTCGCGAGGAGCGACCCTTTCTGTAGTACAGGCAAGTACCTTGCCGTTGGAGGGAGGTTTGAAGTCCCCGTTTATAAGCACTTAGCACTACTTTGGAAGTGTAGTCACAGGAGTTCTGTCCATATTCCGTGCGGGTCCGTCCAGACTGTGGACAAATCAGCAGGAAGTGGGGAGCCACGCCGCACCTCCTGATAGCGAATCGTCAGCCTAATGGGTGATGGCCTAGTTGGCGTTACCCTAGTAATCCATTCCCACCCCTCGCAGTCTTTTCAGGACCGTCTTTCTGCTAGCATGCGCCCATGACCCCCGACCGCCAGAAAATATCGGCATCTTCCTCGTCTCATGCCATTTTGATGCTCATCGGAATAGTTGCCGTCGCCGTCGCTTCCCACTGGAGCCCCGCCCGTGGATCGGCGCTTGCGTTGCCAAGGGTCACTTCTGTCACTAAGATCACACATGACGGAGTAGTCAAGACCAATCTATTGTCGGACGATTCCAACCTTTATGTAACGGAATGGCCCGCCTCGCATCATGTGATTGCCAAGGTGTCGCTGCAGGGCTCCGATCGATCGCTCGTTTCCAGTCCCTTCTCAAATCTGCAGGCGCTCGACCTCTCGCCTGATCACAGCAAGCTGCTGGTATCGCCGGTCCAGAACGGGTCTCGCAACAATGAATTTTGGACCTTACCGATCATTAGCGGACCTCCGGAGCGAGTTGGCAGTCTAACCGGCCGTGATGCCACTTGGTCGCTGGATGGCCAGCACCTTGCGTTTGGGAAAGGCTCGGTTCTTTACGTGGCGAGTGCCATAGGAACGGAAGAACGGAAGTTGTTCACTGCAGATGGATCTGTGTTTGCGCCCCGCTTCTCTCCCGACGGCCAGCGAATCCGCTTTACGGTAGGAGATGCGGCGCAGAACAAAACCTCTCTTTGGGAAATTGATCGAGACGGATCAAACCCGCACGCTCTGCTGGCTAAATGGGAGTACGGCTCGACCGCATGCTGCGGCAGTTGGACACCGGACGGCCGGTACTACATTTTTCAGGCGACTCAGAGTTCTCCTACGACGATTACGACTCTATGGGCTTTGCCGGACTTTGGGCGGGCAGCTGACGCCGGTACGCCTTCTGCGACTCAATTGACTAGCGGCCCGATGTCATTTGGGAATGTTTCGCCTGCGGGGGATAACAAAAGCATCTGGGCAATCGGGGTTCAGCCTGCGGGCGAGGCTGTGAAGTACGATTCCGACAAAAAGAGTTTTGTTCCGCTAGTTGCTGGAGTGTCAGCGACCGACTTGGACTTCTCATCGGATGGCAAATGGGTCACCTACGTAGACATTCCCGAAGGCACACTGTGGCGATGCCGTCCCGATGGCACTGACCGGTTACAGCTTACATCGGCACCCGAACGCGCAGCTTTGCCGCACTGGTCGCCCGACGGAAAGCGCATAGCTTACGTGAGCGTGGAACCTGGACGGCCCTGGAAGATCGCCGTCGTCGCCGCCGAGGGCGGAGCCTCTCAAGAGCTTCTGACGGAAACGCGGAGCCAGATCGATGCCAACTGGTCGCAAGACGGCAGTCGAATCATGTTCGGATATTTGCACGATGCCAAAGGGCTGAATATCCGGATTGTGAACGTAAAGACACACAAAACCGAGACCGTTCCCGAGTCTGATGGGTTGTTCAGCCCTCGCTGGTCGCCGGATGGACGATATATCGCCGCGCTTTCGCCCGATTTCACAACGGTGATGCTGTTCGACTTTGAAAGCCATAAATGGTCCAAGTGGCTGACCGAGCCGGCGGGTGCGGTGAGCTATCCAGTTTGGTCCGCAGACAGCAAGTATCTCTATTTTGATGATCTGGTCACCGACGAGGAATCGATTAGACAGGTGAAGTTAGGCGAGAGCCATGCGGAACGGGTTTTCACTCTGCAGGGGATCGAACGCTACCCTGGTCCGTTTGGCCTTTGGACCGGCCGCGCTGCCGACGGCTCATGGATGTTTGTGCGCGACCGTAGTACGCAAGAGGTTTACCGATTGACTGTAGAACTGCCACGACCATGATTGCGAGGGCCGAAATGTTGAAAATTGAAGTTGGGAATCGTCGGGTAGGCTGTGAGAAGAGATTTCTCCTCAGGCTAACTCAGCTTGCGATGATCGTACTCTTCAGTGTGGCGCCCTTGGTTGCGCAGATTCAGGAGCCGAGCGCGAAGGAAAGAAAGTTAATCAGTTGGGTGCAGCCGGAATACCCTGACACTCTGAAACGACTCTACATCGGGGGAGTGGTCCGAGTAGAGGTTGGGGTCGAGCCCAACGGATCCGTAAAAAGCACAAAGCTACTGGGCGGAAGTCCGATTCTTGGTCAGTCCACCATGAAGGCAATCAAGCAGTGGAAATATGCACCGGCCGCGTCCGAGGAAACGCTGACCGTCAAGTTTGAATTTGACCCTCATCGCTGAAGAATCCGTGCAACGCGTTCCCTCCCGCGAAACAGAAAGCTCCGACTGGATGATTTCAGGCGCACGGATCGCCCAACCCGCAATTGGAATCTCCGTCTCCAAATCCGACTCCCCCACCGGCCAGCCTCGCCGAACTCCGCGTAGCGATCTCTCCACACCTACAGCCGCTTGCGCCGCAGCCCCAGTTCCTCCGCCACCGCCTTTACGCTTTCTCCCGGTCGTACCTCTCGGTCACTCCTTGATCACGTAAAGGGATGTCTATTATGTCACTACTTCAAGGTAGCACAGCGCTGGGGACTGCTCGGCGTGCAGCCGCATAAATACTAGTTATCAAAGAGCGTAATGACTGGCTCTGTTTGCCGTGACTGCCCAAAATCCCCAGCGCTTCTGGCTTTGCAAGTAGCTGAATCTAGGAGTTCACAATCGCGGCGTCCCGCTGCCCAAAAACAGGTGTTTTTGAGCCGCCTTTGATAACGGAGCAGATTGCGGGTCCCTTAGTGTAAAGACGTGTCGTCCATGGCAACGCTGGCTTTGCGTGCGAGGAGGAGGAATCCTTTGTTCCGAGCATCGTCCCGAAGTTGCCCCAGACGCGCTCGGCCTGCGCTCGCCCTTCCCGAGCGAACCTCGATCTCGCCAAGGTGCAAGCGTGCTTCCAATTCATATGCAGCGTAGCCATAGTGGCTGGCCTCGGTTCGCACGGTCTCGAGGGCTTTAGTTGCTTCTGTCGTTTTGCCCGACTTGGCGCTCGCCTCGGCGGCGGCGATGGCTGCTGTGAAGCGTGCGGCGCGGTCACTAGTATGTTGCGAGGAGACCAAGACTCGATCCGCAGCAGACTTGGCGTCTTCAATCCTATTCTGCGCCAGCAGAGACCTGACCAAGATTGCCGCACACAGAGTCTCGTAGTCGGTAACTTTCTGTTGCTCGAACGTCGGTGCTGCCGTGCGGGCGAACGCCTCAGCCTCCACGGCATTCCCTTGCTCCAGAGCTATCTTGGCCAGGACGGTTTGGCTCTGAGCAACGCGCAGTGTGTCTTTGATTTCCTGGCGAAGTGCGAGTCCCTCTTGCGCGGTCACACGCGCTTTTTGAATCTGGTCTTGGGCAAGTTCGATTTCTGCCACTCCCTGCAGCGAAAAACCGCGACCGCGCTTATACCCGATCTCCTGGGAGAGTGCGAGGGCTTGATCGAAGTTCTGTCTGGCCAAAACCAGCTCTCCCCGCTCCAGCAGCACAAGCCCAAGGTTGCCGAGAGTGGAGGCTTCGCCTCGTTTGTCGCCAACTTGGCGGAAGCCCTCTAAAGACTGTTCGTGCATTCGAGTGGCGCCAACGAGATCGCCTAACCCTTCCAAAACGTTGGCAATGTTCCCCAAGTCGCTTGGAATGCCTTGGAGGCGGGCAATTTCTCGATCGATCCGCAAGGAGTCTTCGTAATATTGCCGCGCATCCTCCAGCTTCCCTTGGTCATAGAGTAAGTTGCCCAAATCGGACAGGGTATGGGAGACGTAGACCTGGGTTCCGATTCTGCGAAAGATCGCCAGGGCCTCTTCGAAAGACTTGCGAGCGCCTGCGAAGTCTCCCTTGTTATAGAGCACGATGCCCATCATGCGCGCTGCGGTTCCGGCTGACTTCGGATTTCGACTGGCCGCCCCCAAGTTGCGAGCCTCGGCCAATTCCTTTGCCGCCATGTCCATATCGCCGAGCCGATCCCATGCCCATCCCTCCGTTTCCTTGGCTTGTCCCATCAGCAGAGGACTGCCCTGGGTTTGCGCCCTAGAGGCAGCGGTTGCCGCCGACTGCTGAGCGCGTTTGAAGTCGCCCAGCGTGATGTCCGCAGAGGCCTCTGCCAAATCGATTCGAGCATCCTGGCTAGCAGGTTTGGATACGGTGCGCATTCGAGCGATGGTTTGCAGAGCTTCTTTTCCCGATCCATTTTTCGTCTGGGCAGACGCGAGGCGTAGTCCGTAATCAAGGTTGTCGGGGAAGAAGTTGCTTAGAGTGCGGTAGATTTCGATGGTCGCGGGAAGGTCGTTGGCAAACTCCCGGTAACGTCCTTCGATGGAGAGCCGTTCCTCGCGCGACAAGTTCGTGGAAAGTTCGAAAGCGTACTTCGCTTCTGCTTGCGCCTTCGCATCGTAGCCGAGTGCGGACCAACTCTGGGCGAGCGCGGAGCGGGAGAGTGCGTGCTTCGGATCTGCGGCAACCGCTTTTTCCAGAAGATCGCGGGCGGCGAGCGCATCGAAGGTCTGGAGCTTGTCCAGACCTTGCGCGTAGAGGCGGGCCGCTTCGAGATTCGCAGGAACGGTGGCGAGTACATGGGGCAGGTCGCTGGTCAACACGTCGCCGACTCCCAGCTTTTGCCGAAGGCTGGCACCGCCAAGGGAGACCAGAGCGGCGAGGTCGGACTCGGTGCCATCTCGCGACACCACAACAATGGTTTCTCCCGCCCGGGTGTCCTGCAATTGCAGATCGATCCGGATTTTCCCGTCCGAATTCCTACCCGCAGCGAGATAGGAACCGAGCACGACCATGTCGGTCCCGAGGTGGTTGCGGATCTTGCTCAACGTGTCCTGTCCGTAGCTGTCGGCGGCGGGCAGAGCCAAGTCGAGTTTCATGCGTGCCACATTCTCACCGGGAATCACGCGCAATTGCTGTCCGGAAGCCAGTTCCGCGCCCAGCATCTCCGACAACGCAGTCGAGATCCAGGCTTCGTCGTCTCTGCCAGAGAGATTCCTGAAGCCCAACACAGCAACCGAGGGGCGCACTTTGAATTGAACGGACGATTCAGGAATCTGGGCGCGATGGAACAATCGTTGTCGTACTCCGCCCTGGTTGGCCGCGAACAGCACTACCGCGATCAGCAACGCCGCGGCGGCCACAAACACACCCACACGGCGCGGGGGCAAACTAGCCGCGGGCGATGCGTTGGCCAGACGGCGCAGATCGGTGCAGAACTCGGAGGCCGACTGGTACCGGTGATCTCGATCCTTCTCCAGGCTCTTGGCAATGATTCTTTGCAGTTCGGGTGAGAGAGAGGAATCCAGCTGCCGCGGAGGGACGACTGGAATATTCAAGACAGCGTCGCGAATAACGGTCGTGGTGTTACCGGGGAAAGCGCGCTGGCCGGTGGCCATCTCATAAAGGACCAGGCCAAACGAAAACAAATCCGTACGCGCGTCCAGCTTCTCGCGACGGATTTGTTCCGGGGAGAGATAGGAAGGCGTGCCGAACGAAACTCCCGTTTGTGTCAAATGAGTGGCAGTCTTAGTCGCGGCGCCATTCTCAGCGGCAATCTCCTTGCCCTCGATCTCTTCCGTTGGCGCGGCCGCGTCCATGAATTTAGCGATGCCGAAGTCGAGAATCTTCGCTTGTCTCTGGGTCGTAATGAATATATTGGCGGGCTTAATATCGCGATGAATGATGCCTTTCTTGTGCGCCGCCGCGAGTCCTTCCGTGATCTGAATGGCCAGGTCCGCTAGGTCTTTGGTTTGCGAAGCAGGGTCCCGCGTTGCCGTCGCTGCGATCCATTCGCGGAGAGTCTGCCCTTCCAGCAGTTGCATAACGATGAAGGGCTGGCCTTCATGCTCGCCGAGCTGATAGATGGAACAGATATTGGGATGGTCGAGGGCGGAGGCAGCGCGTGCCTCTTGCTCGAGGCGTTGGAAAGCCACTGGGTCTCTTGCCAGTTCAGCAGGCAGGAATTTCAAGGCTACCTGGCGTCCGAGCTTGAGGTCTTCTGCCTTGTACACCACCCCCATGCCGCCCCCACCCAGGAGTTGGAGAACCCGGTAGTGGGAGATCTTCTTGCCCAGGAGATTCTCAGCAGACGAAAATCGGTCGTCAATCACCAGAGATGGGTGAGGTGGTGGAGTTGACCCTTCGATGGGGGCAATGAATCGGTATCCCTTGCCGGTTACGGTTTGAACGAAGCGTGGTAGTTCAGGATCGTCTTTCAGCACTAGCCGGATCTTGCGGATGGCCGCGTTGATTCCGCTTTCAGTGTCCAGGAAGACATCCTTGCCCCAGATCCCCTCGATGATTTGCTCGCGAGTTACCAATTCGCCGCGGTGCTCAATCAACAGAATGAGCAATTCCATGGGAATGCGTTCGAGCTTCAGCGGGCGACCCGAGCGGCGGAGCTCGTAGGCGCGGAGATCGAGTTCGAAATCGTCAGCAAATCGGATTGGATCTGCTGTCTTGAGGGGGTTAGAAGCCATCTAGGCACGCCCAAAGCGTGGAGGCATTCTACATCGCTTTGGCTCCGATAAGGCAAAGCCAATCGTTTCTGGGGCTTACAGGTTCATGAAGAATGCAGCCAGTCTTCAGTCTGCCGCCATGGTCCAATTGGCGGATCTGCAGGACGATGCCTCCGAGTTGTGGGGGGCAGAGTTCGTAGATTGCAGTCGCGCCCACCCACTTCTCCATCGACTCGTCCGCATCGACAACTTTAGGTCGCAGGAGCTTCCCATGGAATCCATGAGCACCGTATCTCACGCATGCACTCGATCTTTGATCCGACCACAAGTCCTCTGGCTCACCGTTTTAGTCCTCGGACTCGCTGGAGGATCATCGTGGCTGCAAACCGGTTTTGCTCAAGAAGCAGCGCAGACGCCGCCGTCCATGATTGATGGCAGGGCGAAACTTGTCCAGCGCGCGAATCCCAATCAGCTTCTACGCGTGGTTCTTGGACTGGAACGTCCGCACCCAGACCAAGAGGAGGAGTTCCTCCGCGATCTGCATACGAAAGGAACGAAGGAGTACCGCCATTTCCTCACCCAGGAAGAGTGGAACGCGCGCTTTGCACCGTCGTCGCAGGATGAGCAGGCAGTCGTCGACTGGGCCACCAGCCAGGGTCTCAAGGTGACGAACCGTTACCCGCATCGCTTGGTTGTGGATGTGGAAGCTCCAATCAGTACGATTGAAGCCGCCTTCGGAGTGAAGATCAATAACTACCAGATCGGCGCCGCCACTCATTTCTCCAACGACCGCGATCCCAGCATCTCTGGCAGCACGACTAGCCTCGTTCATTCCATTATCGGCTTGAACGACATTCAGGTGATGAGGCCCGCGAGCGGCGGGCAGCAGCCAGCCATGCCTATCTACTCGCCTGGCCCGGTCAAGGGGACGATGGAGTCCGGCCATGCCGACGGCGATCGCAAAAAGTATCTCGAAGCCGTAAAGGCCTCAAAGAAGAGCAAGCTCGTCCCCTTCAGCAACGGCGCGTACGATCCCAGCGACATTTACGACTCGAATGCCTATGATTTCAACGCGCTTTATGCGCGAGGGCATTGCTGTAATCCCTTTGGCAACCCCGGTGGAACTCCGCCCAACACATCCATTGCGATTGTTGCCGCCGGCGCGCAAGACGTAAATGACTTTGCCGGTTTCCAGGCCCAATACCCATACCTGGCCTATCACTACTTCACCATACCGATTGACGGTGTCCCGCCTTGCTGTGATGGGGAAAGCACGATGGATTTCGAGTGGGCCATGGCCATGTCCAATAGCTTTGGAGCCTCCACAGATACCTCTTCGATCTACATGTATCAGGGTGTGAACAATCTCTTTTCGACCTTCACGGACATTTATAGCCAAATGTTAGCCGACGGGCATGCTCGTACCATGAGCGTCAGCTATGGCTGTGCGGAATTTTCCTGTGCCACCAGCAGCATCATGGATACGCAACATGGTGTGTTCAACGCCATGGTAGGACAAGGCTGGACCTTAGTCGCCGCTGCCGGCGACCAAGGAACGACTGCCGATTGCAGCACGGTGGGCGTGAGCTACCCAGGTTCGGACCCCGACGTGGTGTCCGCTGGCGGAACGGCGTTGCTCTGGAGTGGCCCAAACTTCTTCAGCGAGGTTGCGTGGACCGGAGGCACCAAGGCCGGCAGTTGCCCATCTCCCACCAACGATGGCGGCGGAGGAGGAGGTTGCAGCAACAAGTTCATCGCCCCTGGCTACCAGGGCAGCAACCCCCACTGCGGAACCAACAGCCGCAGCGTTCCCGATATTTCCTTGAATGCCGACTCCCCCTCTACCTATGGACAGAACTTTTACTTCAACGGCGGCCTGCGAATCGGAGGCGGCACCAGCATCGTGGCTCCAGAACTGGCCGGATTCTTTGCCCAGGAAAACGCCTATCTGCTCTACGAAAACGGCGTCTACGTCGGCAATAACTGCGGTAACGGCAGTTGCGCGCCGATGGGCAATCCCAATTGGTACATGTACTACGAAGCGCTTAACGCGCCCTATGCGGGACACTACCCTTTCTATGACGTCACGTCCGGTTGCACCAGTAACGATGTCACCATCGCCAAGGGCATATCGCCATGGTGCGCGTTCGGGGGGTATGACCTGGCAACGGGTTGGGGATCGATCAACGCACTGCAACTCGCCTGGTCCATCAACACCTATCTTGCCGGCGATTTCGGCGCACCCAATGTAACCTTCGATGGGCCTTCTACGGATGTTTGGTACAACACCAATCAGTATGTGAAATGGTCCGTCGCCGACACCTCGGGGAATGGCAGTCCGGCCAATGGCGTAGCCGGATTCAGCCAGGCATGGGATGTCGATCCGGGCGATGCGTATAGTCACGCCACGCCCGGCCAAGGCGATTCCTTCTACAGCGGTCCACAGACGCGGAATGTCACCGGCTGTCTATCGTTGACCAGCGGCGCAGGCTGTGGAGGCGGCGTGAGCCAGGGCTGCCACAACACTTATGTCCGGTCGTGGGACAACGCCGGGTGGAGCGGCTTGCAAACCTACGGTCCGGTTTGCTACGACACCGTCGCTCCAACCACCAGCGACACCATATCACCCCGTCCCAACAGCAGAGGATGGAATAACTCCGGCATAACTCTTACCCTTCTCCCCAGTGATCCGGGCGAACCCTCCACCGGCGGTGGCGTCTTTTTGAGTGTCTACTCGGTGGACAATGCGAATTGCACTCCGCCCAGCGGCCGCTTCTGCGCGCTCTATACCTCTCCATTCTCGATCACAGGTGAGGGCAGTCACTCGGTCTACTTCTTTAGCGAAGACATTGCCGGAAATTTCCAGCCCCAGCAAGTCGCCGCGGTGAATATCGATACCACCGCGCCCGTCACCGGGGCCAGCTTTTCAGGAAGGTCTCCGGTTGCAGTAACTCTGGGAGCCAGCGACAACTTGAGCGGTGTTGCCAGCACGGTGTACCAGTTGGACGGCGGCGCTCTGAGAACATACGCCGGTCTCTTCAACGTGACTGCTGCCGGAAACCACACCATCACCTTTCATAGCACCGATGTTGCCAGCAATGTGGAAGCTACTAACTCGGCCACTTTCTCAGTCCTCTCCAAGTCGACCACGGCTGTAACTTCGTCGCCGAATCCGTCCACCTACAGACAAGCCGTGACCATTACCGCCTCGATAACTCCCGCTACGGCAACAGGCACGGTAACGTTTAAGGATGGCGGTACTACCCTCGGCACACGGAGCGTAGTTAGTGGCAAGGCTCGGATCACAACCTCAACCTTGACTGCCAGAACCCATTCCATCACAGCTGTCTACAGTGGAGATACCAAACTCGGTGGCAGTTCTTCTCTTGCACATGCGCAAACGGTGAACAAGGCTGCAACCGCGACGAAGCTCGTCTCATCCTTGAACCCGTCGACGAAGGGAACCGCCGTTACTTTCACAGCCACCGTCTCTCCGGCTGCGGGGCCAACCGGGACCGTGACGTTCAGAGACGGCAGCACGACCTTGGGCACGGCTGCTCTCCACGCCAACACACACCAGGCGGCGATCACGAGGTCGACCCTCGCCGTGGGCACTCACTCCATCAAGGCAACCTATAACGGGAATGCGAACTTCAACACCAGCACTTCCACAATCGTGAGTCAGGTGGTGCGCTGATGGGCACTGACTCGGGAGCGGATATGACATTCACTGAGACGAAGTACCGAAGGAGACAGGCAATGACGAATAGCGATCACATGCGAACGTTGGTTGCGGCACTTGGTTTTCTCTTGCTGGGGTCCGTCCTAGCCTTAGCTCAAGAACTGCAAGAAGGAACATCTATGCTGCACAACATGGGGAGACTCCCTGGCTCCATGGCAGGGAAGAGCGATGCCGAAGATCTTCAATCTGCGCCGGCCGGACCCCACTGGTCGTCTGGTTTCGAATGGACGGCCGCCGTTCTGTCAGCTAGCACAGCAGTGTATGATCCGGCGACTGACGTCATGATCGTGTTCGCCGGTGAAGACTGGGGCATGGGGGTCACACTCTCGAACGCCGTGCTCCTGCAAACTCCGGCGAATGGACACGGCAAATGGAGCACATTAGTCGCCAATGGGACGGCCGGCTCCCCGCCGCCGCGCTGGGGTCATACCGCTGCCTATGATACGGCCAACAACCGAATGATCGTGTTTGGCGGTCAGGCGATGGGGGCGCAGTATCTTTCCGATGTGTGGGTTCTGAACCATGCCAACGGCCATGGTGGCGCCGCAACCTGGAGTCAGCTGAGTCCCTCCGGATCGTCGCCTGAACCGCGCTGGTCGCACACCGCGATCTACGATCCTGTCAGCAACCGCATGATCCTCTTTGGCGGGGCAAACGCCAGCGAGACCTTCTCCGATGTTTGGGCATTGAGCAACGCCAACGGCTTGGGCGGAACTCCAACCTGGACAGAGCTTTCCCCCGGTGGATCCGCACCCAAGGGTGTATACGCGTCCTCGGCCGTTTATGACGCAGCCAACAACGTCATGACGGTATTCGGCGGCGAGAATCTGGCGCGCGATACGTTCACCAACGGCGTTTGGACGCTGTCGCATGCCAATGGCCTGGGTGGGACTCCACAGTGGACGAATATATTGGCCGACGGCGCCGCAGGCTCTCCTGCCCAGCGCTGGTCCCATAGCGCGGTTTATGACATTGCGAATAACCGCATGATCGTTTTTGGCGGCGAGGCTTTCTCTGGCGCGGCCTCGGTGAGTTGTTTTAACGACGTTTGGGTTCTGGCCAATGCCAATGGACTGGGCGGCAGACCGATCTGGACAAAGCCGACAATAACCGGCCTGAAACCGGGTCCGCGCTGCCACCAGACGGCCGCTTATGACGCCGTCAACAATCGCATGATGGTGTTCGGAGGAGACAATGCCGACGCTGTGTACTACGTCACCTGGGTATTGAGCCATGCCAACGGGCTGTAGTGGAGCCGGACAATATCGCCGGGGTACTCCGGCCTTGTCTCTACGATCACCACGTTCAACTCGCTCCTGCCTCAAGCCCGGCACCTACCCGACCGGTGCTTCACTGGGGGAGCCAGTTGCCGAACTGGACCACCAGCACGGACTCTGGGGGCAAGGACGACCTGCGCAAGGAAGTGGCCCTGCCGTTGCGTCAGGAAGTGGAGCAGATGAACATGAACAACTCATCGTCCGCCCCAAACCCGAGCTCGTGGAGAAATATGCCGATCTCAAGACATGGGACCAGCTGGGCGCGGGGAGAGGAACGAACGGGTCGCTAATGTTGCGGGGGTGCTTTCTGAGCTAGTAGACGAGGATCAGGAAGCGAAGCAGTTCGACTTGTCTTTCGTTGTTGATGAAAAGAGGATTCTAGTGCCCACAAACATCTGTTTTCGGGCACCACAACTGCGGACTTTATGATTTCGTAGATTCAAGGACTTGCCAAGGTGACAGCGAAGGGGATTTTGGGCAGCCGCGCGGACCGCCGTTCTTCGTCGGATGGGTTAATGAGCGAAATAGGGATGTTCCGCCAGCGGGAAGCTAGAACCGTTTTGCCATTTTTCCCACTCGAGCAAACGCCATTGGTGTAAACTCACCTCACAGCAAGCGCCTCTGCTGCTTTCTCCTAAGGATTTCGGGCCCCTCAAGACACGATTTCTCGCGACAGGAGACCGCGCCCATGAAGGCCAATCGCAGACGTTTCTTAACCACACTTGGAGCAACGGC
>JADGNQ010000096.1 GCA_017883385.1 Candidatus Sulfotelmatobacter sp.
TTGTAGCGCGGATGTTTCCATTGCCCTAGCCAGAACTTCAGCACTCTTTCGAGGCGCGTCAGTGGGCGGTCAAAGCGAAAATCGCGCTCGGCGCGTACGAGCGGTACCAGGCGTTTCGCCATGATGTAGAAGAAGCAGGCAACACCGAGAATATGGATGGTCAGAAACAGGTTGCGGCCTGGGACCAGCCAATCGGTGATCTGCGAAGGTGAGTAGATACCTACCACGGTCTATACCCTGGTGTTTGCGTTCCCTACGCGACGATGAACTGTGTTTGAGCGTTCTCCTGTTCAATAGTGAGCGTGGGTTCTGGTTGCCGTTTCGATTCCAGTGGCGAAAAGCCAGTCGGAGGTGGAGTGGGTGCGGGCGCGGTCTCTTTCGGAGCGGCGGCGGCTGGGACCACCTGCCGTTTCCGGCGCACCTTTTTTTTGCTCGGCTTCTTGTCTGGCGTTCTGGTTCCAACCGCGTCCTGCAACTCTGTGAAACTCTCTTTCAACAAAGTCTCCATACGCCTCAGATCAGGCGCTGCGTGTGCATCTCCGCTAAAGCCGAAGTACACCGTGCCGTTGTAGCTCAGGATGGCGCAGTTGACCGCCATCTCGCCTCCCACCGGAACATACGGGTACAAATGCAGTAGCTTGTGACCGAGCAGGTAGAGTGGAGATTGCGGCCCAGGCACATTCGTGCAGACCAGGTTGAAAGGTGTAATGGGCAACTGGCTCGCAATCGGGCCAGCTAACCCCTGCAGAGAAGTCGGGAACATCCCGATCAGCCCTCCCGCCAAACTGACCAACTCGGCAGCGTGCATGTGTTTGAGAAACTCGGTTCGCTTGTGGATAGCGGCGAGCAACCTCCGTGGCTGCCGAATATTCAGCGGGATGGTGACAGGAACGAGGGAAATGCGGTTGCCCAACTCCGACGGATCGCTGTTGCCGCGCAAATTGACGGGCACCATGATCCGCAGCAGCTTCTTCGTAACGCGGTCGCCGTGCAGTTCGCAGTAGTGGCGAATAGTCGCGGTTACCAATGCGAGAACCACGTCATTGACGCTGGTGCCGGTCTTACGCCGGATGGCTTTGACTTGCTCCAGCGGAATCTCAGTGCAAGCAAACTTCTGCGGTCCGCGGTAGAGAACGTTGAAGCGGAAGCGCTCTGTAAAGGCCGTGATCTCCGGAAACAAAGCCACAAATTCGTCGCTGGCCGGGTTCGCACCGTTGGCTGCGGCACGCTCCGCCATGCTTAACAGATCGGCCATTACGGAGAGAATTCGTTTGACGAAATCGGAATAAGAATCTACGAACCCGGCGGTAAGCGAAGTCAATGGGTCGCGTGGCGGCGGAACACTGAACTTGATCTTCTTCTTTGGCAGTCGGGGCGCATCCGGGCTGGCATCCAGGAGTGCACTGATAATGCCTACACCAGCAATGCCATCGGCCAGGCAGTGATGCAGGCGGATGATCAAACCGGTGCGATTGCCTTTCAGCCCCCGTACCAGTGTCAGGTCCCACAGCGGGTGCCGCCGGTCCATCACCGTGCCGAAGAGCTTTGCGGCGACGGCCTTCAGTTCTGTGTCGGTGCCGTGCTTGAGCTTTACTTCGAGCACATGGCGTCGGAGATCGAACTCCGGGTCGTATTCCCAACTAGGAAGCCCAAGG
Organism: Candidatus Sulfotelmatobacter sp.; assembly: GCA_017883385.1. GTDB lineage: Bacteria > Acidobacteriota > Terriglobia > Terriglobales > Acidobacteriaceae > Sulfotelmatobacter. The sequence continues at coordinate 1,656 of JADGNQ010000096.1, forward strand.
CCGAACGGCGCAGGCACGACACGCTTGAGATAACGAGGAAGGAGCGGCAGTTTCGACTCAACGAACTGAACACAATCTTCAAACGAGACCTCACCCTCGAAAATGCAGATGCTCGCCACATTGAGCGGCATGCCTTCCCGTTCCAAATGCAGGAAAACCGTGTCACCCCAGGAAAGGCGGTCACTTTGTTGATGGTTCTGCACGACAGGTCTCCTAATTTAGTTGCCAGGCAAGGGCGATATTCAGTTCACGAAAGAGAAGCGCCGCGTCAGCTTTACGAGCTTGAGCACCTTATAGACATCGACATTGACGCCGCGCAACGCGACCTTGACGGCTTTCTCGTCGGCGATCTGGGCAAGCTCTTCCAGAGCGCGCAGGGCACTTGTGTCGATCCGGCGCACGGAAGAGAAATCCAAGACCGCTTCGCCGTCCGCGCTGTCCAGTTTCTCTCCAGCCTCTTGGAGAGCTGGGACCAGGCGCTCGTTATCAATGTTCAGAAACACAGCGATCATTGCCATACGCTCCGCCGTTCTCTACACGGTTTGTTGCACAGGGGTGCTAGTTGCCTTTGCCAGACCTCGCCCTTCATACGCTTTCCAAAACAGTTCGACCAGTTCCGTCATCAGCGGCATGCGCGGGTTCGATCGCCAGGACGGATCGTCAAAGGCAATCCTCGCCAGCTCGGGCACCGCCCTCTCAAATTCTTCCTTTGAGATGCCCAGTTCGGCGATCGACTTGGGAAATCCCAGCTGATCGAGCAACTGTTCCGTCGCCGCTATCAGGTTCTTTACTTTTTCTTCCACGGTGTGACCGCCCAGGCCCAGCAGATCCGCGACCGTGGCGTATTTCTTGTGCGCCACATACCCCTTGGTGTAGGGCGATGGCATGAACTTGGTGGGCACTGCAGCGTTGTACGCAATGACGTGCGGCAGCATGAGCGCGTTGGCACGGCCGTGCGCGACGCCGAAGCGCGCACCGAAGGCATGAGCCAGTGCGTGATTTACTCCCACCGATGCGTTGGAAAATGCCATCGCCGCAATGCAGGCCGCGTTGTGCATCATGCAACGCGCCTCTTCATCACGGGGATGCTCGTAGGCGATCGGCAGGTACTTGAACGCCAGTCGGATCGCCTGCATAGCATTGGAGTCGGTGTACGGGGACGCGTAATTCGAGACTCCAGCTTCGAGCGCGTGAGTCAGACAATCGATGCCGGTGTCCGCAGTCAGGCCCTTCGGCATGGACATGACAAACTGCGGATCGACGATCGCCACATCCGGAGTCAGCGAGTAATCGGCGAGTGTGACTTTGCGCCCACTCGCCTTGTCGGTCAACACCGCAAACGGGGTGACTTCGCTTCCCGTCCCACTGGTGGTGGAGATGGCAATCAGGCGCGCCCGGTTCAGCTTATCCGTCGGATATTGCACCACTCGCTTGCGCAGATCCAAGAACGGTGCGGCCAAGTATTCTAGGTCCGCTTCGGGCGATTCGTACTTGAGCTTCATGATCTTCGCTGCGTCGATCACTGACCCGCCGCCCAGCGCGATGATCTGATCCGCTTTGTAGAAGTTCAGTTCCTCCACTCCGTGCCCGATGACCTTTACCTCTGGCTCTGCGTCAGGAATGACCAGGACATGCACGTGAGTCGCGGGGCCTATCTGGCGCCGGACGATGTCCACGTGGCCGATCTGCTCCAGGGCTGGACTGGTCACGATGATGGTCGAGAGCGACGGGAACTGCCGCACATTCTCCACCGCGTTCATGTTGAAGTAAATCTGATTGGGAACTCGGAACCACATATGGTTTTGTGTCCTCCGAGCCAGGCGTTTGATGTTGAGGTAATGGAAGATGTTTACGTTGTCGGTCGTGCTGTTGCCGCCGCCGGTTCCACATCCGAAGGAGAATGTCGGCACCAGATCGTTGTAAACCGCGCCCAGCGCGCCGATGGACCCCGGAGAATTCACAATGATCCGTCCTGCGTTAATCACCTCGCCGAACTTGAGGATGACTTCCTCATTGCGCGAGAAGATGACCGCCGTATGTCCGAGGCCCCCGGCATGGTTCACATCTACGCATACCCTGAGCGCTTCACCCACGGACTTCGCCCGATAGACGGCGAGCACGGGGAACAGCTTCTCGACGGACAGGGGATGTTCTCGGCCTACACCTTGAATCGTTGCAATCAGAAGTTTCGTATTCGGCTTCACGGAGAGACCGACAAAGCGTGCGATATCGGTGGCCTTTTGGCCGACGGCCATGGGCTGCATGAATCCGGTTTGCGGATCAATCACCGTGCGCTCCAGCAGCTTCGTCTCTTTCTCATTGCAGATGTGCGCACCTAGGTCCGCGAATTTCTTCAGCGCCTGCTCATAGATCTCGTCGTCGATCACCACCGTTTGCTCAGAAGCGCAAATGGTTCCGTTGTCGAAAGTCTTGGAAATAATGATGTCCACCACCGCGGTATTCAGATCCGCGGTTTTCTCCAGATAAACGGCCGTATTCCCCGGCCCCACTCCCAAAGCCGGCTTACCGGAACTGTATGCGGCTTTGACGACGCCTGGTCCGCCTGTGGCATCAATCAGTCCCACGTCCTTGTGCTTCATCAGGTAGGCGTTGTCTTGCAGCGTGGGCGATTCCAGGCAGGTAAAGACTCCTTCTGGCGCGCCGTGCTTCACGGCCGTCGCATACATGATCTTTACGGCCTCAGAGCAACAACGCCACGCCTTTGGATGTGGGCTGAAGATAACCGCGTTGCGCGTCTTGATGGCCATGATGCATTTGAACAAGACCGTCGAGGTGGGGTTCGTAATCGGTGTCAGCGAGAAGAGGACGCCGATCGGTTCCGCGATCTCCACCAGATTGCGCTCCGGAATCTCGCGAATGACGCCAACCGTACGTTTGTCCTTGACGTAGTTGTAGACAAACTCACTGGCCACCATGTTCTTGATGACCTTGTCTTCCATCACGCCGAGCCTGGTTTCTTCAACCGCCAGGCGCGCGAGATGTTGGGCTTGTTCCAGTCCAGCCAAGACCATCGGCTTAACAATGCGATCGACGTCCTCTTGGGTGAATTGGGTAAAGACGGCGGCTGCGGTTCTGGCTTGCCTGACCAGTTCCTCCAGGTAGGTGATTCGTTCGGCGCCAAGGCTATCTGCGATAAGCGGGATCTCGACTCGCTCCTTCACGGTTTCGCTTGTGATCATCGCTGCCCCCGTTCGTTTTGCGCGGACTTGTTTACTTGCGCGGGCCTGTGCTCGGCGCTCTTCTATGCGTAGTCGATCGGATTCTTCTCAAACCAGTGCTCATCGCGGGTCTTGCCGATACTCCTCCACGCACCGGAAGCGACGCTCGCTGTGAATTGCCGGTTTTCCCAGAGCACGCCCGCGCCGAACCCGATGGCTCCGCCGAGGAAGCCGCAAGCGAGAGCTCTGCTCGCCGAGCGGCGCCCGTTCCCCAGGTACCCACTCAACAGCCCTAGACACGCTCCAACGACGGCGGGGCCCAGTGCGTGCCGGGCAGATTCGCTGAGATACGGAGCAAGTGGTTCCTCTTTGAGAAATTCGCCTTCTCCGGTACGCGCTCCCTCCAGTGCGGAGTCAACGAGCTTGCGGCCGTAGTCAACGCTGGATCTTGACCATTCCACGAAAGTCATAGGCTGCCTCACGATGCGGTGGATCACTGCCGCGCGCTGACCAGCGGCTAGAGACCTACGCTGCCTTTTGCAAACATTCCATTTTCGATTCGATGAGTTCGAGCAACTCTTCGAATGTCATGCCTCGATCGAGCATTCGGATGAGACTGTCACCGTCGAACCCTACCGCTGCTCCCGCTTGCACCAGTCTCTCGATGGCGGCATAGACCGAAACCTCGTGGGATTCGCGCAGGCGTGTAAGAAAAGTTTCAAAGGTGTTGACTGTCTGGGTTCCGGAGGGCACGATGCTCAACCTCGGTTCCCAAAGTAGAACGCCGTGAGTGGGCTCGGTCAGCATCGCCTGTCACGTCGTGCTGTGACCGGCGTCACACGTTTTCCACAGGGCGGGCTGCGGTGACGGAATCCGGGCAGGGCATTACTCGACGCCATGAAACGCGGCGAGCACAAGTGAGCGTCGTCACAGTCAAGCCTGCGCCGCGAGAGTATGAATAGGGTGTTCGAACGCTGATCATTCGACGGTGAACTGATGGAGAACGCGGTCGGACTGGTCATTACGGGCGGCGGCGCCAGGGGCGCGTATCAAGCCGGCGTTCTGAAACGCGTCGGTGAGATCAAGCGCGTCCAAGCTCGAGGCAATCCTTTTCCCGTGATCGGAGGCGCTTCCGCGGGCGCAGTGAATGGTTGTGCCCTGGCGGTCGGGTGCGACAATTTTGCCCTGGGGACGAAGATTCTCGCCGATCTGTGGGCGGGTCTCAGACCTTCCGATATCTTTCACTGTGATCTCGTATCGCAGGCCCACAACTCCCTGACGTGGATTCTGGATCTCTCCTTTGGAGCGATTCTGGGCGGAGGTAATGCGCGGTCCTTGTTAGACGCGACGCCTTTGAGGAACTTTCTCAACCGTCATCTCAATTGTGATCGGATCCAGGAGAACATCAAGCGCGGCAATCTCTACGCACTCGCCATTTCGGCGACCAACTACAACTCGGGGAAGAGCTATCTCTTTATTCAGGGAGCCAAAGGGCACGCCCTGTGGAACCGGCTCCGGCTGGCAACGGTTGCCACAAAGATTACGGTGGATCACGTCTGCGCATCGGCTGCAATTCCTTTGGTGTTCCAGCCCGTGCGACTCAAGATTCCGCGGGGCTCCGCCTTTTTTGGCGACGGTTGCATCCGCCTGCAACAGCCTCTCAGCCCAGTCATCCGGCTTGGGGCAGAGAAGGTTTTCGCCATTGGTGTTCGATGCGGAGATAGAGAGCAGCTGGACGTAAGTTCGAGTGAGAGGGATCCTTCACTGGCGCAAGTGATGGGAGTCCTGTTTAACGTGATGTTCCTGGACCACCTCGCGACCGACATCGAGCACCTGGAGCGGCTGAATCATCTGCTGGAAGATGGCCACATCGTTCAGCCCGATGTTGAAGAAAGAGCAAAGATACGGCCGCTAGCCACGCTTGTGATCACGCCTTCCGTCAATTTGTCGGAATTGGCGGGCCAACATCAGAAGGACATGCCCTACCTGATCCAGTATTTTGTCAGCAGCCTGGGACGGGATGCAGCGTCCTGCGCGGACTTGATGAGTTACCTGTTGTTTACCTCAAAGTACACGCGGGATCTCATTGCGATTGGATACCACGACGCCGATGAACGGATCGATGAGATCGAGGAGTTTCTCTATTCTGAAGGGAACGGGGCCGGCACTGCCGCGAATGGAACCCGCGGCTCGGTCCGGCCCCGCGCGTAAGAACCCCGGCCAATGCAAACACGTGTTCTGTCTTCATCCATCGGGAACTCACGCGAGCTGGTACTTGCCTGCTTCGATGACTCTCTGCGCGATCGTCTGCCGCAGGGCCACCGTGTTAAATGGTTCGTATTTGCACAGCCGGCGCAGGATCGCTAGCTGCGAACGCAGCATGTCGCCTTCGCTACATGCGGCAATGACCATTCTCGATGCGCTCTCAATTCTCTCCATTGCACCCGACAAGTAGACCTGGGTCATCGCGATGGCAAGCACAGTGCCCGCTTCGCCGTTCCGCACCGCCAGTTTCTGCGCGCGCAGCACGGCCGACTCCATGGCATAGGTTTCAATCGTCATGTTGGCAATGGCGCCCATGATCTCCTGCTGGTCCTGGATCGCCATCATGTATTTTTGGGTGGCAACGCCGGCGGCGAACAGGCCAATTTTCTTGGCTGTCGCAACAAGCTTGCGCTCCTCAGCAAGAGGACCTTCGGGGCTCTCTTCGCTGGTTCCAGACAGCACCTCCATGAGCTTCTTGATCGCTGCCATCAATGGCAGCTGGCCCGACATCGCCCGTTTCAGCAGAAACCCGGTGATGACCAGCCGGTTGATTTCGTTCGTGCCTTCGAAGATCCGGTTCACGCGCACATCCCGGTAGTTGCGTTCGGCGGGATATTCCTCCACAAAGCCGTATCCACCGTGGATCTGCACGGCTTCATCTACCACGTAGCTGATGAACTCCGATCCCCAGACCTTCAGAATTGAACACTCGACGGCGTATTCGTCGATCACCTTGCGGACCGGAGCCATGTCATTGTGTCCGGAATCGAGCTGCGCGATGGCCGCATCCATCATGCCGACCGTACGATAGGCCATGGCTTCACCGGTGAAAATGCCGGCTGCCATGTTTGCCAGCTTCTCACGAATCAATCCGAAGTCGGCAATCACCTTCCCGAACGCCTTCCGCTGCTTGGCGTACGAGATGGCACCCTCGATGCAATTGCGGGCCGAACCAATGCATCCGGCGCCCAGCTTGAAGCGGCCTACATTCAAGACGTTGAAGGCAATGTTGTGTCCTTTGCCGATCTCTCCCAGGACGTTTTCTACGGGAACCTTGCAGTCGTTGAGAATTAATGGACAGGTGGAAGAGCCACGGATGCCCATCTTGTGCTCTTCCGCGCCCACCGCAAAACCGGGGAATCCGCGCTCGATGATGAAGGCGGTGAACTTTTCTCCGCCGACTTTGGCGAACACGATGAACAGGTCGGCGAACCCAGCGTTGGTGATCCACATTTTTTCGCCGTTCAGAAGGTAGTGCTTGCCGTCGGCGGAAAGCTCGGCCCGGGTTCGGCAATTGAGAGCGTCGGAGCCCGAAGATGACTCCGAAAGCGCGTAGGCCCCAACCGTCTGGCCGCTAGCCAGGCCGGGCAGATACGTCTTCTTCTGCTCCTCCGTTCCGAAGTAGACGATGGGCAGCGTGCCGATGCAGGTGTGAGCGCCCCAGGTCGTGCTGAAGCCGCCGTGCTTCGCGATGCGATCGGCAACGATGGCGGACGTGACCTTATCCAGTTCCATGCCGCCGTACTCTTCAGGAACATCAACGCCGCTCAGCCCGAGTTCCCCTGCCTTCCTCACCAATTCCCGGGTGACAGCGAAATCCTTGTGCTCCATTTTTTCGATGTTGGGCACGATCTCTTTGTTTGCGAATTCCTCTGCGGTTTGCGCAATGAGCAGGTGCTGCTCGGTGAAATCTTCCGGAGTGAAAACCTCTTCTGGCGCGCGCTGCTCAATCAGAAAGCTGCCGCCAGCTATCCTGGTAGCGGGTACTGCGGTCACCGTAGCCATATTCTTTCTCCCTCAACCTTGTGCTTGTGCGGTTCGGTTCAGCACAGGAAACGTTTTGGAGTCAGCGGATCGAAGCAAAGCGAAATGGCGTCTTCGAGCGAAAGTGCCGGTTTCGCTCGAAGACGCGTCTCACAAGAGTGACTATGTACCCCCGGTATCAGACCCGAGGAACGTTAGGCTAAGGTTTCCAGTCCGTCAAGCTAGGCTGCTGCGGCCTTCGCTTTCTTCACCGGCTTCCTGACATGGTGCTCTGCTTTCGGTGCGGCCTTCGGCGCGCTGGGCGATTTGACCACTACCTCCATCAATGCCTTTTGGGCATCGACATAGCTCTTCACCGCCTCCCGCGTGAGTTCGCTCACGGGGAGAAACGGGAAGGGTCGAAGGAGTTCCATCGTTTTGCCTGCGGTTTTCATGTTGGCATTCACCTGCCGTCCAGCGACGTCGACCAGTCGCTTTTGCGCTTCCATGAACGACTCGGTTGCCTTGTGCGCCAGTTCCGACAGTTCAGTCTGCTTTGTTTTCTTTCCCGCGCCGTTGGTATGCTTGCCGCTCGTTGCCTTCGCAGTCTCCTCGGCGACGACGTCGAGGAACTGCTTCCGAGCCTTGACGAAGGTCTCCATTCCCTCGCGGGCCAGGTCCACCAACTGCTCGGGCTGGTACGGCTTGCCGGCCTTGGCAGACGCTACCCAAGTGTGAGTTTGCTTGCCGGCGATCTTCAGATACTCCTCCTGCATGTGGATGAAAGTTTCCACGCTGCGCCGCAGCAGATCGGTCACTGCATGCGCCGCTGGCGCGTCTCCAACCCGTTCCTTCACGCCGGTCATCAGGAGTTCGTTTTGTTGTTTGCCCAGTTCGAGAAGCACCTTCTGTCCTTCGATAAAATTCGTCATGCCCTCCCCGGCAAGTTCGCTGAGAATTGCTGTGGGAGAGTGATGCGGGTCCGACAGTTGTTGCCGTAGGGCGTGCATGACGCTCGCGTTTTGCCGCATCGCAAGATCGATTAGAATCCGCTGTGTGGCGAACAGAGTCTGTGCGCCCTGCTGTGCCCAACCCGAAAGAAGCGAAACCACCGAAGACTCACCCGGATGAGTACGGGTCGATTGATGCTTTACAGCCGCCATATAAGTACCTCCGATTGCTGCATTGCAGCATCAGCTAAACTATACGAGGCGAAGGGGCTTGTGTCAAGATATTCCCGACACTTGTGCATGGCAACATGGACCTAAATCAATGAAGCCCTCCGTGATCCTCATCAAGAAATACGGGAATCGCCGGATGTACGACACCGCCGGCAGCCGCTACGTGAACCTGGATGATCTGGCCGCGTTCGTTCGTGCGGGCAAGGATGTCCAAGTGGTCGACGCGAAAAGCGGCCGCGACCTGACCCGCGTCACCCTGACGCAAATCATCACGGAGGACGCAAAGGATAAACCGACCGGCCTGCCGCTTGAGTTACTGCGCCAACTGATCATCGCGTCCGATGAGGTGCGGCAGGAATTCCTCATGTGGTACCTGAAATCCGCGTTTGACACGTACCAGACGCTGCAGGATACGATGCAGGACCGGTTGAGCCAAGTACAGTCCGCGATCCTCTCTCCCGTGGACATGATGAAACGGTTTCTGGGCACGACCGCCTCATCCCTATCCCTCAGTGACAAGGAGCCAGAGGTTGAAGCCCTACGCAAGCGAGTGGCGGAGCTCGAAGCCCGGCTGGGAAGATCCGCACAAAAGAAGAAGAGGCCGCGCACGAAACGCTAGGCAAACTCTAAACAAACCTCCCGAATCTCTTCTTCTGGCCAATAGTCCAGCATAGTCACCCCCCAAAACGTCTCTTGGACCGGCAAAGACATGGCATATAATCCCGCAGTGCTCTCCTCGCTCCGACGCGCGGACTGAGCAGGGACCCGGGACTATTTTGCAGCGCAAACGGAAGAGAGCAACCGCGAGTCCTTCAAAGACCAAGGGACGCAAACCTACTCAGCAGCCCTACCCGGAAGCCAACACATCCTTCTTTTGGACTGAAGCTCTTTTCGGAGCCGAGATCCTCCTGTTGCACGCCACGCCGGTGTATTACGGATTGGGCGTACCGCGCGGTGACGGCTCCGGCGTCGTCATCATTCCCGGTTTTCTCGGAACCGATCTCTACCTCATGGAATTGCACGCGTGGCTGCGGCGCGTGGGATATCGTCCTAATTTTTCCGGCATCGGCATCAACGCGGAATGTCCGAACCTGCTGATCCAGCGTCGTCTGAATCAGACGATCGAAAAGGCATTGGCTGAGACTGGGCGCAAGATTCATCTGATCGGCCACAGCCTGGGAGGAGTGATCGCCCGCTCTGTGGCGGGCCAGCGTCCGAACGATGTAGCTTCTGTGATCACGCTCGCGTCTCCCATCCGGGGCACCGTAGCGAATCGAACGGTTCTGCACGCCGCGGAAGCGGTCCGTCTCCGCATTCTGGAGGAGCACGGTCGGGGAGTACTGCCGGACTGCTATACCGGACGCTGTACCTGCGATTTTCTGGACTCTCTCCGGCGCAAGGTTCCCGAGTCGATGGTCGAGACTGCCATTTACACGCGCCAGGACGGCATTGTCGACTGGCGCTGCTGCCGAACCATGGACCCGGACGTAGACGTGGAGGTTCCGGGCACTCATATCGGAATGACGTTTAATCCGATGGCCTACATGGTCGTTGCCGAGCGCCTTGCCAGAGCTCATTCGCTGGAGTAGTACGGCCAGGCTTGGTTCAGTCCAGCCTGGTTTCAGCCGACCATTTCCAACACGGCGCCGGTCTTCGTTTCTAATTCCTCGGCCGGCCCCGCAGAACTCTCCAGCAAGAGTGACGCCGACGCCAGGCTATTGTTCACGACTTCGAAGCTGCCGGTGCAGTTGGTTTTCAGATACGGAAGGCGGTGGATACTTGTGCCACGTCCATTGATCGCAGCTTCCAGTCGCAGCCCACTTCGTCCTGCACAGCGAAAATTCCACTGCATGGTGTCTTGGTCGCGGCTGGTGTCACGCAGATCCCGGAAGACATGCTCCTGTCCATTGTGCCAGAGCACCGCTTTGCGAAAGACCAGACCGAGCGGCATCTCGTAGACCAGCGCCTCCAGCGTGCTTGCAGCCTGGCCGGTCCGAGGAAAATACGCTTGCGCCCAGGTCCAGAAGTTGCGATGCCGGAATCCACAGTTATGTCCCTGCACTCCGAATCCGAGAGGTTCCCCAGCGAAGATCCGGCCATCGAGCGTGATCTGCCCAGAAAAAAGCGCATCGGAGTGCGGCGTGCGGGAAAACCCAATCCAGCCCTTGTTGCTTAACGTCACGCGAAACGTGGAGCGGTAGCGCAGGTTCCATGAGATCGCGTGCCCATCGACCTCGAGCGCGCCCCGGCAGGAGTCCTCTTCGATTCCATTGTTCCCAACTCGAAAGTGAAACGGAGTTGTTCGTCTTGGGCTGATCTCAAATCCGGTCAGTGGGAATCCTTGAATGAAGCTCTGCGGTTTTCCATTCGCCGGGAACCACGTCGCCCACACTTGCACCGGGCTTCCGCGCGGGTTTCCCTCGCAGCCGCCTCGCCCGGGATTCATCAGCAAATATCGGAACCACCACGCCCCGCTACCGTCTGCCAATCCCAGACGAACAAACCAGACTTCATAGCGACGCCGGACTGACAACGCGGAGAATACTTCGTTTAGAGTGGCCAAGGGCAATCCTGTTCCCAACACAAGACTATCGCACAGAACCCCTGACCGTCCGGTGATGGCGGTCACTGCATATCCGCGCGCGGCCGGCCATAGTGTGAGCGGGTTACCTCACCTCCATGCTGGATGCGTCCGCCATCGCAGCGGGCTTTCACCAGCTCGCACCCGAGCAACTTCGCAGTGCCCTGGAGAATTTCCTGCCCAGGGGCGCCACGGCCGCAGAAAAGATCAGCGCCATTGAAGCCGGACTGCTAAGCCCCGCCGGTCAATCCCTGCGCGACACCATGGCGCGCTGGATCGTGGATGAGATTGTTCCGGTGGCTTCCTTGGTTCCGGAGGCGTATCTCAATTGGCGTCCGCCAGTGCGGGACGCCATGATGTTCGTGGTAGCGCGCCTCTCTCCGCCCCGCCTTGCGCCAAAACTTCTCGAGCAGCTTGAGCTTCCGCCCAACACGCCGGCCGAAGTCCGCTTGCTACGGCTCATCGCAAAGGTACCAGGCCTGCAGAAGTTGGGTCAGGTCATCGCACGAAATCAGCATCTCCGTCCCGCTTTGCGTCGCGCGCTGGCCCGGCTGGAAAACGGAATCCGCGATGTCAATCCGGAAGATATTCGCGCCCTCATCCAACGCGATCTGGGGCCACGGCTCAAAACCTTCGTCGTCGAAATCTCGCCCCACATACTCTCGGAAGCCAGTGTCAGTGCGGTCGTGCGCTTCACTTGGCGAAACCCTGACACCGGACGACGCGAGCGTGGCGTCTTCAAGGTTTTGAAACCGCATATCCCTGAATACTTCGACGAAGACATGGACTATCTCCAAGGACTGGCCGAGCACTTCGGAGAGCAGAACCACACCTATGGGTTTCCGGCTGACCTCATTCCCGACACTTTTCGGAAAGTCCGGCGCTTACTGCGGCACGAGGTCAACTTTGCCCGCGAACAGAAGACGCTGATCGAAGCCCGGACTCTTTATCGGTCTTTCCCAGGTGTTCGCGTGCCGAATGTCATCCAGCCTTTGTGCACACGAGAAATCACGGCGCTGACGGAGGAGCGGGGAATCAAGGTGACGAGCGCAGCCGCCCGCTTGCCTGTCTCAGAACGCCGAAGAGTGGCCGAGCAACTCGTCGAAGCCCTGGTCGCCGTACCCCTTCTTGCTGCCACGCCGGATGCGATCTTCCACGGCGATCCCCATGCTGGCAACTTGCTATACAACAACCGCTCGGGCGAACTGATCATTCTGGATTGGGCTCTGAGAGAGCGACTGGGCCGCGAGCAGCGCCGGCATCTCGCCCTTTTATTTTTGATGGTCAGCTTGCGCGATCCTGTGGGCACATCCAACGAAGTCGGGGCGCTGAGTCAACACCACATTAGAATGACCTCGCCCCTGGGCCGGATGGTTCGCGAGACGGTGGCTGAGTTTCTCGTCGCGATGCCGGCGTCACGGCTGCCCAGCGGAGCCGATGCGATGCGTCTCCTGGAACGTGTTGCGATGCAGGGCATCAAGTTCCCCGGCTCGTTGATCATGTTATCCAAGGTGATGTTTACTCTGGAAGGGATACTGGGCGACATCGTTGGATCCGACACAGCGATGGGCTTCACCATCGCGCGCCACGTCGCGCAGCATTGGCTTGCGAATCGCTCGCTATTCCGTTCGCCCCTTACCACCCGGGACTGGCTGACGCTGCAATGCAGCGCGTTTCTCTATGCCAGCCGGATGTGGGTGCAGTGGGAGCAGGCGATGCTGAACCGTTTCTTGACGCCCGATTCGGTAGCATCGCCTGCGGCCACATGAATGCGGCGCCTCAGAGTTGCAGCCCGCCCGGACCGGTTGAGCCCAGGATCCCGTTGCGACTGAGAGCAGCTTAAACCGTTACGGCCTTATGCTGATGAACCGCTCGCCGTCGGCCCTGCTTTGCCTGCACGACTGCCTTCTTGCGCGGCGTGATGAGTGACCCGATCAGCGATGTTTCCTGCTCGACAAAACTCTTCATGCCTTCGCCGGTGAGGTTCGCCATTGGCATGAGTCGAGCAGGTGAAAGCAGCTCCAGGGCTCGAGTCGTCGCATTCAGGTTCACGTTCATCTGCTGACCCATCACGTCGAGCAGCCTCTTTTGCGCCTCGACGAACGCATTTCCCGCTTCGCGGGCCAGATGTGCCAACTCAGTCTTCTTCACCTTGGTCTCGTGCTCCGCCTTACCACTGGTCGCTCTCGCAGCTTCTTGCGAGACAGCATCGAGGAACTTGGCCTGCGCGCGAGTAAAGGTTTCCACTCCCTCGCGAGCAAAATCGGCCAACTGAGCGGCCCGACCGCCTTTGACGGTCTTTTCCGACTCCAGCCACTGCAGCGTTTGCTTGCTGGTGTTGGTCAGCAACTCTTGTTGCATTCCGATGAGAGTGTCAAGGCTGCGCCGCACCAGATCGGTCATCGCAACTGCCGGTATGAAGCCGCTAATCCGTTCTTTTACGCCGTTGAGAATAATGTCGCTTTCTTGTTGCGCCAGGTTGAGAAGAGTTCGTTGGGCTTCCACCAGGCTCGATGTTCCCTCGACGGCCAGTTCCGTCAGGATGGCCAGGGGCGAGTTCTCATCGTGGGGTCTTGCGTGGTTTGGCATAGTAGCCTCCGTGCTGCATTGCAGCATTAACCGAAATATAGTGCGTGTAGGCAGCGCAGTCAATAGTTGTGTTAGCTGTTGTGCGCCGCGTCAATCTGGAGTGTGATTCCAGTCACGGTATGAGACTATCCCGCAATCTGATTCTTGTGACCGACGGTCCACCCGTCGACGGATGGATTTTGTCGGATGGGCGAGCTACGGTCTGTGGTTTCGTGGAAGGTTCCGAATGGAGAGACTTGCTGAAGTCGAAGCTGCTAGGGCTCTGATGACCGAGGCGACGTCTTGGTCAGTGATGAAGTGGCTGCGCGAAAAAAAGAGGGTGCGAAAGACGGCCGACGTTGCCAATGCCGCCCTTGATCATATGACCGAGGTCGTTAGAAAGCGCTGGACCGATGACGTGAGACTCGCCTACGATGCGCTGGCACCGCAGGCCAAAGGTGCTACCGCAGGGCGCCACCACAGCAAACAGCTTTCCCAACCAGTCAACGGAGAGGCCAGCTCCATTGCCAAGACCGTCAAACAAGCAGATGACGAAGCCTACCGCGCCAGAATGGATGCGGAGGAAGCTTTCGACGAGGCCGAGAGACAGCTAAGCACCAGCCTCGCGCGGGAAGGATGCCGAAAAGCCATTCATTCTTGGGACCTGCACGAGAAGGCAATTCGCAAGGCGGAGGCTGTCATCCGCGCGAAATAAAGAACCCCATCGGAAGCAAAGCCGCCTGCCGCGCTTCTTGCTCGCTATCCATCCTTAGTCCTTCCGCTTTTCCCCTCGAATTACCCGTGACATGAGTCACAAACTCTAGTAGCCGGAATCACAGATGGAGTCGCTGGAAGCGATTTAGATTGCCGGGTCGAATCGGACCAAGTCGGTCCAATTTTGGAATTTCATGCAGATCACTCGCGCCTCGGACTATGCCGTCCGGGTGATGATCCACCTGGCAGGGTTGCTGGCGGGTTCCACATTCGGCAGTCCGTGTTGTCGCAAGCGACCGACGTTTCGGGACACTTTCTGTCGAAGGTCCTGCAGCAGCTGGTTCGTTCGCGGATGATCCGCTCGCGGCGCGGCTCCGGCGGAGGTTTTGCCTTGGCGGTTCCCGCCACAAGTGTCTCGTTGTTGGACGTGGTCGAGGCGATCGAGGGACCGGTCCGGCTGAACCTGATGGAGGGCCCATCGTGCGAAAGGAAGTCGTGGTGCCGGGCGCACCAGGTCTGGGCCGAGGCGCAAAGCCGCGATCGTGAACGTTCTGGGCGCGGCTTCCATGGCGACCCTCGCTCTGCAGGCCAAGTCGGATTCGGCTGCACCCCGAACGAGTCAGCCCCCTGGACGCCACTATGACCAAGGCCCAAGTGGTGCGCCCGAGGTTTAAGTCAGAGTCCTTGAATCTACGAAATCATAAAGTCGTCAGTTGTGGTGCCCGAAAACAGATGTTTTCCAGATCATCGACTGCTGGAACAATTTCGAGTACTTCAAGGTCACGCCCAAAGGCAAGGAGCCCAAGCCGCAAATTCCACTCCCTGTCCGCTTTGCCGGCATTCGCATCGACAAAGTCGAAGCCGCTTTAGCTCTAGGCCAGACCAGCATCGCCGAGAAAGAAATCGGTGTGCTCCGTGCACTAATTGCAGCCTTACCGGCGCGGTCCATCACGATTATGGAAGCAAAGGAGCAACTCGCGCAGTGCCGGACCGAAAAAGTGTTGCCGCCACCCGAGTCCGAAAGGGGAAGCAATCCCATGAGGACTCGTTATCAGCACGGAAGCTTGCAGCGCGACAAACGCAGGAACGGACCTGATGTTTGGATTTATCGCTGGCGCGAATATCTGCCCAACGGCAAGATGCAGCGGCGGGGAGAGATGATCGGAACCATCGAGGAGTACCCAACCAAAGCAGACGCGCAGAGAGCCAGCGAACACCTTGCGCCTAACAGCAAATAGGGACAACCCTGAAGTCCGAGACCTTACCTTCGGGGCGCTCCTGGATCGCTACACGAAGGAGGAAATGCCAGATCGGCACTCTACGAACTCGGCGTATCGGTCCTATATCGAGACGCATATCCGGCCGAGGTGGGCGTCCATTCCGCTCCGTAAGTTAGCGGCGAAGGGCGCTTCATTTACTGTCGAGCAATGGTTGAAATCGCTCGACCTGGCTCCCAAAACAAAAGGCAACATCCGAAGCGTGATGGCCGTGGTGCTCAATTGCGCCATGCGGTGGGGTTTCATCGATCAGGGCATCAATCCGCTCTCGTTGGTCAGAGTTAAAGGCATCAGTCGGAGGCAGACTGAGCCACGGATCCTGACGGCAAACGAAATCCCATCGCTGATTGCGGCTCTGCCGACGGAGCCCTACCGCACGATGGTGGTTATGGCTCTGGGCACCGGTTTGCGATGCAGCGAATTGTTCGCGCTGAAGTGGATCGACATCGATTGGGAGAGGCTCACTCTTCTGGTCCGACGGGCGATCGTGGACGGCGTGGTCGGAGATGTGA
>JADGNQ010000097.1 GCA_017883385.1 Candidatus Sulfotelmatobacter sp.
GGTTGCAGTAAAGGCTGTAATCAGGGCAACCGATACAAGGCGGTTCATACCGAGCCACTATACGCATCCCCACCGCGGGACTTCAAGTGGCGTAACATCCCCATTACACTCATCTTTCGATCAGTTTCAAACTCGTCAGATCGAAAGAACTCGAAATTTGAGTGCTATGGCCTGATTTCGTCATCCTGAACTATAACGAGGTTTAGCGTCACAGACATCCGTTTCAGAGGCCGACAGGTAGGGATTGTTCTTATCCTTGGACCAATAGCAGCCGACGGTGGCAAAATACCCCTGATGGTCGTCCTCGGTACAGGTTCGCGTTGGGTTGCTCCTCTGCGGAGCATCCTTGTGGGCTTTGGCATCTTCTCTCTTGGAAGTCTGTCTGATCTCTGGTTGCACCAGCACGCGGAGCGACTGTTTATCGCAATCATGGCTGATGCGCTCGTCGGAGTCGGGGTTGGTCTTCTGGTGCTTCTTTACGAGCGACGGCAACGGCAGAACATTATCAGGAAACTGGAAGTGATACGGCTCATGAATCACCATGTCCGCAACTCACTTCAGGTGATTTCCTTTGCCGCCTCACCCCCAAATCAAGAGCCCGCACAAGAGGTTCGAGCTGCCATGGAACGAATCGAGTGGGCACTTCGGGAGGTTCTTCCGGGCCAAAGAGAAGACATTAGCGATCTGGCGCTTCACCCTCACGCGAACGAGTCTGCTCCCAAGCCAAAGATTGTGCCTTAAACAGCCAGCATCTTCGAGGTAGTTGTTGAAACATCGCCATTACACTCAAAGACCTTGCCTGCAACTTTTCCAAAAGTGCAAAATCCCACAGGGGCAGCCCAAAGAATCTCTTGTGGCCGCCTGCGCTTCTTTGCCGGGATCGACGCGCCCAACATCGATTTCAGGCCCACTAAGGCTTGAAAGGGGTAGGTACCGGGACTCCTTCGTTCCTCGGGTCGTCCTCCATCCTCCGCCTGGTCTGCAAGGACGACTTCCGTCGTCAGAACACGATGAGCCAGAAAGCCGTGTCTGTCGTGTTGCCATTGCTGTAATACGTAAGGGTCAGTACTTGATTGGCGTTGGGAAATATCCCGCCGGCACTAACGCAGACGTTGTTCGGATCTGAGACACAAGCGATGATCGAATCCGCGTTGAAGTGAGTCGCTGAAATGAACCGGTCATTGACTTGAAAACCGAAGTCAATCAAGTCAACCCCAAGCGCATAGTGCGCGATGCCGAATCCACAGGGTGGAGTGTGTACCGCGGCGCCCGTAGCGAGCGCGTTGTAGCAACGCGTGATGGCGGTGCCGCTCGGCGTAAATGGATCGACAAACACCATGGCCTTGGCCCAGCCCCCGCTGTCGCGGGACTGCGTCGCATCGCCAATCGACTGGAACGCGAACCCGCCGTTGGACAACGCGGCCACACCGACCCCGCTGGTCCGGTTGATCCCCACCACTCCCGTTCCGTTGACGCTGTTCGCAATGCCGTCCACTCCGTCCGAGCCCTGCCCGTTCGGGAAGTGACTTTGCCCAAAGCTTTCCGCCCAGATGCCGACGCCGTAGCCTTGGTTCGCACCTCCCTGGGCATACATGCCATAGCCCTGGCTCCCGTTGTAGCCGTACACGCCATAGCTTCCGGCCGAGTTCTGACCGGTCACGCCCGTGGATGTGGAACTGGAGCCGCTCACCCCTGCCCCGCTGCTGCTGGCTCCGACGACACCGGAGCCGTTCACGCCTGAGCCCACAACTCCATTGCCACCACCGGTGGTGATGCCCATGACGGCCACGCCTTGATCCACTGTGCCCAGCACTCCATAACCGCCCGGAGCGCCGTTGTCCCCATGCACTCCCACCGAACCATAGGTGTTCCAGATCGAGCTGTTGGTCACGGGCCAACCCAGAATGCCGTTGGTTGCACCCTTCCCCTGCACTCCGTATCCGCCGCTGCCATTGCTGTATCCCCATACGCCGACTCCATCGACGCCCTCGGCGCCGCCGAGGACGCCAAACGCCGGACCCGATCCCGTGTTGCTGGCGTGGCCGTACAGAGCTCGGGCCGTGGCAGAAGAACTCGAGACCGTTAAGCCGGTGCCTGCGGTTGAGCTGATGGTCTGGGGCTGTGTAAACAGGTTCGCCGCAGCCAACCGCGCATAGCGGACGTCATTGGCGCTCTGTAACGCCGTGGCGTTCAGGTTCAGAGTGATGTTGCCGCTGGTGCCGCCTCCGGTCAGGTCCGTACCTGCGGTGACGCCCGTAATCGTGCCCGTACCGCTGGTCGCACACACCCAGGCAGTCCCATTCCACTGCAGCACTTGTTTGGTCGCACACGTCTTCAGCAGACTCATCGTCAGGTTGCCGATCGTTCCCCCGCCGCTCAGCCCACTGCCACTGGCGGTAGTGATCCCGGTGATGGTTCCGGTGCCCGGAAACGTCTGCCCCGTCGCGAACGTGAACAGTCCATTACTGCTGAGCTTCAATCCGGTCTCCGCCGGAGCTGTCGTGCCCGATCCAAACAGCAGATTCAAGGTTGCCGACGGAGTCGCGGTATTGTTCCTTACCGGTTCCGCCTTCCACAGGAAGGTCTGATTGACGGCCGCACTCGTGCTGCTGCTGAACGACGACGCCACAAAGTTGTGCGCCTGCGAGGGTTTCCCCGCGGTTGTGGTGGCCGTTCCAGCGGCCGGTGACGTAAGCAGGCCTTGCACATTGGCGGCCCCCTTCACGTCCAGCGTCGCTGCCGGCGTGCTGGTGTTGACTCCGATCTTCGCCGTCGCACCGGTGCCCGACTGAAACAAGACCGAGTTGCCAATCGTCGAAGCTCCGGTAAACAACGGCACGAAATTCGCGGTGCCGGTGCCGGTAATCGCTGCCGGCGGAGGCGCGCTCGGCGCCGTACCACTACTGCCCGCGTCCGAAGCCGCACTCGACCCGCTGCTGACCGGCCCCGCCAGCACAAACGCTGAAGGCGGCAGCCCCCCCACTGTCTCGGCATCTGCCGCCTTCAGCGCGTAGGGGACGCTTAGCAGAAGGATGCGCGGTTGCTCGGCCTGTCCTTCCACCTGAACGCCCAGCCACTTCGCCTCACCCGAGGTAAAGATGTCCGCGGGCAGTCCTTCCGCTTTCGTCGCACCCAGCGAGACGCTGTAGTGCCCGCTCTTGTCCACCGCCACGCTTTGCGTTTCCAGCCAGAGCGGCGCGCTGCCCTGCTGATCCTTGTAGAGAGCGAACGTGATTCCCACCATTCCGCTCGTCGGTTTCAGACTGACGCCGCTCGCTGTTCCGCTGAAGGTCAGAAGGTTGGGAACGACGCTGGTCTTCGCTGGGCTTTGCGTTTGAGCCAGCGCCACTCCGCTGCACGCAATCAACACACACAGAATGCCGAGGGTTCGTTTCTTCATCACCGTTCTCCGGGGAGGCGCGCACACCGCCGCGCACGCCTCCAGTTTTGAGATTATTGGTCTAGTCGTACGAGCTGCTGCCTGCTCTACCGCGGTGCGGCACTGCCCAGCACGCGCGCCGTGTAGGTGATGGTTTTCAGCCCTGTTCGTCGACGTGCCTGCAAAACCAAACTGCGTGAGGTTCTCATTTCAGCAACTCCCTTTTCTTGTTCCGAATTGATTGTCTAAAGCTGCAATTCACCGGAATCTTCTTTTTGGTTCAAAAAAGGCACTGATCATATACCCATCCCGCTGTTCGCCGATAGTGTGAAACAATTTTCATACGGACCGCCCCCTAACAGCTCCGAGATCCGAACCCGCACCGCCGAAATTGCCCGATATTCCTCCACTTTTGCAACACCTCTCCTCCAGCGATCACGGACACCTCCAGCGAGAGTTCTGTCGAGATCAAGTTGTATAGCCACCTCAGGGCGGCAGCGCCTTTCCGATCATGTCGGTCCAGGCTATCGTTCGCCCGAGAAGGTCTCACTTGCTGGTCTACTATTTAGTACTGCGGAAAGGCCTACGCAAAAGGTTCAAACAAAATCGAAAGGAGATGAGTGGACGTTAGGGGCGGCTGGCATTGATGGCGACAGTTGGCGAAAAATCCCCATTACACTCATGTTCCACACTCTTTCGACTTGGATCAAACCGAAAGAACTCGAAATTTGAGTGCTATGGCCTGATTTCGTCAGTTGTCAGCAGGTATTCGGACAGGATCTCTTTCAACTAGCGTTCCGCTTGTCGTCTGCTCTGTAGGAGTCATGGGAAGACTCCCGATGCTGGCCTGGTGCAAGCCAATGACGGCAACTTCTATGGCGTGGCATCGGCCGGGGGAACCCTGGGGTTCGGCACCATTTTCAAAATCACATCGACGCCGGATCACACTTTCTCCGTCGTCTACAATTTTGACAGCACCCACGGCGCAATCCCGGAAGTCGCATTGTTTCAGCAACACGAATGGGATTCTCTACGGCGACACGGACTCCGGGGACATTCACGGCCGAAGACCAAAAAGGTCTTGACTTCCAAATGCTTTCGCTATATTACGATTGATTTCGTTGGCCGCTCCTTAGAATATGTGGGTGGATGTCGTGACAACATTTTCCAGTAGTCCACAAAAATTGCCCCTGAACCAGCAACTCGAGGATTCAAGTACCCGGCTATGGGACGTTTTGCGTAGCAATCGCCAGTCCGGGACTGGCGGAATATATGCGGTGTGCTCCGCTCATCCTGCAGTGATCGAAGCCGCCGTCCTGCAATCGTTAGAAGATGGTTCGGTACTGCTGGTGGAGTCGACTTCTAGCCAAGTCAACCAGTTTGGCGGCTACACGGGCCTGACACCTACTCAGTTCGCAAGGCTCGTCCATTCCGTTGCAAAAAACGCGGAACTACCAGCATCGCAAGTCTTGGTCGGCGGGGACCACCTTGGGCCCTTCCCGTGGCGACAGGAGACGTCAGCTTCCGCAGTAAGAAAAGCCTGCGCACTGGTGCACGATTGCGTAGTTGCGGGATACCAGAAGATCCACCTCGACGCGAGCATGCCCTGCGGCGATGACGAGAAGGGATGCGTCACCGAACGAACGGTTGCCGACCGGGCCGCTATTTTATGTCAGGCCGCAGAGGAAGCGCATCGGGAATTGCCGGCAGGCTCTCCGAAGTTGGTTTATGTGATCGGAACCGAGGTTCCCGCACCTGGCGGAGAATCTGTCGACGCGCACTCCCCCGTAGTAACCAAGGCCGAGGATGCTCAGCGAACACTGGAAGCCTTCCGGCTCGCGTTTGTAGAACGGGGACTGTCGTCCGCTTGGGAGAGAGTGATCGCGTTAGTAGTTCAACCGGGAGTCGACTTCGGATCGAATGCGATCTTCGGCTATGATCGCGCCAAAGCACAGTCGTTGTCTGCTGCACTGTTAGAACACCCTGGAATCGTCTTTGAAGCACATTCCACGGACTACCAATCTCCCCAAGCGTTAGCCCGGATGGTCGAGGACCATTTCGCAATCCTGAAGGTAGGTCCTTGGCTGACCTTTGCCTTCCGGGAGGCGGTGTTGGCTTTGAGTGCCATTGAGCGGGAACTGTTCACCTCCAGGTCGGAGTCTCAGATCTCACGTGTGCGCGAAGCCTTGGAAGCGGCAATGTTGCGCGACCCGGCGCACTGGAGGTCTTACTATCGCGGCGATGAAGACGAGGTGCGCCGCGATCTCATCTACGGTTACAGCGATCGTTGCCGATACTATTGGCACCAACCCGCGGTCCAGCGCGAGTTCGCTCGACTGTTGGACAACCTTGGCGAGAGACCGATCCCTCTTACCCTCGTGAGCCAGTATCTGCCCCTCGAATACGAGGCGATCCGGACGGGAGAACTGCAAGCGCTTCCGGAACGGATGATGCAGTATCACATTCGACGAGTTCTTCGTGTGTACGCTGACGCGTGCTCAATGAAACAGCCTGCCTGACGTTGCGCTTCGTAATATAGAACGCCTTCCAGAATGTATGGGAGGTGGAGATAGAAAATCATCTTCACTAGAAGAGCATGAGCCATGGCAGACGAGAAAGGTGCTCTATGTCTCCGACTGGGAAAGCGGTTGCGCAAGCTGGCGGCCAACGATTTGGGAAGCTGAAAGCTACGACGGTCTCAGCACTCTGGGCGACGACTACTGCTCTCGCCATTATGTTTTCGTCCGGGTTACCCGCTGGCGCTGCGGACACCTCCACGAGCACCCCTCAGATTCAAGGGGAACACCTGAGAATTCAGTTCGATCGCTACCTGCGCAGCCGCGTGGTCGCCCGCTTTGACGGTCACGAGACGATGATGGGGCCCTTCGTTGCCAGTGAGACAGTGGCAATCACCGACAAAATATGGAGCGAGTTTTCACTGGTCTCACAAAAGAGCGAGCGGGTTAGCGATGCTTTCGGAGCGGGAGACCGCCTCATCGTACTGGGGAAAGCCGGGCCACTGACCAAAGAAGTCTCCGTCACCATCTACGATGAATTCCCTGCGATGGCCTTCTTTGATGTCCGCTACACCAACACTGGGGTGGCCAAGCTTGCTGTCAAAGGCTGGACCAACAACGCCTACACGCTGAACGCTCAGCACAATAGCCGCATGCCAGCCTTCTGGTCTTACCAGAGCGGCTCCTATGAGAAACGCCCAAACTGGATTGTTCCGTTGCATACCAAATTCCGACAAGAGAATTATCTCGGCATGAACGCGAGCGACTACGGTGGCGGCACACCGATCGTCGACGTCTGGCGCCGGGATGTTGGCGTCGCAGTGGGACACGTCGAACCGCGGCCAAGGCTGGTTTCGCTGCCTGTGTCGATGCCGGATTCTGGTCATGCCGAGATCGCCGTGAATTATCAACACGCGAGCACGCTGAATCCGGGAGAGAGTCTCAATACGTTCCGTACATTTGTGGCCGTCCACCAGGGAGACTACTTCCGCACTTTGGCCGACTACCGGCGGTTCATGATGAAGAGGCCAGGCTTCCAGACTCCCACGCCGCCAGACGGCGGGTTCGGAGCAATCTGGTGCGCGTGGGGCTACGGACGAACGATGCAGCCCAAACAGCTTCTCGACACGCTGCCGACGGTCAAGCGCTTGGGATTCGTCTGGGTCACACTCGACGATGGATGGCAGAACAATGTTGGCGATTGGGCCCTCGATCCCAAGAAATTTCCGCGCGGCGATGCGGACATGAAGGCTCTGGTCGACCGCATCCACCAGGAGGGCTTTCGCGCCCAGCTTTGGTGGTCGCCGCTCAGCGCGGTGCCGGACTCGGAACTGCTGAAGGATCACCCTGACTACGAATTGCTGAATCGCGATGGTTCCAAACGAAAAGTTTCCTGGTGGAATTCCTACTATCTCTGTCCGGCAGACCACCGGGTTGTGGAGTATCACAAGGCTCTGGTGAAGAAGATCCTTGTGGATTGGGGTTTCGATGGCCTGAAGCTGGATGGACAGGACATGAACGGCGTTCCGGCGTGCTACAACCCTGCTCACCACCACAAGCAGCCGGAGGAATCTGTCGAGGCTCTGCCGGATTTCTTCCAGGCAATCTACGAAACCGCACAAGCGTTGAAGCCCGGGTCGTTGGTGGAATTCTGCCCCTGTGGCACCGCGTACTCTTTCTTCACCATGCCGCATTTCAATATGTCCGTCGCCTCCGACCCCGGAAGTTCGTTTCAGGTCCGTTCCAAGGCGAAAACGCTAAAAGCTCTGATGGGGGACTCTGTCCCGTACTTCGGCGATCACGTCGAGCTGAGCGATGGAGGAGATGACTTTGCTTCCACGATCGGTGTAGGTGGGGTTGTGGGAACGCAGTTTGTCCTTCCCTCGCTCGCGGAGAAACGAAGCAAGTCTGATCTGACACCATTGCGGGAAAAGGAATTCGAAACCTGGCTTCGGATCTATCGCGAAAAAATGCTTTCGCAAGGCCAATATCTCGGACGACTCTATGACATCGGTTTCGATTTGCCAGAGACACACGTGATTCGCAAGGATCAGACTCTTTACTACGCCTTTTATGCCAAGCATTGGAACGGCCCCGTAGAACTTCGCGGCCTGGAGGACCAGACGTATAGCGTAGTTGACTACGTCAATGGAACAAAGCTGGGCACAGTATCAGGACACGATGCCCGCCTGACGGTTGAGTTCGAAAGAAATCTCCTTTTGGAAGTGCGGCCACAATGAAAATGTCCGAGCGGCCCTCAGGAAGTACTCGGACATAGGCAAGAATAAGCAGGGTCGGCCCGGCATCTCCACGTCTCCTCGCCCTTTCTGCACCGCGCGTTGCATCCACGTATCGAATCGCTCGCAGCAAGAATATTCGGGTTGACAAACGGAGCAAAACGGAAGTAAAAGTAATCACTCGTAATGTTTCACAATATCCGTTCGAATGCGAAAGCAAGTGTTTAGGAGGCTTTGCCATGCCCGTTTCTTTTCACACCCGACGGACTCTTGTGGGGTTGTTCCTTGTCGCAGCCTTTTGCTTCGCCACACCGTTGTGGGCGCAAAAGGATGCCGGGACCATTGTCGGAACGGTGCGCGACGCCAGCAGTGCGGTGGTTCCGGGCGCCAAGGTCACGGTGGAGGACGTGGATCGCGGCGTCCAAGCAACTCTCTCTACGAATGACGAGGGAGAGTATGTCGCGAGTCCATTGCGCATCGGACGCTACAGGGTCACGGTGGAGAAGACGGGGTTCAAGAAGGCTGTGTCAGAGGTCGTGGAGTTGAACGTGCAAGGGCGCATCGCCATCAATGTCGCGTTGCAGGTCGGGCAGATATCCGAAGAGATACTGGTCACGGGAGCGGCGCCGCTGCTCGAAACCGAGACTTCGGAGTTGGGACAGGTGGTTGACCAGAAGCGGGTGAGCAATCTGCCACTGAACGGGAGAAACTTTGCCCAGTTAGCGTTACTTAGCACGGGCACCGCGCCGAGCGAACCGGGCGCGCGCGATGAGGGCGGATACGGTTTCAGC
Source organism: Candidatus Sulfotelmatobacter sp. (assembly GCA_017883385.1). Lineage (GTDB taxonomy): Bacteria > Acidobacteriota > Terriglobia > Terriglobales > Acidobacteriaceae > Sulfotelmatobacter. The sequence goes on from JADGNQ010000097.1 coordinate 8,924, forward strand.
GCGAATGGAGCGCGGTCGCTACAGAACAATTTCTTGCTGGACGGCGTGGACAACAACTCGAACCTACCGGACCTGCTCAATGAAGCGAACTTCGTGATTCAGCCCTCAGTGGAAGCCCTGCAAGAATTCAAGGTGCAAACCAACGCCTATAGCGCGGAATTCGGACGCGGCAATGGGGCCATCGTAAATGCGGTCATCAAGTCGGGGACTAACCAACTCCACGGCTCAGCATGGGAGTTCCTTCGCAACGACAAACTGGACGGGCGGAACTACTTTGATGCGGTGGGGCCGGTTCCTCCCTACAAGCAGAACCAGTTCGGCGCAACATTCGGCGGACCAGTTGTGCTACCCCACTTGTACGACGGCCGGGGACGCACGTTCTTCTTTGTCGACTACGAGGGATTCCGCGTGCGCCAGGCGCAAACGCAGACCGCATTTGTGCCGCCGACGGATTGGCGGACGGGAAATTTTTCGAGCCTGATTGATTACACGACCGTGACCGGGACCGACTGTCACGGTGTACCAACGTATGCGGGTGAGATTTTCGATGCCAAGCTGGCCCAAGCGAACTGCGGAGTCCCGTTCCAATATGACGGAACGGGGCAGCCTCTGAACATCATTCCAGCGACTCCAGTGGTCTTTGGTGGCGGCTCTTTGGATCCTCTGGCACTGCGGCTGGCAGCGTTGTATCCGGCTGCGGGACCGATCAACTCGAGTGGGAACAACTTCCTTGCAAACCCCGTGCGCAAAGAAACGCGCAACAATTTCGACGTTCGCGTGGACCAGAAGTTTTCGGACAAGGACAACACTTTCTTCCGTTTCAGCTTCGAACACCAACCCAGTTCGATTCCTGGGACCTTCGGTGGACTGGCGGATGGCGGCGGATTCTTCAGCGGTCAGGAGGACTTCGCATACCGCAGCTTTGCCACCAGTTGGACGCATGTTTTGAAGCCCGAACTGATCAACGAATTCCGCCTGGGCTACAACCGGGTGAATGCCCATCGTCTCGAACTCAACGCGAACACGAACGTATCGGCCGATCCCAGTATCGATTTCCCAGGAGTCCCTTTTTCGCCCGGGATTGGCGGACTTCCGCAGCTGAACTTCAATGACATAGCGACGCTGGGGAGCCCCACCTTCCTACCCTCGGTGGAGCTCCAGAATTCCTACACTCTCTCGGAGAATCTGACCTGGGTGCGCGGTCGCAACACATGGAAGTTTGGCACAGAGATACGGCGCGAGGAGTTCACCATCTTCCAACCGGCCGCGGCGCGGGGGACGCTCGGATTCGACAGCACGCTGACCGACAATCCAGCAGCAATCGGCACGGGCGGGACGGGTTTTGCCTCCTTCATGGCAGGATTCACCAACGGCGGCAGCATCAACAATCTCCACAACGTGGACTATTTTCGCAATACCTATGCGTTTTACGCGCAGGATGATTGGAAGGTGACGCCTACACTGGTACTGAATCTAGGATTGCGCTACGAACTTTTTGGTATTGTGTCGGACCGCCACAACGACGTAGGAAACTTTGACCTCAGCAATCCTACCGATCCCACCATCTTTGTACCGAAAGGACAATCGGCGCAGCTCACGCCCTTCATTGCGCAATATGTCAAGATCAGCGCCACCGGCAGCCGTGGGCTGATCAACTCGGACCTGAATAATTTCGCGCCGCGGATCGGCCTGGCGTGGCAGTTCACTCCGAAGACCGTGTTGCGAACGGGCTACGGCGTTTTCTACGGTGGCCAGGAGAATGGTCCGTATTCGAATCCTAGTCCGGGATTCAATCCTCCGTTCTTCACGAACCAATCGTTCATCTCACCCTGCAGCGCACCGTCGGCTAACGCTATAGCAGGAGATTGCCGTGTAACTCAGATTCCGGCCCTGGCTAGCGGTTTCCCCGCCAACTCGCTAGTCGATCCGAACACTCCCATCTTCTTCTCCGTCGATAAAAATCTGCGCACTCCCTATATGCAGCAGTGGCACTTGAGCGTTGAGCGTGAACTCCCTGCGAACAGTGTGTTCACGCTGACCTATGCGGGTTCCAAGGGAACGAAGCTGTACACGTTCTTCAATGGCAACCAGGCAACACCCGACCCAAATCCGAATGATGCGACCGCGCCACGGCGTCCGGTGTCTGCGACCGTGATCGGAGCCACAAGTCCGTGTTCTCTGGCGAACCCTGAGAACTGCACGCCAGTGTTCGATACCGGCATCGACTGGTTCCGCTCGACTGGATCCTCCAACTACAACTCGCTGCAGGCGAGTTTCGAGAAGCGCTTCGCGAAAGGCCTGCAGTTCCAGGCGTCCTACACATACGCGCACTCGATCGATATCGCATCAAATGCGAACCTTGGTCCGACGCAAAACAACAGTGACTTCCGCAACTTCCGCAATCCGCAGGCAGAATATGGCAATTCTGATTTCGACGTACGCAACCGCTTCGTGCTGAATTCGATCTACGAACTGCCCTTCGGTCACGGAAAACACTTCCTGGGGGGCGCAACCGGGTTTGCCAATCAGGTGGTCGGAGGTTGGCAAGTTGCGAATATTCTCTCGATTTCCAGTGGCAACTGGTACACCGTGCTCGACTCGAATGGCAACTTCGCCAATGCTGATGGCGGCGCAGGGGGCGTCTCGCAACGTCCTGACCGAGTCGGGGATCCTACCCGCTCCGGCATCGTGCCGGGCAATCCCAATCCACAATGCCAGGTCCTGGTGTCGCAGGGCGGCCTTGCTCCCGACAGGATTCACACGCCGACCGCATGGTTTAACACCTGCGCATTTGCCGATCCCGCCCTCGGTTCCTTCGGCGATGTCGGCCGTAACACGATTCAGGCACCGGGATACAAGACCTGGGACTTCTCCGTATTCAAGTTATTCCACACCTCCGAGACGACGAATCTGGAATTTCGTGCGGAGTTTTTCAATCTCCCGAACCACACCAACTTCCTGTTCGCCAACAGCGGGCCTCAGAGTGGAAACAATGCGACCGTCCTTGGTACACAACAATTCGGCGCCTTAACGGCTGCTCGGCCACCGCGACAGATACAGTTTGCCCTAAAGTTTTCTTTCTAGGTGGACCGCCATGGCATTTTCGACACATGGACGGCCATAGCGGCCAGTTTCCCAGTAGCACTCCTTACCCGAGGAGTAGGCGATGAAGAAGTCAACGTTCGTTGCAGTCCTACTGCTTCTCTGCGGATTGGCGTTTGCTTCAACCGAGTCGTTTACACAGCCCCGGCTCGCGATCTTTCTAAGCAAAACCAGCTACCGCCACGCGTGGGAAACGAGCCAACTTGCCGGACACGGCTGGGTCGGCATCGCCACGCTGGCGGGTATTCCTTACGACACACTTTTTGTAGAGGAAATGCCCGGTGACCAGGAACTGTCGAAGTACTCCACACTCGTGTTTGCCCAGGCGACCCTGGTGGATGACGCGACGTATTCACAAATCGTCCTTCGTTTGCGGGCATATCTGGCGGGCAACCACAGCGTAATCCTTGACGGGCCACTCGCCACCAAAAACGAGAACGAGAAAGACCGTGATCATCACGCTCTCGATGATCTGCTCGGACTGGAATACAAAGGACTGCGGGGCGGAACCGAATACCGCATTCGCGTGACCTCAGATGATCACTACGTGACGCGTGGATTCGAGGTGTCGCAGTTCCTGACGCCAGTGCTCGCGTTGGCCACGAATGTCCTGCAACCCAAATCCGGCGGAGCGGTATTGCTGGTCTCGACCGATGGCCAGCACAGTTTTCCCTACCTTTCCTGCGTAACACAGGGGAGCAGCCGCGTTGTTCTCCTGAGTGACTTTGGAACCTCGGCTGGCGCGGGAACCTTTTTTCGCAATGACCCGCCGCAGGTCGCTTATGCGAACCAGCTCTGGAATGCGATGATCCGCGCGGTTCAATGGGCTACCTATGGCGATGTGGAAGGCCCGTTTCCTGCTCCGCAGATCTCCAATGCCAACCTGACCGCCGTTGTGCGATTCGATGGAGACAACAGCGGCGACCTCAACTACCAACTCAAGACGCTCAATTTTCTCACCGGCGTAGCGCAGGATACCGGAGTCGTGCCGCTCTACACCTGGGTATCCAGCTTCGTGAAGAAGGCAGGTTGGGACAAACTTGCACCGCTCGGCAAGCGTCTTGAGGACCTCGGGGGCGAGATCGGAACTCACAGCAAGTTCCACAAAATCGATCGCGAGATGACTCCTGATCGTTGGCGCGAGGAACTCGACGGGTCGATCGAGGAAATCGAGCAAAACATGCGGGCGCAGGGCTATCCCATTCGCAAGATCCAGTCCATGATCAACCCGGGCGACACGATCCCGATGGAGGACTACGGTGAAGTAGCTGGTCGCTTCTCGTTCTACATGACCCACGGATTGGAGCAGAGCGTGCCGCTAGGTTTTGGCAACATGACCTGGTTTACGGGTGCGAACAAGGATTTTGTTGTCCTCGAGAATTCCCCTCACCCCGACTACCAGTGGTTCTATGACCCCACGTGGAGCTATACGACAGCGCAGATTACCGCCAACGAAGAAGCCATCTTCGACCACATGTTCCACAACGTCGGGCGCGGAGTGATCTTCAACGAGATGTGGCATGACTACTCAATCTCGTCGGCTCCCGTCAATGAGGGGAAGGACAAGCGCATCACGAATCAGAACAACTTCCCGTTCTACGAGGCAATGAAAACGAAGTTCGGCACGCTCCCTATCTATTGCCCCGAACCGCAAGAACTGGCACAGAAACTACGCGCGATGGCGCAATGGAATTATTCATGGAAGGCATCGGATGACGCGATCGAGATGACGCTTGACCTTTCAGGCTTGCGACGAAATGATACGGCGGAATCGTTGGGTGGTATGGGAATCCGTGTTGAGAACACTCGGAAATTCATACAGTCGGTTCTGATCGATGGACGCGTGCATCCCGCCTATGACGAACGGCTGCTGATTTTGCCAAATCTCGCACCAGGGAAGAAGCACACCATCACGATCAAGCTGGGTGCTCAACCAACAACTGCACCTCATCTCACTTATGTGTCGAAACTGATGACCGACGTCGCGGCGACTCCGGCAGGGCTGATGTTTGATGTAAAAGCGAAATCAAAGGCCAGATTCGCGATTGCAGCCGCCGACCCGGCGGTCGCACTGAACACCGACTGGCAGGAGTGGGATGGCAACGACGGTCAAATCAAAGGGTTCGTGCGCTCGGACCGTCGAATTGAGCTAGTAAAAGTGTCGACCGCCGGATTTCATCTCACGCGTGCAAACCTGCCGATAATCGCACTGACTGAAAAGCCCGGCACGTTGGCATTGCGACTCTCCGCGCCGGGCGCGGAGGCGCCGCAGGTTAGCTTGCGATCGGACCGACAGTTGCGTGGAGCCACCATGGGCGGCCAAGACCTCAAAATAAGAAATATCGGCCGAACGTACGAGTTGGAACTTCCCCTTTTCACGAAAGAGTCAGAACTAATTCTCTATTTCATGGAAACAAACCGTTGAGCGGGTCCACAGCGTATAGCCGTCGCGCAGAAATTCTGATCGATCGATCCGCGAGTTCTTTGTCTTAGTTACCGGTCCTGCGCACCGGCATGATCTGCGGTCACGAAAACAATCATAGGAGTCAATATGCGATCAAAGCCTCTAATCAGATACGCACTTCTTGTCGTTACGATGTTGATGGTGACGTTCGCACAGGAGAAGCCTGGAACATGGACGCCCGACACTGACTGGGGGCATTGGCGACTGGGGCAGAAAGCGGACCTGGAATTCCTGAAGACGAACAACATGACTATCACATTCGGAAGCGGCGCGCCCAGCTTCGAGGATGTAAGTCGCGAAGAGTTCAATCGCGGGATGGAGCAGGCAAAGACAAATAATCGCGCCCTGCACGACAAAGGCTACATCGTGCTTCGATATCTCACGAGTTCGATCCACGGGCGTTCGGCGTCGAACAAAGACGAACCGAAAAAAGATCAGATCCGGATGCTGCAATTCTGGCGCAATGGCTGGAGCGACTACGAAGACTACCTGGGTCTCAAGCCGGCAGAAGACCCGACGACGTGGATCACGGTTCGCCCGGATGGCACTTTTCCTCACTATCGCTATGCGCCCTACGGACAGGAAACGACGAACGAGTTCGAAACCTGGGGCTGCCCCAACAATCCGTACTTCACTCGTTTGATGGAGGGCCGGATACGAGCGCAGGCGGAAACTGGGATCGACGGCTCCTACATCGACTGGACGCAGATCGCGGGCGGAACCTGCTATTGCGGGTACTGCAAACGGAATTTTGCTGCATATCTGAAGAAGAACCTTCCCGCGAAGGTGGCGCAGGCCAAGTATGGCACGGACGACTATGACAACATCGCCCTGCCCAAGAAGCGTGGTGAACCGTTCTGGGCGGAGTGGAATACCTTCCGTGGTTATTCCGTAGCCGAATTCCATCATCGCATGCGCGAAGTGGCCCGGAAGTACAACCCCAATTTCATGATTTCAGGAAATGTGTTTGGAGGGTTCGGCTACGGTCCAATCGGCTATGACGCGGCCGGCAACATGGAAATGCTTGGCCGCGACGGATACGATGACTTCGTCTATTCCGAAGTGCAGGAATACCTCGATTCGGCGCCACGCAAGGACGAACAGGGCACGAAAATCTCGAATAGTCCGGCGTTCAAGTTTCTGGCCGCAGCCACACATGGCAAACCGGTGATCGTGTATGCCACAGAGATCACGCCGCCGATCTTTCCTCACCCCACTGAGAACTGCTTGAATGCCATGTCTCAGATCAACATCGCGGAGGCGGTGGCGAATCACGCTGTCTTCCGGGAAAAGAGATTGACGTCCGCCGGCGCCACCCAGATGTATCGGTTTCTGGCGGCGAATGAGGAGAGCCTGCGCAACGTACGACTGCACGCGAACGTCGCGGTCGTCGCCTCATTGCGACAGTATCTCGCGCATGAGTTGAGCTTTGCTTTTAGTGCTTCGCGCGTGCTGGCGGACAACGGGATCGCTCACGTCATGCTGACCTAAGACGACCTATCGAGCCCGACGATCAACCAATTCGATATGGTAGTCGTTCCATATCTTCCGCTGATGAGTTCGGAGAATCAGCAGGCGCTGGTCCGCTATGCCAATGCCGGCGGCACACTGCTTGTTCTAGGTGCCAGCGGCAACAAAGATCAGTACGGCCTCGCGCAACGCCAGATTCCTTTGGCTCGATCACTCGGCAATGGACGATATCCTGTCGCCGAGGCTACACGGAGGGTCGGCAAAGGGCAGATACTGTTCGTCCCTGTTCAGATTCCGGCGTCGCGGTTCCTGATCCCGATGAAGTCGCATGGTGACTACACAACCTTTGGTCCGACGATGGCCGACGTCTTTGCCGACATTCCGGAGGGCTATACACGAAACCGCATCGACCCGGAATTGCGCAAGCTTCTCGAGCGAGCTGTCGGCAAAGTGCAGGAGAGTCTCGGCACGCGCGTGACACGCCTCACATCTGCAGCTCCGTTTGTCGAAATTACTACGATGATGGAAAAGACCGATCGACGGATGCTGCTCCACGTCGTTAATTACGACGTTACGGTGGACGGCACGATCACGCTTGCGCGGGATCTAAAGGTGCAAGTGGCGATTCCTCGCGGCAAGACCGCCAAAAGCGTCACCTGGAGTGGAACGCTCGCCGAGATGAAGCCCGTGAAGTACAAAACAGCGAGTAGCGCAGGGCGTCAGATGCTGACACTCGATCTGGATGAGGTGAGCATCTATGGGCTAGCGAAGATCGAACTCGAGTGACACATTCCCCGAAAGGAGTCTTTTGTCCCAGAGAGACCGTTATCGAACCGGACCCACCCCCCGCCGCTTAGCGGCATGAGACCGCATGAATAGCGAGGTGTAGCGATGCAGTGTAAACACAAGAAGCGAGACGGTAAGCGATGTGGAGCGCCCGCCCTTACTGACCAGACCCGTTGCGCAATGCACGCACAACCTGGCAGGGCTGCGGAGCTTGGCAGCAAGGGAGGCCGGCGGCGAGCAACCTACAGGTCTGCCGATCTGAGAGAGTTTGCAGCGCCAAAGACCGCGGCCGATCTGCGCGAGTTGCTGGCGGAGTCGATCATTGAAATCCGTGCTGGCAAGCTGGATCCAAGAATCGCAAACGCACTCGGCTACCTCGGCGCCAGCTATCTGCGCGCGCTTGAAGTGTCGGACATCGAAAAGCGCCTGGACGCGCTTGAGGTGACCGAGCGAGCGGAGGAGCGTGCGATTTTAGAATCGAGCCCGCCGGATAGTGAACCGGTGGTCGGGAGATAGATGAGCATGGCTTCCATTCGGGACCGGCTACTGCGTTTGGAGAACAAACGCCGCTTCCTAGACTGGTTTGTGTGGCATCGTTTTTACGCCACCCTCACCTTGGAGGAGCTTGAAACGTATGTGTCAGGAGGTCTCCCCGACCCGGTACCAAACCGACCGAGCAGTGTGGATACGTTGGACCGGAAGAGCCTTCTCAAGCTCTGGGAAGAGGAGGAGCTTAAATTTGGAGGACGGAGTCAAGAAGAACTGAAATTCTACGCCGAGAACGGCTTTTGGCCAGAGCGGAGAGGTCGGCTCCACTATTCAATGCAAGATGGCAAGTTGTTTGTTGAATGGCGAAACGAGCCGCAGGCGGAAAGCGCGGAGTCTGGAACCAAACGCCAGGAGTAAAGCATGTG
>JADGNQ010000257.1 GCA_017883385.1 Candidatus Sulfotelmatobacter sp.
GCGAGCATCGCAATGCTGGTCGCCAGTCCTGAAGCAAACGAACATACCGAATACGTCAGAATGCTTGCCATCAGCGCTTGCTTGCGCCCAATACGATCCGCAAGAAATCCAAACAGCACGCCACCGATTCCCGAAGCCAGCAACGTCAGCGTTCCCAGCGACCCGGCGAGCGTCTTGCTCATACCCAGATCGCGCATGAGCAACGCCAGCACCAGCGAGTACAGCATCGCGTCGAAAGCGTCGAGTGCCCAGCCCATCGCCGCCGCCAGCAGCGTTCGCCGCTGTCCCGGCGTCGCTTGCCGGATCAGTTGTAGAGGACCAATGCCCATGAGGGACCGAAGATGAGTCTCGCGGATTGTAAAGCGAGAGAGAGGATTGTCAAATGCCGTGAGAGCGCGAGCTCAGCCCGTCGTCATTCTCCCGAGCAAGTAAAAGTACCTGCGCGCCTTCTTCACATCGCGCGCAATCTGCTCCCGCAGAGCCTCGACAGATGGAAACTTGATCTCATCCCGCAGCCGTTCCAGGAAACAGATCTCCACCTCGGTCTCCGGCGTCAACTCGATCGGATGGAAATTCAGCAGATGCGTCTCAATGGCAAACAACTCCGCCCCAAACGTCGGACGATTTCCCACATTCGTGACGGAATCAAATCGTTCCGTCCCCACGCGCGTCCACGTAATGTAGACGCCATCCTTCGGCACAAGCTCTTCGTAACGCGCGAGGTTGATGGTCGGCACCGTGTACTTCGATCCGTAGCCGCGCCCGCGTCCCGGTGTGCCGAGAATGCAGAACGGACGCGCCAGCAGATGCCGCGCCCGGCTGAGGCGTCCATCTTTGACCAGCTTGCGAATCTGGCTGCTCGATACCGTTTCCCCACGCAGCTTCATCTCAGGATAAACTTTGACCTCAAATCCCATCTCTTGCCCAAATTCAGCCAGCAGATTCATGTTGCCCGCCGCCTTGTGCCCAAAGCGGAAGTTGTATCCTTCGTGCACCTCGCGCGCGTGCAGCTTCTTCTTCAGAATCCGTTCTGCGAACTGACGCGGTGTCATCAGCGAAAGATCGCGTCCGAAAGGGAGCAGCAGCACGGCGTCGATCCCGGTGCCTTCGAGCAGACGTAGCTTCTCAGCCGACGGTGTGAGCAGCTTCAATCCTGACTCCGGACGCAAAATCCGCGACGGATGCGGCTCAAACGTCACGGCCACGGCCTTGCCCCCGCACGCCCGGGCCCGCGAAACGATTTCCCGCAACACGTGCGCATGCGCCCGGTGGACGCCGTCAAAGTTCCCTACGCTGACCAGCGCCGGCCCGAAGTCGGCGGGAACGTCATCGAGCGTATGAAATACCTGCAAGGTGTTGTTCAATTCTCAAGCGGTGAGATTTAACTGACCCCTAACCCCTGGTCACTATCCACTGATCTCAAACTCCAGTTTCATTCCGTCATGCGCCAGCCGCACATGCCGCGGCAGTGTGGCGTTAGTCGCCTCGTGCGCCAAATCGTGGCAAATGTGAGTAAAGAACGCTCGCTTGGGCTTCAGCCGGTCCACGATGCTCATCGAGTTCTTCACCGTCGAGTGCGTGGGATGTGGCTTGTGCCGCAGCGCGTCCAGAAACAGAATGTCCAATCCCTCCAACTGATGAAACGACGACTCCGGAATCTCGCTGTGGTCGGTCAGGTACGCCGCCGAGCCAAACCGGTAGCCGTAAATCTGGGTTTCGCCATGAATCAGAATCACCGGCTCGAATTGCACTCCCAACACATCTACCGGTCCATCGATCGGTTTCAGTTCCAGTAGTGGCAGTCCACCGAACTTGTAGTCGGCATCAAAAATGTAGCTGAACATCCTGCGCAAAAATGCCGCTGCGTCGGGCCGCGCATAGAGGGGCAACTTGCCAGGCTTATGCCGGTAGCTGAGCGGCCGCAAGTCGTCGATCCCCAGAATGTGGTCGGCGTGCGTGTGGGTGTAGAGCACCGCATCGATGCGCGTAATGTTCTCGCGAATCGCCTGCGCGTAAAAATCCGGTGTCGTGTCTATGAGGACTACTTTGCCGTCATACTCGATCATGATCGACGGCCGGGTGCGCCGGTCATGCGGGTCGGTGGAGTGGCATACGGCGCAATCGCACCCCAGCGTGGGCACGCCCATGGACGTCCCGCTGCCTAGCACGGTCAAGGTCGCTTTCATTTTCCTCGGGGTCCGGTTCCTGCGGCAGGTCCCGCTTGCGGCGGCCGCGCTAGCGCGTTCGTCACTTCGACATAGGCCATGCGCAGCTCATACAGACTGTTTTGCAGGAAGTTTTCCTCGGTCGTGGTGAGATTGCTCTTGGTCTTTGCCGCGATGAGACTGAGCGTGTCAATTGTCTGGCGCGCGCCAATGATATCGACATGCGGCTGCTCGCCCTGTTGCCGCATCAACCCCAGTTGCAGCATGGCCGTCATGTAGAGCGACGCGAGGAAGCGCTCAAACGTCATCTCGAACTCTTTGGCGGAGTGTCCGCTGAGCTCGACCTGCGAATCGAGTGCCTTCGATGATTTCTGATAAGCGTCAACCTGTGCCTGCTGCTCTGCAGCCGTGGGCAGCGGAGGCATCTCCGCCCCTGCCTCGCCTTTCCCCGTCGCCGGTGGCACCGCGGGCGTTGCCGCAACGCTCTGCTCCGCTGCGGGAGTTGGCGCTGGTGCTGGCTTCGGCGGCTCCGGTTCTTCCGCAATTTCTGCCCGCAATTCGCCGTCGGAAGTAAACAGCCGCCGGTCCTTTACCGTGAACTCAGATTGTTCGTATTTCTTTTGAGCCATAGACCCTTTCCTAAAAAGGAGCACCAGCTTTTCACTGCGCTCTCAGCGAATCCTTAGCGGCCTTCGCGGTCAAAAATTGTTCACGCCGGATGCTGCTCCAGGGATCGCTCCGTAAAAAGTACGGCATCTTCAACCGGCAACTGGACCACCGTCGCCCGCGTTGTCCCGATCATGATCTCTCGCCCCGGCACTCCTACTTCACGTCGAATGTACCCCAGCGCCACTGTCTTGTCAGCGAAGTGCAGGGAAGCAGCGCTCGTGATCTCTCCGACTTCCTTCTCACCGGCAATAATCCTCGTGCCCGCAGCGATCTGCACCGCGCCCTCGGCAAGAAATCCAGTGAACTTGCGATGAACGGTTCCCCGCGAGCGAATGCGCTCCACGATCTCCTGTCCCACGTAACATCCCTTGTTGAAATTCAATGCGCGCGCCTGCTCGGTTTCCTGCGGCAAGTCCCGCTCTCGGATGTCCATACCGTACATCGGAACGCCTGAGATGATGCGATCCAACTCCAGCGCCTCCGAACCTACAGGCGCACCTCCTGCTGCACGCAGGGCATCCCAGAGTGTCCTCACTGAGGCTGGCGCCAACCAGATCTCATACGAAACGGACTGCTCGTCTTCCGCTCGCACCAGCGTGCAGTCTGTTCCGTGCCAGGTCACGGGTTGCGCCTGCAATGGCTGCATCTCGGCAACGGCAAATCCCGCTGCGGCCAGCACGGTGCGCGCCTTCGGCCCGGCAATCCCCAAGGCTGTCAGTTGCTCACCGAGATTCGCGACCTCGACGTCGTCCATGATGATGTAGTGGTCGAACGTCGCCAGAATCTTCTCCACCTGACCGCAGTCCGTGTCAACTGTAATGGACTCCCCGCGGTTGTAAGCGTAAAGATCGCCCAGGATGTGCCCCTGTGGATTGAGCAAGAAGGCGTAAACGCCCTGGCCCGCAGCGAGATCCCGCATGTTGTTGGTGACCATCCCGTTCAGCCACCGCACGCGGTCGCCACCCGTGAGCGAGATCTTGGCCCGGAACCCGAGGTCGTAGACGCCGCAACCATCGCGCAAGGCCGCAAACTCCGCCTGCGGATCGCCGAAGTGCGCAGCCGTCGTCGCGCCGCGATAGTCGTTGACGCCCGCCGCGCCCAATCCTTCACCATGAACCTGCAGTGCTGTAAGCCCCATACCGGTAGTTCGATTATAGCGAAGGCCGTGCTTACGTTTACCGGAGCACGAATTCCTTCGTGAACCTTAGTGGCCTTCGTGGTTAGCGCTTTTGCCTCTCTTGAAAGCGAGCCGTGCCCCCGAACTGTGCATTTCACTTTCCCTTGTGTTACTTTCCTGCCGTGGAATCGCAACCGAAGAAGAAGCGCATCGCGGTCATCCCTGGCGACGGCATCGGCCAGGAAGTCATCCCTCTGGCGGTTACGGTGATCCAAGCCTCCGGCGCCGACGTCGAGTTGGCCGAGTTCGACTGGGGCGCCGACCGCTACCTGCGCGACCAAGTCACGGTGCCACCCGGCGGCTTCACCATGTTGGGCCGTGACTTTGACGCCATCCTGGTCGGAGCGTTCGGCGATCCCCGAGTCAACACGAACATCCATGCCAAAGAGATTCTTCTCGGCATGCGCTTCAAGATGGATCTCTACGCCAACGTCCGCCCGGTTCGCCTGCTCGACGCGGCTCTCTGCCCTCTGAAGGGAGTCGAGCCCAAAGACGTGGACTTCGTCGTGCTCCGCGAAAACACCGAGGGCGTCTACACCGACGCCGGTGGCGTCTTCAAGCAGGGCACGCCCGATGAAATCGCCACCCAGGAAGACATCAACACGCGCAAAGGCGTCGAGCGCATCATCCGCTACGCTTTCGAATATTGTGTGCGCCACACCAAACTCGACGGCTCTCCGCGCAACAAAGTCCTGATGTGCGACAAGTCAAATGCCATGACCCACGCCGGAGGCCTGTGGCAGCGCGTGTTCAAGGAGGTCAGCGGCGAATACCCACAGATCACCGCGCAGCACATGTACGTGGACGCCCTCTGCATGCAGATGGTTCGAGATCCCCGCCAGTTCGATGTAGTCGTCACCAACAACATGTTCGGCGACATCATCACCGACCTCGCCGCGGGCCTGCAGGGCGGCCTCGGCATGGCCGCCAGCGGCAACATCCATCCTGGCAAGACGTCAATGTTCGAGCCGGTACACGGCTCCCCCCCGCCGATCGCGGGCAAAAACATGGCGAACCCTTTCGGTGCGATTCTCACCGCTGCGATGCTGCTGGAGTACTTGGGGTCAACAAAAGAAGCCGCGAAGATCGAAGTCGCCGTGCTCGCTGCAGTCCGCCAGAAGAAGACCACGCAGGATATCGGCGGGAAGCTGGGAACGCGCGAAGCGGGAGAGTGGGTCACGGACTTCGTCCGCAGAGGCTGAACCACTAGGCTCTGTCATCTAGGCTCTGTCATCCTGAGCGCAGTGAGCCGATTCGCGAACGCGAATCGGCTCACGGAGTCGAAGGATCCCTACCCAGCTTCGCATAGGCCGATCGTGTTGAGGAATTTTCTAGTGCTGCGTCGGGAGCAGGGCGGAGGACGGCCTGACCGACCTGCCAGCTTGGTCTTGCTGGGAGGGATCCTTCGACTGCGTTGCAGAATTCACTTCGTGAATTCTGCAACTTCGCTCAGGATGACACAATGAAGAATCAGGCACGATCTACCCCCTCCTGCCCACCAGCAGCGCCAGTTCCCGCCACTTCCACTGGCAGTCCACATCCACAAACCCAATCTCGCGCAACCACCGAAGCTGCGTCTCGAAGTCCAACAACTTGTTCGAAGGATCCTCGGACTCAACCGTAAACCCGATCCGTTCCAGAAATTCCTGGTGCAGCCCCGGACTAGGCGACGCCACGTGCTCCAGATTGCAGAACACCCCTCCCAGGTTCAGCAGGCCGTAAATCTCCGCGTAGAGCGCCCGCTTGCGTTCGTGCACCACATGATGAATCGCGAA
>JADGNQ010000258.1 GCA_017883385.1 Candidatus Sulfotelmatobacter sp.
GGTGGTTGTCTTGCCGGCACCATTGGGCCCGATCAAGCCAAAGACTTCGCCTTCGCCGACGTCAAAAGAGACATCAGAGACGGCCGCCGTGGCTCCGTAGCTCTTGCGGATGCGTGAAACCTGAATGACGGGATTAGTAGTCCCAGAGACAGCCATACCATGTCCGACGGCTCGTGCCGCGTAGCCGGACTCCTTTCAATTTTGCGGTACCAACAGAATATCAGAGGCTGGAGCGCCTCTGCGCTACCAGTCGCTGGTTATCGGCATACTCGGAAACTGGCCGGAGTATGGCCGCTGCGGGCCGGAAGTCGTTCTGGGAGATGAGGCTAGGGCAGCCATCGCCGGCCAAGCCGGACGCTGGGGTGTTTTTTGGCGGGTAATCCGGTCAACTTCCCACATTTGGCCGGCGTGGGGCCACTGTACGATAAGCCGGTTTCACGCCCCCGATCCAATCGCGGCCCCCGCCGGGCAGTGTTGGTAAACGCTGCACGACAAGGGAGGATCTATTGCTCAGAACGGGAGGTCGTGTTCTCCACCACCTTAAACCGAAGTGCCGTCCGTTACCAGCCACGGCGATGCTGGGGCTCGCTCAGTACGCCATACAACACGCTTTGGCCTTTTCCCAATCGCGCTTGACCCGAACAGGAATGATCCCCAGCTTCTGCGGTTTCTTCGACGTTCAACCCCCCGAAATAGCGCACTACGCGGGCTTTCCGGGAATCGACCCAGCCAGAGACTCCAATGCGTTGTTCAGGGCCAGTATCTCGATTCCTCGGGTTTTCGCTCCGAGCTGGATGTCATCGAGCGGCACACGCTCCGATTGGGCGCGCGCTTGGCGGTGCCACGGCTGCGCGCATGGTCCACCAGAGCTACCTTGCTGGCATACCGGTCGTAAAAACGGAGGGTGACACCATCACGGTGGATAGCCTGAATGTGAGTTCCTGCCCGGCCTAGCGCCCCAGATCCTTTTTCCAATCGATGCCGACCTTGGCGTTGCCGTATCCGCCGGTAATCTGAAACGGCACAATTCTCGTCCGGCCCCGTTTCTTGAAAAACACCGGCGTGATCGCTTTGAGCACGAGTGCCTTGAAGCCCGAGGTGGTGTCGGAGAGATGACCCCGGGTATCCAGCGTGCCGTGCAGGTCAACCGCCTGATTTAGCAGATTGTATGAGCCATGCAGGAAGGCATTCGCACCGGGAACTTCAAACATTCCGTTTGCAATGGCAGCGGTTCCATTGCGGACCTGAATGTTGCCATGGACCTGCGATAGCACGGTTTGCGGGTCTTCGTCCTGCTCCCTCTTCTTTTCGCCTTGCGCGCTTTCGCTGATCCGGTCGATGCTGTCCTGGGTATTTACGTTCGTGAATTGATTGCGCTTCAAGCCGAACACCAGGTCCATGCGAATCTTCTCCAGGAACTTGCGCGGGCCGGGCGGCCAGAGAAACGTACCGTGGGCTGTCACGTCGCCGCTCATCCCCGGCCGGTCTTTCGTGAACAGGTACAGCAAATCATCCACGCGGCCTTTCGGGACGGAAATTTCGAAGCTCGCGGTCTTGCCTTCCTGCTCGCCGTGTCCGGAGATCGAGCCGCGCACCTCGATACTTGTGCGACGGTAGCGTGCCACGGCGGGTTGCAGCAGCACGTCGCCATTCGTGCCGTTTACAGTCGCTTCGAAGGTAGTGGCGAGCGAGACGGTGTGGTTACTGCCATCCACCCGGAAAGCTGCAACATCGACGCTGCCGCGAGTCTGAATTTGCGAAAGGTGGCCGGCGAACTGGCCACGCGCATGACCCGTTCCGAAGATGCTTTTGAAATGGCTCAGGTCGATGTCGTCGTACGTGTAAGTGCCGGAGAGTTGGGTATCTCCCACGCTGGCGGGATTCCACGGGCCAAACTTTCCCTCCGAGCGGATGACGCCCGGCGGTTCGGTATTCGTCAGGGTTGCGCGATAAAACATGGGAGCGCCCGAACCGACTTCCGTGATGCCGAGGCGGTCGATTTTAAGAACGTACGGCTTCAAGTCGCGATTCTCGCGAATGAATTCCAGCACCGTTCCATCGGCGGTGATCTTCGAAATGGCGAGCGATTTTCCACCGGGTCCGGCATTCAAGGCGACGTTGTTCTTACCGTCGTCCGGCGCCTTCGGCGGAATGATCATGTGCATACCGACCACGCGCACGGCGTTCAGGCGCTTGGGCGTACTGAACAATCCCGTGAAACTTCCCTGAATGACCAGTTTCTGAACGGTGATAATCGGCGCAGCTTCCGGATGCTTATGCCGCAGAAATCGTATGCCCCCCGCCGTGCAACCGGGAGGAAAGTACGAGTTGGAAAAGGTATCGATTCGCACCAGTCGTCCCGTAGCCTCTTCCAGCGCTCTGGACAGGGCATCGCGAGTGAACGGCCAATGGGTGGCAAGCACAATGACGCCGGTGGCGATCACGCCGAGAAGTATGACGACGCTAATCCAGAGCCATCTCGGTATCGGCCGGTACGCTGCGGGCGAGGACTGTTCGATGAGCACCTGGAAGTACAGGCAATTCGAATGCCGCGGACCCGCAAAGAAACGGTGGGCGGCCGCCAAACGTAAGGGCATGAATTCTCTGGCCCCCCCTGCGCGAAAGACCGCTTAGTTGAAACACCCCCTTTCCGGTCGCCGGTCACGTTGCGGCAATCAGCCAGAACTCATGCCCGACGAAGTCTTCCATGCGGCTTTCGCCGCGCTGGGGAAGAAGACAGCCAGAGACTGAAACACCGATTTCGGAGCATCTCCGCCTCTCCGTAACCCACAGCTCGTTTGCTAGCTTCGAGTGCCTTGGCTGCGGAGCTGATTGTCGCATTTGCCGGTACGCCGCTTGATATGATCGCGGAACCAATGCGTCCTGGGTAACTACGTCAGAATCGACGATAGCTCCTGCTTGACGCTAGGACTCTATCTGGAGTGACCCGGCCAGGGAGTGCGGGGGAAAGGGCGGGAGCCAGAGCGCCGGGTCACTTCGGATAGAGTCCTAGCGTTATGGGGAGTGATTGGCGCGCGATCCAGGTCGGATAACATGCATTCAGTCTACCTTCGCCAGCCCTAATAGCGCTTTCCCCTGTGGATATCGGCGACTCCGATCGGTTCGTCGAGAGGAGTTGCGGCCCGAATTGCTGGAAGCACCGTGCGCCCCGGCGGGAATCGCGCTCTCATTGCGTTACCAGCCGGGTACGACCACGTCTACTATATTATTTCAGCTCGAAGTTCATGCCCGATCACGTTGCTTGGCATGCGGAGAGATTGCGAAGGGGATAGACGATGACGCTCAATCGACGCGAGTTCGTTCAATTGGCCGGGGCGATGGGAGCCTCGCTGGCGTGGGGCGGATCGGCTCGAGCGTCAACCACCGGTTGGCATGAGCGGCGCGACCTTTATCCGGAGGGCGTCGCGTCCGGCGATCCCGATCCGAGCAGCGTTATCCTCTGGACTCGGCGGCCGTTCGAGTCGGGCGGCCGACGTGTGCTCACGGTGGAGGTTGCCGAGGATGATGCGTTCCGGCGGGTCGTCGCAAAGGCGTCCGCGCCGGTCTCAGCGGAATCGGATTGGACGACGCGCGTGCTGGTCGGTCATCTCAAGCCTGCGCGCGTCTACTGGTACCGCTTCGCCGATGGAGAGGGGAACGGTAGCCGCGTCGGCCGGACGATCACCGCGCCGCTGGCGAACGATCCACGGCCGGTCAATTTCGCCTTTGTCAGCTGCCAGAGCGTTAATGAAGGCAAGCTCAACGGCTATCGCCGGATGATCTTTGAGGATGAGCGCGCGGCGCCCGCCGATCAACTCGGTTTCGTTCTCCACCTCGGTGATTTCATTTATGAGGTCGTCGAATATCCCGACGAGCTGCCGACGCGGTACGACCGCACGATCTACGAAGTCGGCCGGATTCCCGATGGCGGCCAAACCGGCAAATTCCATTACCCGCTAACGGTCGACGGCTATCGCGTCGTCTACAAGGGCTACCTTGCCGATCCCGACCTGCAAGACGCGCGAGCGCGTTGGCCGTTCGTCGCCATCTGGGACAATCACGAATTCTCCTGGCAGGGCCGGCAGAGCATCGTCCAGGCAGGGGGCGATCCGCAACCGGGCCAGACTGTCAAGGTCGCCGCCAACCAGGCATGGTTCGAATATATTCCCGCACGCGTGAAGGCGCCGAGCGGATCGCTCGACACGTTCGGCGCGCTGGCGGTGAAAAATGTTCCGATAGAAAAGTGGGACGACAGTGGCCTCGGGATCGAACCCAACAATCTGAAGGCCATCAACAGCCTGATCGCCTATCGGTCTTTGCGCTACGGCCGGCACCTCGATCTCATTCTCACCGACCAGCACAGCTTCTGCGGCGACGACCCGACCGATGCGGAGGGCGTTGGCAAGATTTACGATCCGACTTTTAACGGGATGTTCTCTGAACCGGCGATGATCGCGCTCGATGCCGGCCACACCTTCAACGGCGGCAAACCGCCCGCCGAACTCAGCTTTGGCGACATAAGCATCCCTAATCCTCGAAAGGATTCACCGCCGCGCACGTTGCTCGGGACCCGTCAGAAGAAATGGTTCATGGACCAGCTCCGTCGGTCCGCGGCAACCTGGAAGATCTGGGGCAATTCGCTGGGTGCCCTCGATTTGCGGGCCGACCCGCAGAACCTTCCCGATGGACTGACTAAGCAGAAGTGGCCGGCCGACACCTTCGCGCAGATCGGCAGCGGCGATTATGGCAGCGCCTACCACGAGCGTGGCGAAATCTATGACCTCGTCCGTGATTCGAAGATCACCGGCTTTGCGATCGTGTCGGGCGACCGTCACAGCTTTTGGGCCGGCTATGCCGCCTCCCGATTGCCACCCGCCAAGTTCGAGCCGGTCGGGATCAGTTTCGTCGGCGCCTCGCTGGCCAGCCCTGGGACGATGGAGGCTTATGAGCACCGTCTTCCCAAGGATCATCCGCTCCGTTCGCTGTTCCTGGCCGACCGGCCAGCGGGTAAGCCCGAATGGACCTACAACATGCTCCTCAAGCACGGCGTCCGCTCGTGCCTCGAATACGCCAAGAGTTTCGACCTGAAGCGCGCTCACGCCGTTTCCAATCCGAAACTTTCCCCGCACCTTGAATTCGTGGATATGGGCGGTCACGGCTATGCGACGGTGCGGCTCACCGGCGATGAAATGCGGACCGAGTTCGTCTGCATTCCACGCCCGATCACGCGCAGCGATCGTCCCGATGGCGGTCCTCTTCGCTACCGGGTCGTCCACACGGCATCGCTCTGGAAACCGGGCGAGCGGCCTTTGCTGCGCCAGCAAGTCATTGAGGGCGATCCCGGCCTTTCGATCTGAGATGGCTCCAGGGCGATGATTGCGCCCGCCGCTATGCTTGCGGTAGAGACCGCGCTTGCTGTCCGAAGGGGGAACGGAAGCTGCGCGGAACCCAGTCAAGGTCGCATTACGGGCATTCAGTCCACCTTCGCCCTCGTTGATGCTTCTTCTCCTTGTGCTTCCCGAATTCGCCTTTCCGCTAGTTCGACGGCCGATGACGAGTGTCCGGTCGGCCGCTCTTCAAACGTGGTTAACGACTAGCCGCGCAGTGTAGAGTGATTGAGCCGGGTAGTTCCGGGCGGATCACGCGCCAAGCGGAAGTTGGGCAGAGCCGTCAAGTTGACGGCAAACGTGCTAATCGCCATCTGACGCCGCTCACGTGGATCGCTTCCATCGAGGAGTTGACCGGCCGTAAGCGCTTATGGGGAACAATCCG
>JADGNQ010000017.1 GCA_017883385.1 Candidatus Sulfotelmatobacter sp.
GTGACGGAATGGTCAGTCTGTTTGCCCTTCTTGATCGCCATACGGCTTACCACAGTCACCCAGCTTTCCGATGTGGCCGCGCTTGTGATTTTTGCCGCAACGCGGGCATATAACGAGCTCGTCATAGCAGCGCCGATAGAGACGTTTACGGATTACCCACTCTGGCAGATCTCTAGTCCAACGGCAGTAGACCTTCCCAGGTCGGTTCACGCATGCCGAGCGTCCGCACTCGCACGGACCTTCCGCGGCAATCTCTTCCGGTAATGCAGCCGAGCCGTCATCGAAAATGTACGGGGTCGCCCCATATAGCCCCTTGCGCTCAAGGTAGCGAACAAGCCGCGGGTTCAACACAAGCCGACCTTCCTGCACGTCCTGACCTATTGCAGTTACAATAAGCGAGACTGCGGCGTGGAAACACTTGATTCCATCGCTCGGAAGTCGGTCATGATCCTGAGACCACAGGTGAAGGTAGTGACGTCTGATCTGGCGAATCTCATCAAAATCCGCCTTCGACCGATCGCCAATGACGCCGTACACCGAAAGCACTGAGACCCTTCTTTCTTGCCCAAGCTTTTCGAACTCACTGCCGAAGAGACGCTTCTCGTCTTCCTTTGTCATGCTTCGGCCGCTGATCCGAGAGTCAGTGATCTCCCACAGAAGAATTGCAACCATCTCAGCTACCATTCCTGAGAGCGAGATCGTAGCGAGGTAATTGCCGACCATGTACGAGGCCTTAGCGTTCCGCAATGGCCAAATAAGTTTGTCGAGGATTCGCTGTTCGGCTGGCGCTAAGAACAGGCGCACGGGCTCAGTGCTTATCTCTCGATATCTGGACAGAAGCTTCTGAACGTCGACCGGTTCGTCCGCCGGGCATAGAAAGCGCAGGATGGCCTCCAATGTAGGTGCGGCTGGAGTCGACGAAGCCCACGGTTCGTCGACCTCGAGGAAAGCCAGAGGATTGATCCAGCCCGGAATTTGTCGCTCGGTCATTCTCTGCCCAGTTTAGCTCATATGGGTTTCAGGTTCGGCTGCGAACTCTTGGGCCTCGCTGGCGGAGACTGCTCCGCCGGTGGACAAGGCCCAAACTGATAGAATTAATCGATGGCCGGTTCTTCCCAATTGATTCAGATCGAGCTTGGCGCTCCGCTGCGGCTACCCAAACCGCAATGGTTGCGGGCGAAAGCTCCAGTGGGCGACAACTTCCACAATCTGAAGAAGCTGGCCCGCGGACTCGGTCTGCACACCGTGTGCGAGTCGGCTCAGTGCCCAAACATCGGCGAGTGTTGGAACCACAAGACTGCAACGTTTATGTTGCTGGGCGATATTTGCACCCGCCGCTGCGGTTTCTGCGCCGTGCCCAAGGGACGGCCGGAGCCGATCGATTGGGACGAGCCCCGCCGCGTGGCCGAGGCCGTAGCCACTCTGGGGTTGAAACATGCAGTAGTAACCAGCGTGAACCGTGACGACGACAACGTGGGCGGCGCGCGAATCTTTGCTGAGACCATCCGCGAGATTCGCGAACTCACGGCGGACTGTCGCATTGAAGTGCTCATCCCTGATTTTCAGGGCCTGGAAGAGCCGCTGAGGATCGTCCTCGATGCGAAGCCGGATGTGCTCAACCACAATACCGAGACTGTGCCACGTCTTTATCGCGTTGTGAGATCGGGCGCACGCTACGAGCGCACGCTCACCTTGTTGGAAAACGCAAAGAAGTTCTCTACCGGCATGGTGACCAAGAGCGGCGTCATGGTCGGTCTGGGTGAATCGTCGGAAGAACTGGTCGAAGTCTTTCGCGACCTGGGTACCCGAGGCGTCGACATTCTCACGGTCGGACAGTACCTGCGGCCGTCGAAGGATCACCTGCCCATCGCCCGCTTCTATGAGCCCGACGAATTTGTTTATCTGCGGGACCAGGCTCTGCGCTTCGGTTTCCGCCACGTCGAGTCTGGGCCGATGGTGCGGTCCAGCTATCACGCGCACGAGCAAGCCGACGCCACTGCGACGCCACGGGCGGTGTCTTAGCTTGCGGGGGCGTGGTCCTTCCACCAAAGTTGTCCACCAACAAAACAAGGCTTGCAGGGTTAGTATCCCCATCGAACAAATCGGCAACGGGAGGTTCCTCTTCCCGTGGTGACCGTTCTCCTGGTGGTGCTTGGATTCTTCGCCGGCTTGCTGGGGGGGCTGACCGGGATTGGAGGCGGCGTGCTGCTCACGCCGATTCTCGCGCTGCACTTCGGCATTCCCATTCGCCAGGCTATTGGGACGAGCCTGGTGGCGGTGATCACCACGTCGGCCGCGAGTTCCTCTGTTCACTTGCAACGCCATACCACAGACATCCGTCTGGGGATGACGCTCGAACTGGCGACGGCGTTCGGAGCGGCGGTGACAGCGTATCTAGTCGGCTACTTCAATCGGAATGCGCTGGAAGGATTGTTTGCTGGCTTCCTGCTGTATAGCGCGATCACGATCCTGGCCAAAGGCGGCAAAATCAAACCGGAAGACGAATACGCCCCCGCCGTCAATGGCGAGATCGTGATTCCGCCCTACGAACCGAAGCGCTACCCGCTGGGACTGAGTGCGTCCCTGGTGGCGGGCGCGCTCTCGGGACTGCTTGGGATTGGCGGCGGACCCATCAAGGTTCCGGTCATGTACATCTTCATGGACGTGCCGCTGATGGTGGCGACGGCTACGTCGAACTTCATGATCGGCGTGACCGCAGCCGCCAGTGCCATCGTGTATTACCGGCGCGGCGACATCCTGGTGGAATTCGCTGCGCCGCTAGCCGTGGGCGTGTTCCTGGGATCGCTTCTGGGCGCGCGCCTGGCCCCGCGCGTTCACACGAAGGTCGTTGTATATCTTCTGGTGGCGATCATGCTCTATCTCTCCGGACACTTGACGATCCACCTGCTGCGGGGGTGGTTATGAGCCAAGTCCGGGAACCCGACTTCGACCGCGCCGTGGCCATGGTGCTGCGCATCGGTGCCTTCAGTTGCTTCTTCGTCATGCTGGCCGGCTTGATCGACGGATTGTTTGTCACGGGTCGCATTCCTCTCGAAATTGAGCGCGTCGGCGTCCTGTTGATGCTGGCCACACCGGTCGTCCGCGTGGTGGTCGCGTGCTTCTTGTTCTTTCGCGAGAAAGACTGGAAGTATGGGTGGATCTCTCTAGGCGTGCTGCTCATTCTAATGCTGGGGTCGGTGTTTGGAATCGGCGAGCACTGAGAAACGAGTCCTCGCACTTTGTAGAGGCTCACGATTCGTATCAGGGCATCGCTTCAAGCGATGCCGTCAGCACAACCTTTTCAGTCGTTGCCTGGGCCGAGAAACAGCGGCTGAAGCCGAGGTATCTTGTTCATCGATGCGGCACGGCTGAAAAACCGTGCCCTGATACAGATCAAACTCTTCCGCAGGTTATTCAGCGGTGTAACCTAAGAACACAACCTCAAAAAATGTGGAGCTTGATGCTGAGGTATTTCTTTGGGTTTTCCCGGATTGCCTTCACCAGATCGTGGGTCGCGGTCAGCATCTGATTGGCGTTGTTGTAGAGGGTGTCGTCCTTGAAGAGTTTGCCCACGGTGCCCTGGCCCGCTTCGAGTTCGGTGGTGAGCTCTGAGAGCTTGCTGATTGTGTTGTCGAGCTTCTTCGCCAGTTCCTCATCCTTGGTCAGCTTGCCAAGCGTCCCCTTGCCGGCATTGATGTCCTCGGTGAGCTTCTTGATGTTGGCGATGGTGTCGTTGGCGTTGTTGTAGAGCGAGGGATCTTTCAGGATCTTACCTGCGGTGCCCTTGCCTTGCTGGATGTCGTCAATCACCGTATTCATTTTGTCGAGCGTGGCAATGAATTTTTCGTAAGCGTCGTTGCGGCTGATCAGTCTTCCCAGGCTACCATCGCCGCTGCCAACCTGCTCCACGATCTTCTGGAACTCGGCCACGGTCGCCGAGAATCGGTTATAAAGCGTCGGATCATAGATGAGTTTTCCCAGCGACCCTTTGCCGCTTTCTGCGAATGCCAGAATGCGGTCGGCGCGTTTCAGCAGAGCGTCCATGTTCTCGAGCGTGCTCTGGCTGGCGCGCACCACCTGGTTGAAGTCCGGATGTATCGTGGTGGGCAGCGTATCTCCATTTTGCGCAGTGGCACCAACAGCCTGCGAGCTGTCAATGTCGAGGTAGGTCTCTCCGAGCACTCCGGCCGTTTCGAGCGAAGTCACGGAATCGCGATGCATGGCGTAACCGTATCGCGTGCTCACCTTCATGGTGATTTCAACAGGAGTAAGCTGCTTGTCCTTGTCGGGCACAATGCGGATATTGGTGACGTTCCCAATGTCCACGCCGCTCAGTCGCACCGGGGCGCCTATGCGCAGTCCCTGGGCATTGTCGAAGTAAGATTTCATGGTGATACGGGGAGTGAACAGACCCGCGGTTCCGGACATGAGAAACAGCAGAAAGCCCAGCGTCAGACTGGCAGCGATGACCGTGATGCCAACGCGCAGTTGCGACCACTTGAGCTGCTTCTGGCTAGGCAAAAGATTTCCTCATGACGACAGTCTGGATATGTTTCGCCGGTTGCGCCAAGAGCTCGGAATCGCAACCAAGTCCTTGCTGCACGCCCATCGCAGAATGATAACAAAACTGGAGCCGGTTCTAAGCCGCTTTCGTGCGCAGCGCTGGCGTCAGCACCAGTGCCAGGAGGTAGGCGCCGGTTCCGCAAGCCAACGTTACGGTTAGGCCGAATTGAATGGCGATCACCATGGCTGAGACTGATCCCAGCACGCTGGCGGCGGCATTCATCGCCCACGCCCATTCGACGGCATTGTCGGAAGCGCTTTGCCCAGCTGGAAATTCCGGAGCGGGAAGGGCGGCGAACGCGCGCAGGCCGGTCGGGAACGGCATCCCCATGACGAATCCCAACGGGATGAGAAGAACGCCGCTCACCACCAGACGATACCCGAAGTCCATTCCGACCATTGCCGCCAGACGGCTGGGCAGAAAGAATACGTCAACCACAAGCGTCACGATAACGAGCAGCAAAGGTACCCAGCCTAAGTCCGTGCGCGGCAGCCAGAGCCGTGAAAAGAGGCTGCCCGCGCCGCTGGAGAGCATTAGCAGGAAAATTACGACAGTCAGCGCGTAGGTGGGATGACCGAGAAACAAAACAAAACGCTGGATGAATGCTATCTCAACCATGATGTAGCCGAACCCCACTGCAATGAAATAGAGCAGTGGAAGCGACGATTGGCGGGCCCTTCCACCCTTCAGAGCCAAGGGCAGAACCAGAAAAGCGAGCACCGCGACCAAAGAAATGACCAGCACCAGAAGGAGAACCAGCACTCCTAGGTTCACCTTCCAGTCGATGCCCTCGCGCAAGCCCTTTTCGCCGAGAATCTGTGAGGCTTTCAGAGTGAAAAAAAAGAAAGGCGCGTTGTCGGTCACGGGTGCGACGTTGTAGGCGTAACGGCGCGCAAACGCATCGGGGTCGTTACTCGCGATCAGATCGGAAAACGGATTTTGACCCGGCTGTGACGGTAGATACAGTGGGTCGAGTTCCGAGTAGCGATCGAAATGGGCGATCACCGCGGTTTCTTCGGCGGGAGTGAAAGGAATCTTCTTGGCCAGAACCACGACCGGGATGCCGTCAGCATCCAGTTCGCCCTGCGAGGCGACGATGAAGTTGCGTGCCGGATTGGCAATTCCCATGCGATGCAGCGCCTCCATGGCGACGGCAACCACGCGCAACGCCTCGCGGGGATGGCGAAATTCCCAGCGCGTGATGGCGACCATGCCATCGGGCTTGAGATGCTCGAAGTATTCGCGAAACGCCTCGACCGTATACAGATTATTCTCGCTGAGCGCGAACGCGCCGGCCGCGGTTGACGCCCAGGTATCCACCAACGTCATCTGCACCACGTCAAAGTGCTGCGGCGTCGAGCGCAGAAACGACCGGCCGTCGGTGACGTGAATGTGTACGTCGGGCCGCTGGTAGAGATGCTGCGAGTAGTCGGCGTAACGCTCGCGCATGATTGTGGTGGCGATGATGGGATTGATCTCGATCCCAGTCACGCTCGAACTGCCGTTGGCCACGGCTCGCAACACGTCGACACCGCCGCCCGGACCAATGATGGCGTACTCTCCGTGCGGGCGCAGAACATTGGCCAGTGCCGGCGGAGCGGACATCAGGTTGTGCTCCCACACTGTGCCCTGCCATTGCGCCAAGTCCGCGTTCATGATGTAGGTGGAGGCATCGGCGTCGATGACCACCGCCTTGGCCTGACCTTGGCGGTCGACTTCGACGCGCGAGATAGCGTTCCAGCGCGCGAACTCCACCCACGCCGGATCGCGGAACATGCCCTTGGCATAGACGACATCGATCAAACGTCCCGAGTAGTTCGCACCAGTCAACGCCAGCAGTGCGAGTACGAGCAGGCTGGCGTTCCTGCGCGGAGCTCGAGCTTCGGCCCAGATCATGCCTGAGGCGGCCATTGTTGTTGCAGCCACAAGAATGACATTGGGGCCCCCCACCCAGTTCAGCAGAGGGACGACCGCCAGGCAGGCCAGCGCGCCACCACACAGGTCTGCACCGTAAAGGCGCGGGATGCGGCGCGGTTCACGCGCGAACACGACTGCGAACAGAAGTCCGGTCAGGAAGAAGGGAACGGCAGCGGCCAGGTAGAGCGCCGTCAGCCGCTCGAAGTTTCTCCACGAAACCTCGAGCGCGACCGGAACATGCAGCACGATCTCGAGCACGACGACGACCACTACGGAGTTCGCCATGCATAACCGCGCCGCGAGCTTGCGAGTGTCCAGGCCCGCTAGCCGGTTCTTCAGCAAATAGGCGAACACGCCTCCAGCGCCCAGCCCGATAAGCGCAATCGAAATCGCAAGAAACGCGAAGTGGTAGAAGAGCACGACGGAAAACAGCCGGGTCAGCGCCAGTTCCAGCAACAGCGCGGAGAAACTGGTGAGCGCGAGGCCCGCCAGCAAGGTTCTGTCGGGGATCTCAATCTGGCTAGAAGGTGGAGAGGGAGTCGGAGTGATGACGGCCATAATTGGATCGGACGCGACAGTCTAGCAGATGGTGGGCAGCGGCAGGCGCGCCACAGGCCGCGCGGCGGGTCAGCTCTCCAGAATCACCTGCGCGATGGCCTGTTCCTCGGTGTGCGAGATCGACAGGGCAGCATTTCTCACTCCAAGCTGCGCGGCGAACTCTCCTGCTTTGCCGTGGAAAGTCATGGTAGGCCGGCCTCCGGGCATGCGTGTGACCTCGCAGTCGCGCCACCGCACACCGTGATTCCAGCCCGTGCCCAGGGCCTTCATGGCGGCTTCCTTGGCGGCGAATCGCGCGGCGTAGCGCTCGAAGCGATTGGCCTTGGAATCGCAGTAGCGAATCTCGCCTGCGGTAAAAATGCGTTGCAGAAAACGCTCGCCGAAGCGCTCAATGGAGTGCCGGATGCGGGGAACTTCGGCGATGTCGATGCCTGTGCCTACGATCATGTTCAGAAACTAACTCTCAGTGGCTTAGTGCGATGAGTACCGTCTTGAGCGCTTCATCCTGGTCGGCAAACACCGTTCGCAAATCCAACAGTACTCGACCGTCCTCTACACGGGCAATGATTGGAGGATCGAAAGTGCGCAGGCGAGCGGACAGTTCGTCAGCGCTAAGGTCCGCGCAGGTCAACGCCAGCAGACGCGTCGGAAGCACCGAAGATGGCGCGGCGCCGCCACCGATGACGGACTCACCATCGATGACTTCAACTTTCAATCTTGACGACGAGACCTTGGCGGCAAGAACCTCTGCGCGCCTGCCGATCTCCGCTTTCGTGGCCCGCATCATCTTGAGGGTGGGAATGGCATCGTAGTCGCGCTTCACGTACCCAAGAAGCGTGGCCTCCAGCGCGGCGTAGGTGAGCTTGTCCACTCGCAGGGCGCGGAACAGAGAGTTGGCTCGCATGCGCGCGACCAGATCGGTGCGGCCGCTAATCAATCCAGCTTGCGGGCCGCCGAGCAGCTTGTCGCCGCTGTAGGTGACCACGTCGACTCCAGCACGCAGGCTGTCGAGCACGCTGGGTTCGGCGTCGATGCCGAAACTCTGCAAGTCCACCAGCGAGCCGCTGCCCAGATCTTCCATCAATGGCAAGCCGCGCTTGCGCCCAAGCATCACAAGTTCGGCAGTGGAGGCCTGCTCAGTGAAGCCGGTGATCTCGAAATTCGAGCGATGAACCCGCAGCAACAGGTGCGTGCGTTCGTTGATGGCTTGCTCGTAGTCGTTGACCCGCGTGCGATTCGTGGTTCCCACTTCGCGCAGAGTCGCGCCCGACTTTGCCATGACGTCAGGAATGCGGAACGAGCCACCGATCTCAACCAATTCTCCTCGGGAGACGATCACCTCGCCACCCTCGGCCAGCGTGTTCAGCGTCAATAACACTGCGGCAGCGTTATTGTTTACGACGATTGTGGAAACTGTGGCGGGACCTTCCGCCGGGCTTTGCCCGGCCCCGACAGCCGAGGCGGCTGTCGCCACATGAGCAGATGTTGCGCCAGCAGAAAGCAGCTGGCGGAAAAGGCGATCGACGTGGACGTCCCGTTTTCCGCGGACTCCGGCTTCAATCTCAAACTCGAGATTGGAATAGCCTCCCGCAGTTTCGTGGATGTGCGCCAGTGCGGCCTCGGCCAGCGGTGCGCGCCCAAGATTGGTGTGCAGGATGACTCCGGTCGCATTGATCAGCGGGCGCAATGAGTAGCTGAGCGCTTGGCGAAGGCGTTCTTCAATCGCGCCGCACACGCCACGCAACGCAAGCTGAAGCGCGGATGACTCCAGCAGACCAGAGGCAACTTCTGCTCTCAGCCGGGCCACGACAGTGCGTGCCGCATCGGTGACGGCGGCAGTTCCATGAGCGGCCGCAAGCGAAGCCACTTCGGGCAGACGCAGTAATTCGTCCACCGAGGGCAACTCGCGAAAAAGCTCAGACTTCGCCGTGCTCTTCATTCGGTAATTCGCTCACGGGGATTATCCCATGAAATCGCCAAAACGCCCGGCGCCGTGCGCGCTACAGTGTGTGCATGTACGCGAGCAGATCCTGTATATCCTGCGGGCTCAGGGTCTGGCTGTAGGCAGGCATTTCGTTGCGTCCGCGGCCGATGATTTCGCTCACTCGCTCGTCATTGGCGGGCAGCCCGCTGAGAGAAAGATATTTGTTCTGGAAGACTCCCTTAAGGCCGGGGCCCTTCTTGCCGCGCTTGGAGTATGGCTCGTGGCAGCGGTCGCAATGGGAGTCATATATCCTGCGGCCGGCCGACTGTTGCGAGTTGAGGCCAAGTTCCGCGTCCGACTTGCGGCGTTCGACGTCGCAACCGGAGACCATCGCCAGCAGCGGAAACAGCACTCCGAACAAGATTCCAGCACGGCGATTCCTCAGCACCTGCACCATTGAACCACTGTCTTTTGATCGCATGAACCTTCCTCGAGGCTACGCCGTACGCAGCGCTGCAAGCCGCTTTACAATGATAGAGCAAAGCGACAAGAGCCATGGCAACTGCAATCAAGAGAGTGTACGAACCAGCATCTCGCGCGGATGGAGCGCGCGTGCTGGTGGACCGTCTGTGGCCGCGCGGTCTCACCAAGACCCGCGCCGGGGTCGACGAATGGCTGCGCGACCTGGCGCCTTCCGACGAACTGCGCCGCTGGTACCATGCCCGGCCCGATCATTGGGCAGACTTCCGCAAGAAGTATTTAAAGGAATTGTGGGAACCGGAAGCCGAGGACGCGCTACGGCGGCTCTATCATCTTGCCCACAAACGAAAGCGGGTCACCCTGCTCTTTGCCTCAAAAAACGAGACCCACAATAACGCGGTCGTTCTCAAGGAACTGCTGGACGGAATGCGAAAGCCTCCCACGGGCACGGGACCCGGCGCTATCCACGCCATGCGCAAACGCGAAGCCGCGGTAAGGCGCAGATAGCCGCGTTCTCCAGCCGTCCTTTCTCTTCATTTAGAATCGGTGCGGCATGAGGCCAGTTTTCCAATGGAACCTGGGTGCGCGCGCGCTGGAACTGGGCAAGCGCACGCTCATCATGGGAGTCGTCAACGTCACGCCCGATTCATTTTCAGACGGCGGACAGTTTCTCGATCGCGACAAGGCGATCGAGCACGCGGAGCGACTGCTGGATGAAGGCGCCGACATCCTCGACATCGGCGGCGAATCCACACGTCCCGGCGCGAAGGTTGACGCGGGCATTCCGAAGCCGGCAGACGCGAAGGTGGGAGAAGCCAAGAAGAGTACGGCCGCGAATCTCAGATCTGCTGCGATCGCACCCGCCGTCAACGCTGAAGAAGAACTCAAGCGCGTGCTTCCGGTCATCGCCGAACTGAAGAAGAAACATCCGACCGCAGTGCTCTCCGTCGATACATACAAAGCGGCGGTAGCCCGCGCCGCGGTGGCCGCCGGCGCCGAGATCGTGAACGATGTCAGCGGATTCCGTTGGGATCCGCAAATGGCGAAGGCCGTTGCCGATCTCAAATGCGGCGCGGTCCTGATGCACATGCGCGGACGCCCCGAGGAGTGGCGTACATTGCCGCCGCCGGGCGACATCGTGCTGCTGGTGAAACGCGAACTGAAGGACTGGGCGGAGAAGGCCGTACTGGCGGGAGTGCGCCGCGAGCGGATTGTGCTGGATCCCGGCTTTGGATTCGGAAAGAGCTTCGATGAAAACTACCCGTTGCTGGGGCGCTTCAGCGAATTGCAGGCGGCAGGATTTCCCCTGCTGGCGGGCACGTCGCGGAAGTCCTTCATTGGCCGCACCCTGGCCAGGGACGGCCAGGATGCTCCACCTGAAGCGCGTCTTTACGGAACTCTGGCCACGCAAGTGGCGCTGATCCTGAAGGGCGCGCACATCGTGCGCACTCACGATGTGAAAGCGGCGGTAGAAGCCGCACGCGTGGCGGACGCGATTCTGCAGGCGCGGTAGGCCAGGCTTTCCCCCCAGGAAAAAGTTGGGGGC
This sequence comes from Candidatus Sulfotelmatobacter sp., assembly GCA_017883385.1. Lineage (GTDB taxonomy): Bacteria > Acidobacteriota > Terriglobia > Terriglobales > Acidobacteriaceae > Sulfotelmatobacter. The sequence goes on from JADGNQ010000017.1 coordinate 10,990, forward strand.
GCCGTTTTCACTACGCGCAAGAGGCAAGATAGCGCGACAAATGCACCCGAGCGCTACCCTGCAGCAACGCCCTACACTAGAGTGACGTTCTCGCGTCTCCGTTCCGCCTACAGCTTTTGTTCTGATGGATGATTTAACCAGACTCTCGCAGGCCCCTCGCGTAACCGTTCGTCGAACTGGAGCGCCCAATCCCGAGGGTACCTGCGTCGTCTACTGGATGCAGCGTGCGCAACGTGGCATTGACAATCCAGCGCTGGATACGGCCCTGGAAGCCGCTAACGCACTGGGTAGGCCCGTGGTGGTTTTTCTTGCGCCCGTGCCGTTCTATCCGAATGCCAATCTAAGGCACTACCGCTTTCTCACGGAGGGCATTCCTGATATTGCTGCTGCTCTCGCCAAGAGAAAGATCGGCTTCGTCCTTCGTCGCTTTCCCGAGCACAGCCTGCTCCGATTCTGCGATGAAGTGAAGCCCGCACTGGTCATCGGGGACGAGAATCCCATGCGCGAACCCGAGGGCTGGCGCCAGACTGCGGCGAAGAAGTTAAATATCCCGCTCTGGACTGTCGACGCTGACGTCATCGTTCCCTCGAAGCTTCTGGGAAAGGCGCAGTACGCGGCGCACATCATCCGCCCTCGCCTGCAGGCACAACTGGAACAGTTCCTCATCCCATCCCGCAATCCACACGCGGAAGTCCCGTGGAAGAAGCCTGCGCGAGTGGCATCGCTCGATCCCGGCTTCGATGTCACTGAAGGCTGGCAACTCGATCGCTCGGTTTCTCCGGTCTCAAGCTGGCAAGGTGGGAGTGCCGAAGCGCTCCGTCTGCTTGAGGATTTCATCCGGCACAAGTTGCGTGGCTATGGCACCCAGCGCAACAAGCCGGAAATCGACCACACCAGCCGATTGTCGCCCTACTTGCACTTCGGGCATATCAGTCCCATTACCGTTGCGCTCGCCGTGGAAATGGCCGACGCGCCCAGGGCCGACAAAGAAGCGTTCCTGAACCAGATCATCACCTGGCGCGAGCTGGCCGTTAATCTGGTGCGATTCAACCCCGACTACGACAGCTTCGAGTGCGGAGAACCGTGGGCGCACCGCTCGCTCGCCAAACACGCGAAGGATCTCCGTCCCGTCCTCTACACCGAAGAGCAGTTGGAGCACGCCGAGACGCACGACCAGCTGTGGAATGCCGCACAGATACAGATGGTCTCTACCGGATGGATGCACAACTATGTGCGCATGTATTGGGCGAAGAAAATTCTGGAATGGACCCGCTCGCCCGCGGAAGCGCACCGCATTGCTGTGCACCTCAACGACAAATACGAACTCGACGGACGCGACCCCAACGGCTACGCCGGGATCGCATGGGCGATTATGGGGAAATTTGATCGTCCGTGGTTCGAGCGCTCCATCTTCGGGCAGATTCGTTACATGTCAGGCGAGAGCACGGGCAGGAAATTCGACAGCAAGAAGTACATTCATCAGAATCGGTCACGGGTTTTATTCTAAGAGACACGCGTGGGATCTCCGGCCGGAACCCGCGTTCGCGGCTCATTGTCGCGCTGTTCGTTGTGCGCGCCGAATGACATCTCCAAGAGGAACGCAGTTCCGAACCTCTTTTACGTGCGCGAGCGCCTGCTCAAGCGGCCAGTCCAAGCACCAGTGCAGGTAAGCCGCTGCAACGGTGGGCGACCGGTTTACGCCTGCCGTGCAGTGGAGGTATACCCTGTGGCCAGCGCTGAGCAGGTCATCAAGTGCCTTTACACACTTGGGCAGTTGGTACTTGAGGTCGAGGGCGTCAAAGTCTGTCACCGGCACGTTCTTGAAGGCCAGACTCACGGACTGAGCGGCAGATTCCTCCCATCCGGGTTCGCGTTGCGGCAAGTCTTCAGGTGTCTGCAAGCTGAGAATCGCGGTGACGCCCTGTGACTTCAGGTAGTCGAAGTCCGCCCGATCGTCAGGGTACGGACCGACCCACAATTCCGGAGTGACAGGGGCACATCTCATATCTGGCACCCAATCAAGCAACCGTCGGGAAACAACCCCGTCGAATCAGAAAGCTTTCGCCGAATCCAGCAGGATGGTGACCGGGCCCTCATTCACCAGTTCCACCTGCATCATTTCCCGGAAGCGGCCGGTTTCGCAGCGCAGGCCCGCGTCTTGGATGCGCTGCACAAAGAACTCGTAGAGCTGTCGGGCGTGATCCGGCGACGCGGCGTCATCGAACGACGGACGCTTGCCGTGGCGCACATCTCCGTACAGGGTGAACTGCGAGATCGCGAGCACACTGCCGCCAACGTCCAACAGGCTGCGGTTCATCTTTCCATCTTCGTCTTCAAAGATCCGCAGGCCGGAAATTTTTTCGGCCAGATAAATGGCGTCAGACTCAGTGTCACCCTGTCCCACGGCCAGCAAAACCAGCAACCCCAAACCGATTTCGCCGCTGGTCCATCCGTTGATGGTCACTTTGGCGCGGCTTACGCGCTGCACGACGGCACGCATGCGAATCCTCTGGCCCCTCAGTGACCTGCTTCGGTCACCATTGATTCATGCCCAGCCATACACTGCCAGCGCCCTTCGCGGTACACGTAAACATCGGTGAAGCGCACTTTGGCAACGGTCTTTCCCTGCGCGTCCACGGCTGCGGCCAACCCGCGGATGTAGCCAAAGTCGCCTTGCACATGCGCATGCAGGTCCGACAGTTCGTGATGGACGGCGCGGTGCTCCGCGGCCTTGGCCAGGGTGGTGGCGCGATCGGTGAGCTTGCCATCGGGACCGGCATCTTCGAATTCATCCGCCAGAATGCAGCCTAGCGCCGCCGTGTCACTCTGCTCCAGAGATCGGGCCCAGGTCTGCTCGATCTGCACCAGGGCGTTTCCATCTTTCGCCTGGCCCGTGGGACACGGCACCGCATACGCCAGCGGACAGAGTAGTAGCATCCACAACGCAGATTTCATGGTGTGCTCCAAGTCAGCAATCCGTCTCGACGATGGCCGAACGACTCATCATAACCTGTCTCCACGTTTGACCCCGGCAACCGCCAGCCGTTAGGATTTAAGAGTGCAATCCCAATTCGACAGAGGCTTTGCCGGAAGTGGCAGGGCCCTTCCTTTACACTAATTCATCGGGACAATTACACTACACAGCTCGCCTTTTTCCGTGTTGCAGTGCGTACGAAGTACAGCTGTGGAAGGCCAGGAACCCGATCCAGCAAGAATTGAGGGCTGCGATAGCGCAACCAAAGAACCGAATTCAAATCTAATCGAGGCAAACGAGGAGAAACATGGCAGCCGTAGACGAGAAGGTAAAGCAGATCATTGTGGAGCAGTTGGGAGTGGACGAGGGCGAAGTCACATCCAGCGCATCATTCGTGGATGACCTGGGCGCGGATTCGCTGGACACCGTCGAACTGGTCATGGCCTTTGAAGAAGCCTTCGACATCGAGATCCCCGACGAAGACGCCGAGAAGATCCGCACCGTGCAGGACGCGGTTGACTACATCGGCAAACACGCGAAGGCGGGGAAATAGTTGGGACGCAGGGTCGTAGTTACGGGTCTCGGGTTGATCTGTGGCGTGGGCAATTCCACCGACGTGGTGTGGAAAGCCCTGCTTGCGGGCAAGAGCGGTGTCGCGCGCATCACCAGATTCGACCCCACTGCCTTTGCTTGCCAGATTGCCGCCGAGGTAAAGAATTTCGACCCGCTGAATTTCATCGAGAAGAAAGAAGTCAAGAAGATGGGACGCTTCATTCATGTGGCGATTGCCGCCGCCGATGAAGCGATAAAGATGTCGGGCCTGAAGATTACGCCGGAGAACGACGAGCGCGTCGGCGTTCACATCGGGTCGGGCATCGGCGGATTCGACATCATCGAGCGCGAACATGCTGCACTTGTTGAAGGCGGGCCGCGCAAGATTTCTCCCTTCTTCATTCCGGCCGCCATCATCAATCTTGCGGCCGGGCAGGTTTCGATGCGCCACGGGGCCAAGGGGCCGAACGAAGCCACCGCCACGGCCTGCACCACCAGCGCGCATTCCATCGGAGATTCCTTTCGCATCATCCAGCACAACGATGCCGATGTGATGATTGCAGGCGGCACTGAGGCGGCGATCACTCCCATGGGTGTTGGCGGGTTCGCCGCCATGCGCGCGTTGTCTACCCGCAACGACGAACCGGAGAGAGCCAGCCGACCTTGGGACAAGGACCGCGACGGTTTCGTGATCGGCGAAGGCGCCGGCATCATGATCCTGGAAGAGCTGGAATTCGCACGGAAGCGCGGTGCCACCATCCTGGCCGAGATTGCCGGGTACGGCATGAGCGGCGACGCCTACCACATGACCCAGCCTGCGCCAGAGCATGAGGGTGGCTTCCGCGTCATGCGCAATGCCGTGCGCGATGCCGGCGTCACGCCCGACGTGGTCGGCTACGTCAATGCCCACGGCACATCCACACCGATCGGCGACGCGCTTGAGGCGCACGCCATCCGCAACTTTTTTGGACAGCGCAAGGTTCCCGTGAGCTCAACCAAGTCGATGACGGGTCATCTGCTGGGCGGGGCGGGCGGACTGGAAGCCGGCATCACCGTGCTGGCGCTGCGCGACCAGATCCTGCCCCCGACCGTCAACCTAGAGAATCCGGAACCCGATACCGCAGGCATGGATCTGGTTCCCAACCACGCCCGCAAGGCCGAGATCGAATACGCGATGTCGAACTCTTTCGGCTTCGGCGGCACCAACGGGGCCCTGCTGTTCCGGCGGTGGAGCGAGTAGAGTTCCGTCAAGCTGCAATGTGTGCGCGCCGGCCTCCCCGAACTCCCTCAAATCAAAGGTAGATGCGTGCGTAATGTCCTTTCTCACGCAGCCCTGAAAAAGTAATGATACTTCTGTGTTCCCTATGTTGGTCCTTTGTGCCTTTCCAAGCGCAGCGCGGGCATCCACAATGGATTTCGAAAGTGGATTCTTCCCCAATCTATGGATAAAGCTTTCGCCCTTGCCCCCTTTTCCACCCGCAAAGCCGCTGCCCGCACCGCGCTCGTTGGCATGGATGAACAGTCGCGCGCGCTCCTGACCGAAGGCTTTCGGCAATTTGGCATCGAAACCGTGGCCATGTCTGAGAACGCCGCGGAACGCCTGAAGAAGGAAAAGTTCGAAGCCTGCGTACTTACCCTGGGCGATGGTGCGGAATCCGTGATGGAAGCCGCCCGCTCCTCTCCCTCCAATAGCCGCTGCATCCTCTACGGCGTGGGAGGCAACGCGCAGGAAGCGATGCATTATTCCAAGTATGGGATCAATGCCATGTTCCACGCACCCCTGGAGCGGCCTGCCGCGCTCAAGTTGATCCGCGCCACGCGCATGCTGGTGCTGCATGAGTTCCGCCGCTACGTACGCATTCCGGTGATGACCGAGGTCTCCATTGTCGGCGACGGCCGGCGCGTCAGCGCGAGCAGCATTGAGATGAGCACAGGCGGCATGTCGGTCAAAAGTCACGAAGACTTTTCCATCGGGGTGAACGTCGAAATCTCGTTCTCGCTGATGACGTTGCCGCGCCTCAACGTTCGCGGGGTCGTCAGCTGGCGCAAACCCAAAGTTCTTGGCGTCCGCTTCGATCCCGCCGATGACCGCCGCCAGAAGCTTAAGGTCTGGATCGATTCCTATCTCGAGAACTGACGGCTGCGGCTCCGCTGTGAGACGAGCCAAAGCACTCACCACCGAGCACGCAGAGGCCGCCCAGAAGAGCGATTCCTGCAATTCTTCCCTGCGATCTCGGCGTTGTCGACGATAGGTCTTAGGCGTTGATCAAACAACGCAGCTGATCGCGGGCGATCTCTGTACCGCTAGAATAGGGTTCGTGCCCGATGCCAGCACACCCGAAGCGGTCGATGCCGCGCCTGCTAGCACTGGTCTCCGCCACTTCAGCCTGCGCCAGCGCATCGCGCTACGCATTATCAGCGCGGCGGGATACTGGTTCATCCGACTCATCGGCCCGACTCTGCGCGTGGCAGTCTCCTTCGAGGACGGCGCGCAGGACAAACTGGACGTGCGTCCCCTGATCGCTTCCTTCTGGCACTCCTGCATCATTCCCTCCGCGTATATCTTCCGCAGCATGGGCATTCGGGTGATCACCAGCGCCAGTTATGACGGGGAATACATCGCGCGAATCATTCACAGGTTCGGCTTCGTCGCGGCGAGAGGATCAAGCAGCCGCAATGCCGTGCGCGCCCTGCTCGGCCTGCGCCGCGCGCTCGAAGAGGGCTGGACCGTGGCATTTACCCTGGATGGTCCGCGCGGACCGCGCCACAAAGTGAAGCCCGGTCCGGTCGCTCTCGGACGCTCCTCCGGGCTGGCTTTGACCACGTTCCACGCGGCGGTCGACAAAGCCTGGACGCTCAATAGCTGGGACCGCATGATGATTCCCCTGCCCTTCTCGCGTGTGCTGGTGCGGGTGGGCAAACTGATCCGGGTACCGGCAGAGGCGAGCGATGAAGACCTTGAGCGCTACACCGCCGAGTTGCAGGCGACGCTGGATCGCGTTTGCGAATTCAGCGAGGCAAATGTCAGTGACGTTGGGACGGAAGAGTTTCCGTTTTACAAGCGGGACAGGAAGACATTGCAGACTTCAGATTGATGACTGCAGAATGAAAACCGCGCGCCGGCAAGCATTGTTCAATCTAAAATCTAAGATCTGCAATCTGAGATTTGCTTCTACTCGAGGCTTGAGCCGAGGTTCTGGTACTTGTATTTCTTGCCGTCCCAGAAGACGACCGAGGAGCTGTCTTCGCCCTCTCCTTTTTCTTCCATGTAAACGCCGAGGATCGTCTTTTTCTTCATCGCGAGTCTCTTCACAGTTAAAGTCTTGAAAGGCAGGTTGATGAGAAGGAACTTTGCTTTGGGCACCTCGGCCCGCCAGGCGTCCTTTTCGGCGCCGTGGATGATCAGTAGACTGACGCCGCGGCGATCGGGTTCGTCGGAGGCGAAGGTGGACGTGACCTTGATATCGCTGTACCCCAAGAAACTGTCGTAGGGGTCAGCGACGACGAAGCTGTATTCGTCCTTATCGGCCATCGGGTTCTTGCATTTCGCGGCGACGATGAGGTCGTCGACGCCGTCGCCATCAAGATCGGCGACGAACTGCGGCGGTCCGGCCAGCAGCGAACAGTTGTCGCCGAATTGCTTATGGATCAGTTCGTCGGTGACTGCGGGCGATGGAGCCTTCGCATGGGCCGGCGGCGGAGGCGGCTGCTTCTTCGACTGAGTGGCGGCAACGGTCACGATCATCAGTGCCGCGAAAACCGGGAGGAGGAAAAATCTGCTGAACGACATCCTTTTACTCTAGCCCGGTTTTGTGCTGGCGGGTAGGGACTGACTAGTGACGGAGGTAACGGACCTATCTGCGGAAGTGCTCCCAGCCGCGGGGTTGGAGTTCATCGGCGACGCCCTTGGAGTTGCGAAGGAGAATCGTTCGTAAGCGGGTGATGTGGCCGATATGGGTCAACGCGATTCCGGCCATTCGCGCCGGGATGCGCTTGCCTGGCCGGGCCGTGAAGAGGAGTTCGTAGTCCTCGCCACCGTGCAGGGCCAGGTCAAGATCGACTTCGCGGGCTGGCTTGCCGACGCTCGCCCGGGGAACAAGATTGGCATCGAGTTCGGCGCCGACTCCGCTCTCCTCACAAATGTGGGCCAGATCGGTGGACAGGCCATCGCTGGTGTCGATCATGGCTGAGGCCATGCCCTTCTCCCGGAGAATGCGGCCAAGTTCGATCCGTGGTTCCGGATAGAAGTGGCGAGGATAGTCGCGGGGATTCAGCTTCTTCTTGGGCCTGCTTCGCATTTGCAGGACGGCGGCGGCCGAGCCACCAAGTTCTCCGCTGACGAAGACGCGGTCGCCGGGCCGGGCGCCAGAGCGCAGTACGCCCTTGCCCTTGGGTACGGTGCCGACGACGATGATGTCGGCGAGAATTCCGTCGGGCGATTCGGCGGTGTCACCACCGGCCAGAGTGGCGCCATGTTTTTCAGCCAGGCTGATCAGGCTCCGAGCGAAGCGACCGACCCAGGATTGGGACAGGTCCCGGGGCAGGGCAAGAGAGAGGAAGGCAGCGACCGGCTCACCGCCCATGGCGGCGATGTCACTCAGCCCGCGAGCCAGGCAACGATGGCCGACCGATTCGGCAGGATGCCAGTCGCGGCGGAAGTGGATGCCTTCCAGGCTGAAGTCGGTCGTGACCAGGGATTCGTGTCCCGGCAGCAATCGCAGCACGGCGCAGTCGTCTCCGATTCCGGTGAGGATGGCAGTCCGTGTGGGGCGGACACTCCTGTCCGCCAGCTTTCGCCGATCAGGTCTCGCGATGCGGCGAATCTGGGCGATCAGCGCTTTTTCGGGAAGCGGCACAGCGCCTCCACTATAGCGGACGTCGTCTATCGGATGCCGGGCTCCCGACGGAGGGTGCAAAACCAGCAGTCGCCCGATCAGTATGTCGGGCATTGACCATACGCGAGCTGGTACGAGTCGGACCCTCCAAGTGCTGGTAATCCGTCCTATGGTGACCCCCGGTTACCCCGTCTTCGGTAACGGTGCAATGGCCTTACGCGTCGTTGACAGGGGGAACCCAGTTTGTTACCGTTAACCAGTCATTCACAAAACCTTTGGCCGAGCTAAGTTCTGCAAGCGGTTGGAATTGCAGGCGAGTACAAAATTTCAGGCTCAGGTCGCAGTTCTGGTAGGTGTAGGGCACGAGAGAGTTTCCATTCCCAAGATGGGAGCGTAGCCCGAAAAAGTCAGGTCGTCGAACAGGCATTCTGCAACTTCGGAAACTGTGCCTGGAGTTCCGGACCTGATGCTTCAAAACTTATAGGAGCGATTTGCAAAAACGCTTTTACATCCTTTTTGTGGCGCGCGGGGACGACGGGCAGTTGCGCAAAATTTCCATCCCTGTGCATTACCTCTACGTATTCGTCGTAGGGGCCGCAATTGGATTTCTCAGCCTGACCGGAATTGCCAGCTCTTATACCCGCATGTTGCTGAAGGTCTCCCGCTACAACCAATTGCGGACGGAAAAAGATCAGCTCAAGAACAACTACTCTCGCCTGGAGCAGGTGGCCAAGGAGCGGGACGTACAGGTGGCTTCCCTGGGTTCGATTGCCGGGGAAGTTTCGGCGCTGTATGGCTTGAAAGCGCAGCCCACCTTGGTCACGGCGACCTCAGAGCAGGTTCAGGCCGCTGAAGTAAGTTCTTCGCTGGATCAGTTGCACGCCCTACGGACTTCAGCCCTGACCGGTGCGACCATGGTCGGCCTGACGATGGGCTTGACCCGCAATGCAACGACTGCAGACTGGTTCAAGGCAAACTCGGCGCCCAACCTATGGCCGGTGGAAGGCCAGGTGACGGGCAGCTTCGGGGAGCGGATCGATCCGTTCAACGGAGAAGGCGCGTTCCACAGCGGCGTCGATATTGGCAGCAACTACGGGCATCCGATCATTGCGCCAGCCGACGGAGTCGTGACGTTTACCGACCTTCTGGGCGGCTACGGTAAGGCGATTATGATCGATCACGGCCACGGGATCAGCACCCGCTACGGGCACCTTTCGGGCTTCGCGGTCACGGCAGGGCAGGCGGTCCACCGCGGCGACCTGATCGGCTATGTGGGGGAGAGCGGGCGTTCGACCGGTCCGCATCTTCACTATGAAGTCCGCATCAACGATACTCCAGTAAATCCTTACAAGTACCTCCGCATGACCGTCGCGCACAATGGCGGCTTCACTTCAGGAAGCTAGAAGCCCAGCCTCTCAGCTCTCAGCCATCAGCCATGTAAATCTGGTGCCCCATTCTTGCCGCGTCCTTTTGCGGCAAGAGTGGGGATTTTTTGAGGCGATGCCCGATTGAGAGCTGACAGCTGACGGCTACGGCAGCTGCAGGTCCAGAGCGTAGATTTCGTGCGAGCTGACGTCGCGCACCGCGAGGACGCTTCCGTCTGGCGCCACACCCGACCAAGTTCCCCAGACGCCGGCGAAACGATGCAGATCATTCCAGGAAAGAAAACGCTGGGAGCGGGTCTCGCCAAGCTTAAGCCACTGCATCGACGGCTCGGCTCCGAAGAAGCGCTCCACGTATATCGACTTGCTGTCTCTGGCCCAGACCGGATAGCCGACGGTCCCATCTTCGACGCCAAGCCAGTCTGACCACCGTCCAGTAGAGAAATCGAACAACATCAGTTTCTTCGAATCCGTCGAGAGCGCGGCCAGGAAGCGGCCATCGGGGGACCAGCGCGGGCTGAACATGCCATGGGAGCCGGGAAGACTGGATACTTGATGAGTCGCGAGATCAAAGGTCTGGATCTCAAGCTCTCCCAAGTCCATGCCGTAGGAGGGACGCCCAAAAGCGATCCGCTGGCCGTCAGGCGACCAGGTGGCGTCGGATTCCTGTCTGTCCTGCGGAAGGATCTCCTGCGGCGTGCCTCCCTGGGGGGAAATCAGGTAGATCTTCCAGGGCTTGCCAACCTGCGTGCCCACGAAAGCGATCTGCTGGCCGTCGGGGGACCAGCGTGGCAACGTAGCGTAGGTGGGCCAGTAGGTCAGCTGCATCCTTTGGGAACCATCGGTTCGAGCCCGCCAGAGAGTGAGTTCCGGATAACTGACGTAGACAATCCACTGTCCGTCGGGTGAGAAGTCTGCCTCGCCTGCGGAAACGCCGGCCAAATAAGGAACAAACTGGCGCAAGCGCGAATCGTAGCGGACCAGTTCGCCCTGCAGGAGCTCGCCGTTGGTAAAGAGCCGAGTGCTATCAGGGCTGGAGACGGGGTTCTTATACCACAGTGGCCCAGTCGTGAGCCGAACAGGTTCGGCTCTGCCGGAAAACCGGTATCGAGCCTCGCGCACCGCCCACAGATCGAGCGAGCCTGCAGTAGGCTGGACTTCAAAGATGTAGTAGCGGCCGTCGCTCGTCCAGTCGCCGCAGCAGAGCATGGCATCCGGTTCCCAGGCGGGAAACACCGGGTGCAGGTTCGACCCGTCGGTCTGCATCTCCCATAGCGACGAAATGTTTTTGCCCGGAGGTTTTAGGGTCATGCGCAGTTTTCGGCCGTCGGGCGAAAATCGGACATTGGTGGGAATGTCGGAAAAGCTCTTGATTTTCCGAGCGTGGCTGCCATCAGGGTCGGCGATAAAAAGGTCGAGGCCATTCACGAACGCGAGCTGGCGATCGTCTCGCGACCACACCGCCTCGCTGCCTACGATGTCGTCGAGGCGGCGGAGAGAACCAGCGGGTGGAGGGAAAGTCCAGAAAGGCGAAGGTGCTCCCCCCTCGAACCCTGAGACCAGCAGGGCTGAGTGGTCCGAACTGACGCTGAAGAGATTGACGTTCTGCAACGGCACGGGGATGGGGAAGGTATCGCCTCCAGAAGCAGATACTTGGGCCAGCACCATGTGTCCGCCGGAAAACTCGGGGAAGTAGATTCGCGAGCCATCCGTGACGAGCTGTCCCTTGAAGAGGCCGTCGCGCGTGATCTGTTTTAGTCCCACAACCTTCGGTGGAGAATTGGGAAGCAGAAGCCAGCCCAGGGCCGCAATGACAATGACCAGGAGGAGCGCAGCCGCGGCGACGGACACGGGCCACTTTTTTGTTTGCCGCGGCCGAACTGCAGTCCGCGAGGCGCTGCCTTCGACCGCAAGAATCTTGTCGGAGTCCGTGTCGCGCTTCAGGCGTTTCAAGTCGGCGCGAAGTTCGGAGGCGCTCTGATAGCGGACATCGCGATCCTTCTCCAACGCCGCGTTGATAATTCGCTCACATTCAGGCGGTAGGGCGGGATTGAAGCGCACCGGGGGGAGCGGCAGTCTGTGCAGAATCGAATCAAAGATGGCAGCCGAGGTGTTCCCGGAAAAGGGCAGTGTGCCGGTGGCCATCTCGTAGAGCACGGCACCGAACGAGAACAAGTCGGTGCGAGGATCGAGTTCCTTTCCCAGGGCCTGCTCCGGCGACATGTAGGCGACGGTTCCGAGCGTGGTGCCCGGGCTGGTGAGATTGCTGTCACTGGCCGTCGTGGCCGCTCCCATGGGCACCGGCAGGTTCAACTTCGCGAGGCCGAAATCGAGTAGTTTGGCGTGACCGCGGTCGGTGACGAAGATGTTGCCCGGCTTGATGTCACGGTGCACAATGCCGCGGGCGTGCGCGGCGTCGAGCGCATCGGCGATTTCGATGGCGAGGTCCAGCAGGCGTTCAAAGTCAAGCGGCGCGCCACGGAGCAACTCGCGCAGGGAACGACCTTCGAGGCATTCCATCGCGATGAAAGGATTGCCTTCCTGTTCTCCCACCTCGTAAATGGTGCAGATATTGGGATGGTTCAGGGCTGACGCAGCGCGCGCCTCGCGGCGGAACCTCTCGTATGCCTGGGAATCGCGCGCGAGGTCGTCAGAGAGAAACTTAAGGGCAACAAAGCGGCCGAGTTCGAGGTCTTCCGCTCGGTAGACCACGCTCATCCCGCCGCTGCCGAGACGCTCCAGGACCCGGTAGTGGGAGATCGACTGGCCCGTGATCGCGTGCAGCGTAGACACAGATGCGACACCCCGTTGAAATGTTACAAACCGGTACCGGGAGGGGAAGTGCCCAGAGTCACAGGAGGCCGTGATTCCAGCAGCACTGGACGGGCATAGGAGCTACGGTCGTGCCACCCAGAAAGGGCATGTTTTTCGTTTGGAAAACGCATAACGGTGGAGTTACCGGGGTAATGATGCGAGCCACACAGAGTGCCGGATCACGGTACTGGCGGCGCTAACATAGAGGGAATCCCTCCCCGGCCAGGAATGCGTGCCAGGCTCCGTCCGCTGCAGGTAGGTAAGGTCTACACGATGGAAAATTCCGAGAGCAAACGGTTCGGCCGTTACGAGATCATCGGTGAGTTGGGCCGCGGCGCCATGGGCGTTGTGTATAAGGCCCGCGATCCGCAGATCGACCGCATCGTGGCGCTGAAGACGGTACCGCTGCGCGGGCATGAGCCCGATGCAGAAACCGAATACCGCATGCGCTTTCTGAACGAGGCGAAGGCGGCCGGACGGTTGCACCATCCGGGAATCGTCGCGGTGTTTGACGTGGGCGAGGAACCGGAAAATCGCGACCCCTACATCGTGCTGGAGTATGTTGCGGGAGAAGCGCTGAACCGCAAGCTGGCGCGCGAGAAGAAGCTTCCGCTGACCCAAGCGTTGCAATTCGCCGCAGAGATTGCCGAGGCGCTGGACTACGCACATGCGCAGGGCGTAATTCATCGCGACATTAAGCCCGGTAACATCCTGATCACGCAAGACGGCCACCCCAAGATCGCAGACTTTGGCATTGCCAAGCTGAATCTGGCGCACTTCACGCTGCCGGGCAAGGTTTTGGGAACGCCGGCCTACATGGCGCCGGAGCAACTCGCCGGCGAGGGCGCGGATGGGCGCTCGGATTTGTTCTCGCTGGGTGTCATCCTGTATGCCATGGTCACGGGGCACTCTCCGTTCCAGGGAGACAGCGCGACCACGGTGTGCTTCAAGGTGGCCAACCGGGAGCCCCTGCCGGCAAGCGCGCTGGACTTGAACTTGCCAATTGAGTTGGATGCGGTAATCGCGCGGGCGATGGCCAAGGATCCCAAGGATCGCTACCCACGTGGGTCGGAATTCGCCGAGGACGTGCGACAACTGCTAGCGCTGCGTCAGCCAAGCCCGACTACTACTTCTTTCGCGGCGATTTCGGGCACAACGACGCGCAAAGCGGCACAGGGTCAGAGCTTGAACAGGCGTCCAGCGGTGGGACTGACTTATGCAGCGAAACTCGTCCGGGCTGCGATTCTGAAAACGCCGGTGAAAGACCTGATCCTTGGCGTAGCCACGGTGATCATGCTGGTGATTGTCGGGGTGCAGTCGAAACTACTGATCGGTGCACGCGAAGTAGCGGCGGAGCCCGGCCAGGCCAGCATGCAACAAATCCGTCCTGGTCAGATCAATACCAGCCCGGTTCAGGCGGCTGCAGGAACATCTGAGGTCGCGAAAGCCGTGAACAGTTCGCCGACGAACTCAACAACCGCGACTAAGGCGGCGGTTCGAAAAGCCTCCGTGAAGGCGCGTCCGAAGGTCCCCGCGAAGGCCCCGGTGAAGGAAAGTGCAGCTCCCGCCCCACAACCGGCGAAGCCGGAGGTGGTGGTGTCGCTTTCCACGGTCGAGCTCTCGGTGCGGCACCAGTTCAAGGACGCGACTCTCTCCGTTTGGGTGGACGACAAGCTGGCTTTGACGCGTCCGCTGCACGGCGGAACGCAGAAGCGCCTGGTGGTGTTCAACGGGGTGCGCGGCATCGAATCGGAGACCCTCAAGGTGCCGTCAGGAAAACACACTCTTCGCTTCAAGGCGCAGTCCACCGATCAGACCGTCGACCTCTCCAAGACGATTTCACAGGACTTCATCGGGGGCGACGACCGGACGCTGCAAATCAGCTTCGACAAGCACAATACTTCCATGCATCTGGACTGGCAGTAGGGTCACTCGGTTGTTGAAGCACTCCTTTCGGATCAATGGTGTTTTGAGGATGCGCCCATAACTGCGCGCGTGAGAGCTGATCTCTGGGTTCATGGTGGCGTGGCACTGCCCTAATCCAGCCGTCGAAGCGGCGAAAGAATACAGCCCACGGCGTAAGCGGTTGCGGAAAAACGCACGATCCGTATCAGGCTATGCCTTCAGGCATAGCGTAAATGCTGGCGAATCAATCACGCCTTCAGGCGCTGCGCAAGCGGAATGCGACTTCTTCCGCAGCATCGTAAGCCGTGGGAGAGCAGTGGGGAATGACCAAGCCCCGGAGGGGTGCAAGAAAAAGCTACGACAGAAACCGCCGAGGGACGCCACAATCTCTCAAGCGCACTCTCAAGCCGCGCGGTGTCGTGACGACCTAGTCCTCAACATCAGCGCTAGAGCTACTGCCGCAACCCCATCCAGTTTTCCGAAACAACCAGGGAATTCCCCGGGTTCTGCGGATCGTACTTCACCGACGTGTGCAGTCCGAGTCGGCACGAGTGCAGATTAATCCAGTGGCGCAGGTAGGTGACATCCTGTGAACATTCATAGGACACCCCGGCCACGTCGTACTTGTAGATCAGCATGATAGCGGCGTGGTAGTTGCTGGCGGCGGCAAGTTCCTGCACATCAATCACAGTGCCGTCGGTAATGCGGCCCGTGCCCTCGAGCCATGCCCGGCGTTCGCGCTCGAGTTGGTCCGGTGTCTTCGGCTTGCGCCGCAAGACCGCGTAAGCGCCCAACAGAGCCATGCTTCCCGCAGCAACCAATCCATAAAGTCGAAGTGAATCCATACTAGGGGTGGGTTTGAGATTGGGCGGAGTTCCGTCCGATTTCTCTATCAGCATAAGCCGAAAGCACGGCGCGTGGAAGTGGTCGAGAGGTTACGGAGGTGCCAAGGGCTGTGCAAATCTCTGAGGACAGGCTCGCCGATGCGTGAGGAGGCCTTGACTGTTCTAGAATCAGCCCGCTGGTATATTCGGCCGTGGTGCAAGCCAGGAGGCAGATGAGATTCACTACGATTTCTGCTGCGGTTGTTCTTGCGGTCTCTATGGCCACGATGGCCGGAGCGGTTGACGGCGGGAAGGCGCGATCCTCGGAGAAAGTGGCCGACAAGACGAAGCGTCACGACTGGCCGGTGTATGGCGGTACGTCACAGAACAATCACTTCTCCAGCCTGGCGCAGATCAATCGCAAGAATGTCAATCAACTAGCGGTTGCGTGGACGTTTGACACCGAGGAACCCGGTGGGCTGCAGACGAGCCCGATCATAGTGGACGGGGTGCTCTACGGGCTAACACCCTCGCAGAAGGTGTTCGCCCTGAACGCAGCGACAGGAAAGTTGTTGTGGAAGTTTGATTCCGAAATCAAGGGGACGCAACCGAATCGGGGGCTGGCTTACTGGTCCGACGAAAAGAGCGACCGCAGGATTCTCGTCGCGGTCATGAACTACGTCTACGCGCTCGACGCCGCAACCGGCAAGGCGATTGCGAGTTTCGGAAAAGATGGGCGCATCGATCTCCGCGAGGATCTGGGACGCGATCCGGCGGCGCAATCCATTTATATGACCAGCCCGGCGGTCATCTACAAGGATCTGATGATCGTGGGCGGGCGCGAAGCCGAGACTCTCCCCGCCTCTCCGGGCGATGTGCGGGCCTATGACGTGCGCAGCGGAAAGCTGCGCTGGTCGTTTCACACGATTCCGCATCCAGGTGAATTTGGCTATGACACGTGGCCGAAGGAGGCGTGGACGTCAAGTGGCGCCGCCAACAACTGGACGGGGATGACGGTCGATCAGGCTCGGGGCATCGTCTATGTTCCCACCGGCTCGGCCGCGTTTGATTTCTACGGAGCCGACCGCGTTGGCGACGATCTGTTCGCGAACTGTCTGATCGCGTTGAACGCCGAGACTGGCGAACGCATCTGGCACTTTCAGGCCGTGAAGCACGATCTTTGGGATCGGGATTTTCCCGCACCGCCTGTACTGTTGACGGTCGAGCGAGAGGGCAGGAAGGTTGACGCGGTGGCACAGACCACGAAGCAGGGCTTCGTATTTCTCTTCGACCGGACGAACGGGAAGCCGCTATTTCCCATCGAGTGCCAGAACTATCCGGCCAGTGACGTGCCCGGCGAAGTCGCCGCGCCACAGCAATGCCTGCCAGCGAAGCCGGCGCCGTTTGCTCGTCAACTGCTGACGGAGAATCTTCTCAGCGAGCGCACGCCGGAATCACATCAGTGGGCGCTGGAGAAGTTCCGGACCTTTCGCAGTGATGGACAATTTGTCCCCTTCAGCGTGGGGAAAGACACGGTTGTATTCCCCGGGTTCGACGGCGGGGCGGAGTGGGGAGGAGATGCCGCCGATCCGGAGACCGGGATTCTCTACGTCAACGCGAACGATGTGGCATGGACGGGGGCGCTGGCGGAAAACACGGGAGAAGACAGCCCCAAGACTCTGTACATGAATCAGTGCGCGGTCTGCCACGGCGAAAAGATGGCGGGATCGCCGCCGGCGATTCCGTCGCTGGTGGGCATCGGAGCCCGGATGTCCGCGGCGGACGTCGCATCGACGATCAAGAACGGGAAGGGCCGAATGCCGGGCTTCGCGATTCCAGACGACGAACAGATGTACGGATTACTGTCTTATGTGATCAGCGGAGGCGCGAAGGAAGGGGGTAAAACGGGAAACGAGAGTAAGGAACTGGCAAGCTCCCAGCCCTCGCCCCGGGCGATGAAATATCACTTCACCGGATATCACAAGTTCCTTGATCCCGACGGGTATCCCGCGGTCGCGCCGCCGTGGGGAACACTGAGCGCGATCAATCTGAACACGGGCGAGTATGTTTGGAAAATTCCGCTCGGTGAGTATCCGGAGTTGGCGGCAAAAGGACAGAAGAATACGGGCACGGAGAATTATGGTGGACCGGTGGTTACAGCTGGAGGGCTCGTGTTCATAGGGGCGACGAACTTCGACAAGAAATTCCGGGCATTCGATAAGGCGACCGGAGCTCTGCTCTGGGAGACCACACTGCCGTTTTCGGCGAACACAACTCCCGCTGTTTATGAAGTCGACGGACGGCAGTTTGTGGTGATTGCAGCAGGTGGGGGCAAGGATCCCAAGTCAAAATCGGGCGGGGTGTATACAGCGTTTGGGTTAAAGAAGTAGATTTCCTTCGTGATCCGGAGCCTGCCCTGAGCGAAGCCGAAGGGTGTCCTTAGTGGTTATCGCTTTTCGTCCGCACGACGCGGACCTACTTGGTCTGACTACAGACGTTCTTGCTGACCAGATCGACAAACCCGCCTTCAGCTTCTTTTCCGAACTGGTCGTCGTGAGTGGCCTTCTTGCTGACCACAAAGCGTCCACTGCGGTCGCGGGAATAGAACCATTCGGTCGTCGGGGTGGCCACGCCAGTCGCACAGTTGAATCGGACCCGAGCGCGCATCTCGACGAAAGGTCCGCCTTGCGGAAGCTTTGCGGGTTCTTTGAACTCGACTCGAACCAAGGCGATGCGCTGATTGTTCTTGAGCACGCGCACCGAACTGACGGACACTTTGTCGCCAGCTTCGGACTGGCCAATGGCTCGCCAGCCTCCGGCAGCGAACACCAGCACACTGACGGCCAGCACGGCCAGCACGACCGCGACAAGGATGAGGAGGGATTTCTTCAACGCTGAGCTTTTCCCAAGCGGGAATTGCAGCACACACTCTGGGGTAAAAAGGTGATTCTGTCAACCGGCCCGGCAGCAATTAGGCCATCCGCAAGTGAACGCCCATGCTATCGTAATGGGCGCGGCCGTCTGATCGAGCTTGGGTCTCGACTGCGTGATTTCTATGGAAGCGCTTCATTCCACGATGTTTATATCGCCTGTAGGGCCGCTGTTTCTGGCTGCCTCCAACCAGGGCCTGGTGGCGCTCGAGTTCGATGCGCGGCTGCCCGGACAGCAGACCATTCGTCCCAACCCGCGCGACTTGCGCGAAGAGAACAAGCGCGAGAGAAACAGAGCGGTTCGCTTCGAGGTTCGATTAGAGGAGTCTGCCGGTGTGATGCGTCCCTACGTCTGCGAATTGGAGGAATACTTCGCCGGCGAGCGGCGGGAGTTCACCTTCGCGCTCGATCTGCGCGGGACTGACTTTCAACTGGCATGCTGGCGAGCGCTGGTCGCGATTCCGTATGGCGAAACTCGCACCTATGCCGACATTGCCCGCGTGGTCGGCCGGCCCCAGGGATTTCGCGCCGTCGGGATGGCGAACAACCGCAATCCCGTGGCGATTGTGGTCCCGTGCCATCGCGTGATCGCATCAGACGGAACGCTCTGCGGCTACGGCGGCGGCCTCGACATAAAACGCAAACTGCTCGAACTGGAAGGCGCACTGACAGGAACGCTGGCCGCATAGGAATTGTTGATTTCTGATTATTGATAGAAGACAACGGAGGATTGCAGATTGTAGATTGCACCCCGCGCCTTTGTTTTCAAATCTGAAATCTGCAATCTCAAATCTAAAATCGCATTGCGCTCTCTTTGACTTCTCTCGCCAAATCCTCCACGCTCAAGAAGGCTGGCCTCTTCTATCTCGTCTTCGTGATGTTCTCCTACACGACGGGCGGCCCCTTCGGACTCGAAGACATGGTCGCGACCTCCGGGCCGGGGATGACGCTCGTCTATCTGCTGGTGCTGCCGTTCTTCTGGTGCATCCCCGTGTCGCTGGTTTCGGCGGAACTGACCACCGCGATGCCCGTGGAAGGCGGCTTCTATCGTTGGACACGCGCCGCATTTGGCGACTTCTGGGGATTTCTCGCGGGCTGGTGGAACTGGTCAGCATCGTTCTTGCTGGGCGGCGCGTACGCCGTGCTGTTCACCGATTACCTCGTCTACTACTTCCCGAAGATGACGTGGTGGGAGCACTACCTCATCTCGGTGGCGTTGATCGCGGTGCTGACCTGGATCAACGTGCGCGGTATTGAGATGGTGGGCCAGGTCGCCACCGCGCTGGAGATTTTCATTTTTGTGCCCGTGATGACCATGATCGTCATCGCGCTGCTGCACTGGCACCACAATCCGTTCACGCCATGGGTGCCTCCGCACCAGGCAACGTTCAAAGTGTTCGGCGTGGGTTTGGCGCTCGGGCTATGGCTTTACTCAGGATACGAACAGCTTTCAACGGTGGCCGAAGAAGTTGAGGACCCGCAGCGGGCGTATCCCCGGGCCCTCGCGCTGGTGGTGCCGCTGTCGATTGCAGCGTATTTTCTGCCGACGTTGGCGGGGCTGGCGTCGGCGGGCAACTGGGAGAAATGGCATACCGGATTTTTCTCAGACGCGGCCCGCATGATCGGCGGCCCGTGGCTTGGAACTTGGATGACGCTGGCGGCCATGGTCGGCAACATCGCTCTGCTGAACAGCACCGTGCTCACGACAACGCGCATGCCCTTCGCCATGGCCGAAGATGGATATCTGCCGGAAGCGTTGACCCGCAAACACTCGCGCTACGGGACGCCCTGGCTGGCGATCGTGGTGTCGGCCGTGATCTATGGACTGCTCGCCTGGCAGAGTTTGGCGGAACTGATCTCGGTTTATATCTGGCTGCGGTCAGCCACGACGGTGCTGACCGTGCTCTCGGCATGGAAGCTGCGCCGCACGCAGCCGGATCTGAAACGCTCGTTCACAATCCCCGGCGGCCGCGCCGGATTACTCTACGTCGTGGGTGCGCCGGTCGTAATGGCTCTGGTGGCGCTCCTGGGCAGCGACCGGTTCGGCATGATCGGCGGCGCGGTTGCGATTGTGGTGGGACCGCTGGTCTATGCGATGGTCCGACGCCGACATTCGGCCAGCACAGGCGCGAAGTAGTTCGCGAAAACACCCATGTGGGGACAGCCGCCCTCGGCTGTCCGGTCGAGCAAAGCTCGACAGCCCTGGCGGGCTGAACCATCACCGGCTCCCAGCAATGTCGCACAAAAATCGCGCTGGATATACATGCAGGTCCTCTGTCCGTCGAAGGTTCCCATCGAAATTTCCACGCATGAAGCGGCGCTGACGATCGCCGAGAACTACGGCTACGAAATCTACGACGCCCTGATTGTCGCGGCTGCTTTGGAGGCTGGCTGCGCGACGCTCTGTTCGGAGGACCTGCAGCACGGGCAACTCATCGACGGCAAGCTGACTATTCGAAACCCGTTTAGATGACTTTCTGAGACTTGTCATCCTGAGGTCCGCGTTCTTCGCGGACCGAAGGACCTGTGCAATCTGCGGGGAACTACATTAGGTCCTTCGCTCGGCTCAGAATGCGAAAGCGTTCCGCCAGCGCGAAAAAGGCTTTCTCCTTTTCCTTCTGAGCTTCGAGGACCTGCCCGACCAGTTCGACCAGCACGCGATTGTCGCTGGCACCATTCTCCACCGTTATGGTGCATTCCTGTGCAGGATCCATTCAGCTCACCCAATCCAGAAACTTGTACCACGCCCCCGCAAACGGCAGGAACCACGGCCTCCCGTTGTACAGTCCGAGCGGAGCGCCGGGAAACTTGATCCCCACGAACGGATTCTCCGGCTTATCCCCAGCCATGAGTTCCGCAATCTTCTGGCCTTGATATGTCGCCATCGCAACGCCATGCCCGGCATATCCGACGGCGTAGTACATGCCGTCCATCTGGCCCGCGTGCGGCATGATGTCGAAAGCGAAGTCGAGTGTGCCTCCCCAGACGTAGTCGATCTTGGCGTCACTCAGTTGCGGGTAGACGTCGATCATGCCGCGGCGCAGAATTTCGGCGCTCCGGCGGACGGTCTGATCGGTTCCCGGGAAGAACGCGGCGCGGCCACCGAACAGCATACGGCGGTCGGGGGTTAGCCGGTAGTAGTAGAGATAGTTTTTCGAGTCGTAGATCATGCGGTTGCGCGGACTCAGTTCGCGCGCCAGCTTTTCCGGCAGGACCTCCGTCGTGATGATGAACGACCCGATGGGGATGAGTTTCTTCTGCAAGGCTGGAGTTGCGTGCCCAGTGTACCCGCTGGTACCGACGAAGACTTCGTGCGCCCATAGCGGGCCGCGGGAGGTGGCGATCTTCCACCCGAGCTCTCCGCCGCGAGATTCGCGCTGAATGGCCTCGACGCGAGTGTGCTCGAAGATCTCCGCCCCGGATTTCATCGCGGCGCCGGCGAGTCCAGCGACGTAGCGCGCGGGATTCGCTCCCGCGCTGACTTCATCGACCATCCCGCCGTAATAAATGGTGGATCCGATTTCGGAACTCAACTGATCCTTCTGCACTACACGCAGCGTGTGATTGAACTCGCGGGCGATGACTTCGGCCTGGCGGGCGTAGTCGTCGAAGTGCTTCTGCTTGCAGGCGACCTCGAGATGCCCGCAGCGAACGAAGTCACAGTCGATCTTTTCTTCGCGTACGATCTGTTCGACGCAATCCATCGAGGCCAGCGAGGCGGCGTACATGCGCTGCGTGAGTTCGCGTCCATACATCGAGATGAGCTTGTTCACGCCCAGCTTCATGCCGGTGAGGACCATGCCTCCATTACGAGAACTTGCTCCCCAGCCGATGCTTTCGGATTCCAGCACGGCGACTTTCGCGCCGCGCTGGCCGAGCGTGCGCGCCGCGGAGAGTCCGGTGAAACCCGCCCCGATCACGGCTACGTCGACTACTTCCGGCAACGGACGGGGAGCGCCAGCGCCGGGGAATTCAGTGGTCGTGAGCCAGTAGTTATGTTCTTGCAATGGCATAGGTCTAGGAGCGACCGAGCATTTTAGCGTAGCCGCGCGCGGCGGTACATGTACTCGCGGTCATGGTGGAGTGCCTTTGCGGCCACCTCGGTAATCTTGCTGCGGTTACCCGGCCCCCCTAGTCTGAAAGAAGCATGGCCTTGCGCTGTCTCTTATTCTCCTCGGACCAGGGAACCGCTGAACTCATTTGCCAGGTGCTGGCAGGTCTCGGCGTCGAGGGAGAGTCCTGTTCTGAGGGTGTGGCCGCAGTTGAGAGGGTTACCAGCCAGTCTTTCCAGATCGTCATCATTGATTGGGATCAGCAGCCCGAAGCGGGATTTCTGCTGAAGACGGCGCGCGAACGGAAAGCCAGTGAGCGCCCTCTGACGCTCGCCATCGTGAGCGACGACGCGAGCGTCCCAAAGGCGCTGCAGGCCGGCGCGAACTCGATTTTGCGCAAGCCGATCATGGTCAACCAGGTCAACGATACGTTGACCACAGCGCGCGATCTGCTGCGCGCGAAGCAGGAATCGGCGACGAGCGCGGCCCTGGCGGCCGCAGCAGGGGCAGCCACCGGCTCGGCTTCGTCGGCTGTCAGCGCTGAACCAGGGAGCGAGAAGACGCTGCGCGCCGGAGAGTTTCTGCATCCTTCGGGTCCGGCTCCGGGTGCGCAATTTGATACTGAGTCGGAGATGCAAAAATCCCTGGAGCAGGCAGCGGTAGTGGAAGTGGATCCGCTGAAAGAGCTGGAACCGATGGCCGCCTCGGTGGCCGAGGAGACGCCGACCCCAGCTCCGCCGCCGCCCCTCTCGAGCGAGCCCCGGGGATTGCAGTGGTATTTGAATACGCGCGCGGGGGCGGGGACTCTACCGCCAGTTCCAGCGCACGCGCCGCCGCCTCCTGCGCCTGCGAAGCCCGAATTAATCGGCTTCGAGCAGACACCGGCGAATTCGGCTGACGTGGCGGACGGAATAGCTCCGGCCGCGCCTCCAGATCATCAAGAGGAACACGAACAGAAGGCCGAAGCGAAGTTATTTGCCTATATCGAAGGTGAAAACCACGAAGCCCAGGAATCGCCTCGAACCCATTTCAGTCTGGGCAAGAGGCCGATTTTCGCGGCCCTGCTACTGGCTGCCAGCGCGATTGTCGCTGCACCGCAAGCGCCATGGCATCCGCAGGTGCGGGCTCTCTTGGCACGCGGACACCAAACCGTTCATGCCTGGCTCAACCCACAGCCGGTCACCACAGCTCCGGCACCCGAGTCGCACGAGAACTTTGGCCGGGCCGGCGACGAGTATAAGCTGCCGGTGGCGGAAACTATTCCTGACGCGACGACAGACCCCTCGCAGATTCACGTGGTTCCGGTAGTTGATCCCACGGCAAAAAAAACGAACGACACTAGCGCGAATACAGAGCCGACCACCGGGCCGGGAGACGCCGCGAACACCAATCCGAGCGACCCGCCCCAACCTTCGGCAGTGCATGAGCAGGAGAATCCGGCTCAGGCAAACCCAGTTCAGGGAAGCCAGCCCGCTCAGACGATTCCTGATACGCCGCCTTCCGGCCAACCAACTGCGGGCGGAACAGTTCCGTCGCCCGGTGCTACCGTTGCCGCCCCGGCGGCCGCCGAGCAACCTCATTCCGAGACGCCCCATGTCGTCGCTCTGCCTCCGGTTGCAACGCAGCCCGCGCCGGCGAAGAATTCGCAGCCGCATTATGCCGCAGCTCCCGCGAATGTTCCGTCGAGCCTGAAATCGCAAATGGCTTCGATGACCCCCGAAGCCAGTGGCAACAAACCGGCCGAAGCCGCAATGCAATCGATTGAGCCGGTCGCTGTTCCCGAAGCCACGGAGCGTGCGCTGCTGACCGACCAGCCGGCCATTGGATATCCCACTACCGCCAAGGGTCAGCAAGGGACGGTAGTGTTGCAGGTTCTGATTGGCCGCGACGGCACCGTACAGGATGCGAAGTTCATGCAGGGGTCTCTGGCCTTTGCCCGCACCGCGATCGATGGGGTAAAGCTGTGGAAGTTCAAGCCCTACAGCATGAACGGGCGACCCGTATCGATCCAGACCACCATGACGATGAGTTTCAAGCCGTCGTCATAGCGCAATAAGTCCTTTGTTTTGTTTAATGTGACGACCTACGATTGCGCTACCCAGAACCGACCCCGATAACCCATTCCAGCTTCGTCCGTCTGTTGAGTGAACCACTGCGGGTTCCGCGTTACCGAAGAGGCTCAAATCAAGCAGCCTGTGGTTCGCAGCCTGCATCTAGAGAGATATAATGGGGAAAGTTTCTCAGGAAGTATTTCCTTCCAGAAGAAGATCAAACTGATGTCCATGAAAACCAAGGCAGCGATTCTCGTCACGTCCTTTGCCGTATTACTGTTCGTCGTTGTCGGTTCGCTGGGAGGCGTGCACGCTTCCTCGAACGACGGCTCTTACCGTCAACTGCAGGTCTACAGTGAAGTGCTCTCGCGCGTCCGCAGTGAGTACGTCGAAGAGCCGAACATCCCGAAAGTGACGGACGGCGCTCTGCACGGTCTTGTCGAATCGCTCGATTCGAACTCCAGCTATATGACCGCCGACGCCTATAGGGCGTACAAGGCCCACAAGACGGAATCCAAGGGCGAGATTGGCGCCGTGGTCTCGAAGCGCTTTGGGTATGCCGACGTGGTTTCCGTGTTGCCCGGTTCGCCGGCCGAGAAGGCGGGGATTGAGCCGACGGACATCTTTGAATCGATTGAAGGCAAAAGTACTCGCGACATGTCTCTGCCGGAGATTCGCAGCCTGCTTGTCGGCACACCGGGGTCGACCCTGAACGTGGCAGTCGTGCGGGCGCGTAAGGCTGAGCCGCAGAAGATGGTGATCACTCGGGATGTGGTGAGCATTCCGCCGGTCGCCGACAAGATGATGGACAATGGCATCGGCTACGTAAAGGTCGAGACTCTGACCAAGGGGAAGCAGCAGGAGATTGCGTCGAAGATCAAGTCCCTGGAGAAGTCAGGCGCGAAGAAGATGCTGCTCGATCTCCGCAATTGTGCTGAAGGAGACGAGAGCGAGGGCGTCGCTGTGGCGAACCTCTTCCTCAACCACGGCACGATTACATATCTGCAAGGGCAGAAGTTTCCTCGGGAGGCGTTCAATGCCGATCCGGCCAAGGCGATCACTGCTCTGCCGGTCGCGGTTCTGGTAAACAAAGGCACTTCGGGCGCTGCCGAGATTGTGGCGGCCGCGATCCTGGAGAACGCACGCGGCGATGTTGTGGGCGACAAAACCTTTGGCGACGGCTCCGTACAGAAAACGATTGACCTGCCCGATGGTGGCGCGCTGATTCTCTCGGTGGCGAAGTACTATTCGCCCAGCGGAAAAGCGATTCAAGACAACGCCATCACACCCAACGTGCTGGTGGCCGACGTAGACGATGCCACCGCGGGCCCGGATGATGAGGACACTACAGCCGCTCCAGATCAGGCAGCCAAGCCCAAGAGCACGGTGGATGATCAGTTGAACAAAGCCGTGGAAGTGCTGAAGAGCCGCGCCAGCTAAGAATGCTGATTAAGAATGCTCATGTGGGGACAGCCGCCTCGGCTGTCCCGCCTGAGCCCGCCCTGAGCCTGTCGAAGGGGCGAAGCCCAGCGCCACCCACAACCTCCCTTGTCATTCCGAGGCGGCCGGAGCGAAAGCGACGGCAACCGAGGAACCTGCTTCACGTTCTTAAACACACTCGCAGCGCGAGCCGCTCCGGCGCGCGATTTTTCTTTGGGGTATCTTGAGGATCTTTACCACCAAGGACCCGAAGTCACAAGAAGGAAACGCCGGCAAACGAAGTCCTTCGTGACACTTCGTGCCCTTCGTGGTTAGCGGTTTTTGTCTACCTGCAGCCGACCGTCACAACAATGCTATCCTGACCTCGACCGCTCATGTCCCTCTACGAAAATCTTCCCCCGGTCGAAATCGGCGGGCGCAGGATTGTGGGCCGTGTGCTGTTCGGGCTGCTCGTGCTGGTGGCGGCCCTGGTGGGAGCGACTGCCGGAATGCTGCTGGTGTACACCACCGATCTCCCGCAAGTGGATGCGTTGGAGGCTTACCGGCCCAGTTCGATTACAGAGTTGTATGACGATCACGGGCGTGTGATTGGCTCGTTTGCGCTGCAGCGGCGAGTAGTCGCGAGCTACGACGATTTTCCGCCGGTCTTGCGCGACTCCCTGGTTTCCATCGAAGACAAGGATTTCTACCGCCACTCCGGAATCAACTTCTGGCGCATCGTGGGCGCAGCCTATCGCGACATCGAATCGGGCGGCAAGGTGCAAGGGGCGTCGACCTTGACCATGCAGCTCGCCCGCAATCTTTTTCTGTCGCCCGACCGGTCGTTTCATCGCAAGGTGCAGGAGGCGATGCTGGCCATCCAGATCGAGCGCCACTTCACCAAACCGCAGATTTTCACGCTTTACGCCAACCAGATTTTTCTGGGGCACGGCGTCTACGGGTTTGAAGCGGCGTCGGAATTCTATTTCAGCAAGCCGGCAAAGAAACTGACTCTGGAGGAAGCGGCTCTGCTGGCAGGCGTTCCCAAGGGGCCGGCGGTCTATTCGCCGATCAACCATCCCGATCGCGCGCAGAAGCGGCGGAATTTGGTGATCAATGCCCTGCTCGAAGACGGAAAGATCACGGCCGCACAGGCGGCCGACGCGCGCTCCGCCCCTGTCGTTCTTCGTTTGGCGCACGATCCGAATTCGCTGGCGCCGCACTTCGTGGAGGAGATTCGCCGCTACCTCGAAGGCAAGTACGGCGCGGACCAGGTTCATGAAGGCGGCTTGAAGGTGTACACCTCGCTCGACGTCGATGTGCAGAAGGCTGCGAACCAGGCCGTGCTCGATGGGCTGGCCGCCTATGAACGGCGGCATGGGTGGAAGGGGCGTCTGGAAAACGTCGTGTCTGAGGGAGCGGTTCTGGAGAAATACTCCCACGCCGATTGGGACGATGAGCCGGAAGCGGGCGGATACGTCCACGCCGTGGTGACTTCCGCGGGAACTGGCATCGCCACATTGAAGTTTGGCCGCTACACTGCCGCCCTCGGACAACCCGACGTGGCCTGGACACAGCAGAAACTGGTTGACATCCTAAAGTCTGGAGACATCTGCTACGTCAAGATTCTTTCGCTCGGTGGGAACGGCGCGGCGCGCGTGAGCCTGGAACAGGATACGGGAGCGCAGGGGGCGCTGCTGGCTATCGACAATGCCACCGGCGGAATCAAGGCCATGGTAGGCGGACGCGACTTCAACGAATCCAAGTTCGACCGCGTCACCCAGGCCATGCGGCAGGTGGGTTCCTCCTTCAAGCCCTACGTGTACACCACGGTCATTGACGGCGGCGCCAGCCCAGACGACACGATTCTGGATGAGCCCATCAGCTTCGAGACTTCTTCCGGGCCTTACTCCCCGCACAATTACGACGACAAATTTGAAGGCATCATCACCCTGCGGCGGGCTCTGGCGCAATCTCGTAATATTCCGGCGCTGAAACTGGCAAACAAAGTCGGCATCAAGAGCGTGATCGAGTATGCGGCTCGTTTTGGCATTACCTCAAAGATCCCTCCCTATTTGCCGGTAGCGCTGGGAGCGGCCGAAATTACGTTGCTGGAGCAGACCTCGGCATACAGCGTTTTTCCGAATGACGGCGTGCGGGTGGCCCCCCGCTATATCACGCGCGTCACTGACTACGAAGGACGAGTGCTGGAAGAAGATTTTCCCGAGGTAAAGGATGTGATCAGTGAGCGCACCGCTCGCATCATGACCTCGATGCTGCGTGAAGTGGTGTTGCACGGTACCGGCATTGCCGCTTCCAAAATGCCGTTTCCGGTGGCCGGGAAAACCGGCACGACCAACGACTTTACCGATGCGTGGTTCGTTGGATTTTCCCCGACCATGAGCTGCGGAGTCTGGGTTGGCTACGACGAGAAAAAATCGCTGGGCGCGAAGGAGACCGGAGCGCACGCAGCCTTGCCCATCTGGATGAATTTCATGGCCGCCGCGATGGCGGGCAAAGATGCAGGCGAGTTCCAGCCGCCACCAATTGTGGCCCACGCGTCGCAGAAAGTAGACACGCCAGATACCGCGCCGGCCGCGGAAGAAGGGCACTGACCGAGGCCAAGAGACCGTATCCGTAGAGACGTAGCTTGCTACGTCTTGCCAGCGCGGGCAGAGAAGGCGTTGCCAGGAATACTCCTAGGCAGAGAGGAACTCATGAGAAAGAAAGCGATTTTCTGCATCCTGGTCGTACCTCCACTGTTCGCGATCATCACCCTCGCGCAAGAGCCATCGCCAAACGACCGCAAGGCCGCCGTCGAACACTTCCTCCGCACGCAGCAGGAAGCCTGGAACCGTCACGACCTGGAAGGTTTCATGGCGGGCTACTGGAACTCCCCGGACCTGACGTTCTTTTCCGGTGCCAAGCAGACCAGCGGTTGGCAGGCAACGCTGGATCGCTACAGAGCAACGTACGCGAGTCCCGGTCACGAGATGGGAAAACTGGAGTTCTCCGCACTGCGCATCGAGATGCTCGGAGCGGACGCGGCATTCGTACGCGGCTCCTGGCAATTGACCTTGTCAGACGGAAAAACTCCGCACGGCCTGTTCACCCTGGTGTTCCGGAAGTTCCCGGATGGTTGGAAGATTGTGCACGACCACACCTCAGCGGCGGAATAAAGTTCAAAGATGGTGGCGCCTCACCACACTGAGGCACTCCCCAAAGGTTCCTGCGGGCGACAGGCGAAAAAGATCCCGGAGGGATCACTGACAATAGCCCGCCAGTTCCACTGGCGGGGCAGGTTCGTTGCTTGTGTATCTCGTGTCGTAGGCACGATTGAACCCGAGGCATCATCCCGATGATTTCAGGCGTCCCATCCGGGACGCGATGTGGTGGAAAGGCTCACCTCGCCCGGCGTTAAAAACGCCGGGCTACTGTCAAATGTCCCTCCGGGACACGCAACCGCCGTCGCACAATTACTTCTTCGCGCGCACTTGTACGCGCGTTCCATCCACCAACGTCCCGTTCACCAATTCCACTTTGCCGTTGCGCACCACGCCTTCGAATTCCTGCTGCGCCGGAGCCTGGCTCGAAGACTGCGCGGGCGACGACGCCCGCGCCACACTGCTGCGTCCCATACCCTTGTCCATCGCGTCGTTGGCCAACTGGTCCGCTTCCTGATTATGTTCGCGCAATGCATGCCCGATCGAGAACCAGTCCAACTGCGCAATCAATTCCTTGGCACGGCCGTGCAGGTCTTGCAGCACCGCGTTCTTCACTTTGTAAATGCCTTTGATCTGCCGCACCAGCAATTCCGAATCACTGATGAGTTTCAGCGCCTTCGGGCCGTGTTTGATTGCGTACTCGAGGGCGGCGATCAGTCCCTGATATTCGGCGAAGTTGTTCGTTTGGTGGCCGAGGTATTCGCTGAGGGCAGCAACCTTCTGCCCGGATTCATCCTTGACCACGACGCCGTATCCGGCCGGACCGGGATTGCCCCGAGCGCCGCCGTCGCTGTGCGCAATCAGATACCGTTCAGGAGGACTCTCGCGGGCCTCGAAAAGATGTTTCGTTCCGGCGCTGCGAACAGGGTACGAGGTCATTATGGTTCTTCCTTGTCGTCCCGAGATCGGTTGTAATCCCGAGCGAAAGCGAGGGACCTGGGTTCTTGCCTGTCGCCGCACCGAATTCGTCGCGTAAGCACGAACCCAGCTCCCTCGCTCCGCTGGGGATGACAGTCCACTGAGTTTACAACGACGACAGCGCAAAGGATGCCACACGGATGATCCGGCTACCGCCCCGCGGCGAGTCGCGTAGCCAGGCGCGGCGGAAGCTTGGCGGCGAAGATGCGATCCTGCGCCCCTTTCAGGTTGTAGGGCGTGCGGTGGAAGTGGACGACCTGCGCGTCCGTGTCGAACAGCGCGAAGGCGGCGCGCCAGTCGCCGTCACGGGGTTGGCCGACAGAGCCCGGATTGATCAGGTAGCGAGTAGCAGGTTTCAATTGCAAGGGCACGGATTCGGCCTGCCCCACGGTCCGGTATTCGGGACGGAAACCGTCGGCGGACGAACCGTTCGCGAAAAATCCACCTTGCAGGTGCGTATGTCCAAAAAAAGTCAGAGGCACGTTCAGCGCGATCAGCGGCGCGAGGGCGTCGCCCAGGGAAACAACATATTCGTCTTCGTCGTTAGGAGAGCCGTGGACCAACTGCACCTGGGGAAAATCCGGCAAGGAAACGGGCCCATGCGGCAGGGCGCCGAGCCAGTCGAGGTTCTCTTCCGTCAATTGATCGCGAGTCCAAATGGCAGCAGCGGCGGCCATCGGGTTGAAATCGTTGAGGTCAATCAGTCCCGTGGCGGCCTTGTCGTGATTGCCGCGTACGAAGATCTTTCCCACATCGCGACTACGCTTCGCCACCTCATTGGGACTGGCGCCGTACCCGACGATGTCGCCGAGGTTCACCACCGCATCAAACGACGGAGCGCTAGCCAGACAGGCGTCGAGCGCTTCGAGGTTGGCATGGATGTCGCTTAGTACCAATATGCGCACGGATCACCGGACAAACTGCCGATTATAGACCAACACTTGGCGCTAAGATGTTCTGCGTCGAAGTTCCGCACCGGAGAGGATCACTATGACGGGTCGCAGACTGCTGGGATGGCGGTTCAAGGACCGAATACCGTTGTGGTTCAAGCTTGTCGTCGGACTCCTCATCGCCGACTCCGCGCTGCATTTTGGGCTGCTCTGGACCGTTTCGAGTTGGGCGTTGTCCTCGCGGGATGCTGCCCATTCTTATCGAGTGCCCTTCCGCGACGGCAGCATCTATTTTGTCCAGCCTTGGCTGGGTTGGTACCTGGATGCGAGGTGGATCGGGATTGGGCTGTTGGCGCTACTGGTCGTGCTGCTTTTACTGCATCGTGACCAGCTCGAGCGTCCGCTCTGACTCACTCTGACCGTCAATATCACAACTAAGCATTCACTACGGGACAGCGCGCCCAGTGCCCTGCGGCGACTTCGATCAGCGGCGGCAGCGAGCGTGCGCACTCGGGCACGCGGAATTCACACCGCGGTTCGAAGGCGCATCCCGGCGGCATCGATTGCAGGGCCGGAACAGTTCCGTCGATGGTCTGCAGCGGGTGAGCGCGATCGGTTTTGAGATCGGGAACGGCGTGCAGCAAGCCGCGCGTGTACGGATGCGCCGCAGCCTGAAAGATGTCACGTTTGGCGCCAAGTTCCACCAGGCTGCCGGCATACATGACCGCGACTCGATCTGCGACGTGCGAGACCACGGCGAGGTCGTGCGAAATGAAAAGCATGGCCAGTCCAAACTTCGTTCGCAGTTCCGCTAGCAGTTCCAGGATTTGCGCCTGGATGGTGACATCGAGCGCGGTAGTGGGTTCGTCGGCAATGAGCAACTGCGGGCGGTTGGCGATGGCCATGGCGATCATGATGCGCTGGCGCATACCACCGGAGAGTTGATGAGGATAATCGCGGGCCCGGCGCGCGGCATCGGGAATCGCAACGTCGTTCATGGCGTCTACGGCGCGCTGCCATGCTTCCTTCTTCGAAAGAGAATTGTGCGCCAGCACGGCCTCAGCGATCTGATCGCCCACACGCATAACGGGGTTGAGCGCGGTCATGGGCTCTTGAAAGATCATGGCGATGCGCGAGCCACGCAGTTGGCGCATGGAATCGTCTGACAGTTCGGGCAGATTGTGTGGTGCGGCACCGTTTTCTGCAAAAAGCATTTCGCCGGAGACTCGCGCTTGCGGCGGCAGCAACCGCATGATCGCAAGCGAAGTGATCGATTTGCCGGACCCGGATTCGCCGACCAATCCCAGGACTTCGCCGGGCGCGATGGAGAAACTCAAATCGCGCACCGCCTTCAAAGATTGTGTTGGGACAGATTGTGTAGGAACAGATTGAGTAGGAGTAGATTGTGTAGGAACAGTTTGTGTGGGGACAGCCGCCCCCGGCTGTCCGGCGGCCCGCAGGGCCGCGGGGTTTGGTGCCTGTGCAGGGAATGAAATGTTCAGATGGCGGATGTCGAGCAGCGAAGGCACACTGTCATGGTAGCAGCGCGGCAAAAACGTCGCCTAGCGGCGACGGGACAGCCGACAGCCTGCCCTGAGCCTGTCGAAGGGGCGGCTGTCCCCACATTCGTACCACGGCTTTCGCGCTATTGTCCTAAGATCAGCGGCAATCCGTTTTTGTTGTTACCGATCACGACGACTTTCGAGTTGGGACTCTTGGCCAGATTTTCGGTGGCCTCGATTCCCTTCCACTCGAGCAGCGACGGAGTAATTCCCTGGGCGACGATCTGCTGGAAGTCGCGCACGCCGGCGGCTTCGATACGCTTGCGCTGCGCTTCCTGTGTTTCCTTTTGCAGGCGGAAGTTCATGGCCAGCGACTCCTGCTCGGCCTGCTGCTTGGCCTCGATCGCGGCCTTGAGAGTCGCAGGCAGCTGGATGTCGCGCAGTAGAACGTTTTCGACAGTCAGGCCGCGCTCCTTGAGCTGGGTGCTCACTTGATCATAAATCTGCTTCGCCACCATCTCACGCTCACCAGTGTAGAGAGCGTTGGCCGTATGCGAGGCCGTTGCTTCACGGATGGCCGAGCGCAGAGTGGGCTCGACGACCACATTTTCATAGTCGGATCCGATCTTCTGGAAAACTTCGGCGGCCCGGTCGGGATTGAGATGATAAATGAGCGACGTATCCAAGCTCATCATGAGGCCTTCGCTCGAAGGGACGCTGGCGGATTCTTTAAGTGTCTGCGTCTGGATGGAAAGTTCGTTATTGGTTTTCAATGGGCTGATGAGGTGGATGCCCTCTCCCAGTGTCCCCTCTGTCTGGACTTTGCCGAACAGTGTGAGCACGCCCACGTGACCGGTGCCCACACGGGTCACGGAACTGAACAGCAGGATCACGAGCAGAAATCCGGCAATTCCCAGGCCAATCAGGCGCAGCAGGCCGCCGCTGCTGCCACCGCCACCGTCAATAATTCTGCCGCGAGCTGGATCGAAGATCGTCATCGTTATTCTCCCTGAGAGATTCTAGGGCGGAGCGATGAGGCGGATAAGTGGCTTGTCTGGCTCGGGTCGAGGGTTGGTGTCAGGTCTAGTTCATCGAATGACAGTGTTCGGGGTGGTGTGCCTGTTTCAGGAGTCTACTTGCGTAGGCCACGCGTGAGACGCGACCGTTCATCTCGGTTTCTTTTCACTGACAGAGACGATCATCCAAGCGTCATCGGACCGGCGCATGGTGATCCATACTTCTCCACTCTTCTTGACCTCCTTTTTCTTTTCGTTTTGGTACGGACCGGGGAATTGGCGAGGCTCCCCCATTCTGATATCGCCAGTGCCAGCCGTGCTCGAGGTTTCTGTCCTTACAAACTGCTCCGTGCGATGTACTCGCACAAAGACCCCGTCCTTCGTGGGTTGTATCTCCAGTAGCTGCACCGTGATTTCCTCGCCCGAGACGCTTGGATCAGTAAGATGACGCTTGATCTTCTCGAACTCTTTTTTCTGATTCTGGAGGTCTGGCCACACCGCCAGCAACTCCGGAAGACTCCTGCGAGCGTAGGCGGCCACGTAGCTCTGTAAGGTCGATTCAATTTGAAGGCGATCCGGCCGGCCCAAGCCACCCGGCACAGTCTGCGAGCTTTGGGGCATCACTTGGGCGGACGCTAACACAAACAGGAAGACGCAATAGCAAGCAATAGTAACGCGACGCATTGATGCCGGAATTGTGGAATAAGGCTCGTGCGTTGTCAAGATGCTGCAGCACGAGGAGCCAACACCGGAGAGCGCCTTCGACGGTAAGAGACTCCGGCGAGAAATTGCCATCACTCGTTGCCCCTCGGTCTCGCAATGTCGCAGCCCGGTTCTCCTGAATCTTGCCGACCGGTCCCCGCATCTCTTACAGTAACCCTATGAGCAAGATTCACATTCCTACGCCTTTACGGCAGTATGTGGGCAAACAGTCCTCGGTAGACGTGAAGGGCGCGACCGTGGGCGAAGCCATGAACGCGCTGGTGGCACAGCATCCCGACCTGCGGAAGCATCTCTACACCGAGGACGGCAAACTGCGGGCCTTCGTAAACCTCTACGTCAACGACGAAGACATCCGCTACCTGCAGAAAGAGGCCACCGCGCTGAACGACGGTGATAACATTTCCATTGTGCCTTCCATCGCCGGAGGCGCCGCCTGACTGGGAATTTCCAATTGCAGCCTGCCGCAACAACGCGCTGTTGTATGTGTTGCCCTTCCTGTTGTTAGTTCCGGATTCGCGCGGTTCGTCGGTCTAATCCCAGTAGAACAGTTTCCGGCGATTGATACAGAGATGCTTTAACCACGAAGGGCACGAAGGTTCACGAAGGAAGGCTAACCCACGAGGATTCCATGGCTACGATGACTGAAATTCCCGCAACGCTCAGTAAAGATGAAATCCTGCGCTACTCGCGCCATTTGATCATGCCCGAGGTGGGCATGGAGGGGCAGCAGAAGCTGAAGGCGGCGCGGGTGCTGTGCATTGGCACGGGCGGGCTGGGATCGCCGCTGGCGCTCTACCTCGCGGCGGCGGGAGTCGGGACGCTGGGACTCGTCGACTTCGATGTGGTGGACTACTCCAACCTGCAGCGGCAGATCATTCACTCAACCGCCGATGTGGGGCGCAAGAAGCTCGATTCCGCGGCGGACAAGCTGAAGGGAATCAATCCCTTTCTCAATCTGCAGTTGTTCGACACGCGGCTGGACAGTTCCAATGCGTTGGAGTTGTTTCGCGAGTTCGACATCATCGCCGACGGCACCGACAACTTTCCCACACGGTATCTCGTCAACGATGCCTGCGTGCTTACGGGAAAGCCGAATGTGTACGGTTCCATCTTCCGGTTCGAAGGGCAAGCCAGCGTGTTCGCGACCAAAGACGGGCCATGCTATCGCTGCCTGTATCCTGAGCCGCCACCGCCGGGGCTGGTGCCTTCGTGCGCTGAAGGCGGAGTGCTCGGGATTCTTCCCGGCCTCGTGGGCGTGATGCAGGCGACGGAAGTCATCAAGCTGATTCTCGGTATCGGCGATCCCCTGATCGGACGCTTGCTGCTGATTGACGCGCTGGGCATGAAGTTCCGCGAACTCAAGCTGCGCAAGAATCCAGACTGCCCGGTGTGCGGCACGCATCCGACCGTCACGAAGCTGATAGACTACAACGAGTTTTGCGGCATTCGCGGGGAGGAAAAACCTGTGGGCAGCGGAGTTCCGGAAATTCAAGTGGAAGAACTGAAGCGGCGTCTGGATGCGAAAGAAGACCTGTTCGTCCTCGACGTGCGCGAGCCGCACGAGTACCAGATCTGCAATATTGGCGGATATCTGATTCCGCTGAACGATCTGCCGAAGCGCGTGAGCGAGCTCGACTCGAGCCGCGAGATTGTCGTCCACTGCAAGATGGGCGGGCGCAGCGCCAAAGCCGTCGCCTTCCTGCAGCAGTCTGGCTTCACCAAGGTGCACAACCTGACGGGCGGGATTACGGCCTGGTCCGACCGCGTGGATCCGAAAGTGCCGAAGTATTAGAACAGTTCCAAGTTGTTAGCTTTTAAGGGAGCGCGTAAGCGCTCCCTTTGTGTTTGTGGCGAGCAAAAGGTTGCGATTTCTATCACGGGCCGGCATTAGCGGAAGTGCCCGTCGTTCCCCTTCTTTTCTTGTGTGTCGCATCATTGCCGAACCGCGATTGTAGGAGCATAATGGCGAGTTCTTAGGTCTATTCCCAATATCATCAGTCGGGAGACTCTTCGTGAAGACATTTCTATGGTCGTCCTTCTGGTTGCTTCTGATATCTGTCGTTGCCGTTGGCCAAACCAATACGGCGCAAATCCCGGCCGACGCCCCAGCGGCGCAACAAACTGGACAGTCGACGACGCCGGATCAGACTCCCCAGTCATCAAACTTCATTTCCGCGAAGGGCTTTGTACTCGAAGATGGGACACCGGTGGAGATGCGGATCAACCGGAGCATTTCCTCCGGTGACGCTCACTTGGGGGACACGGTCGACTTCGAAGTTCTCGAAGACATTAGTGTCAACGGAACGCTGGTGATCCCGAAAGGCGGACTCGCGTTCGCGACGGTTACCGAGGCTCAAGCTAAACGGAGAATGGCGCGCGGCGGAAAGCTGGACATCAATATCGACTATGTCAAGCTGGTCAGCAGTGAAAAAGCAGCATTGCGAGCCGTCAAGGATATGAAAGGTGGCGGCCACACCGGAGCCATGGTGGGTGGAATGGTGGCAACCAGCATCGTCTTTTTTCCCGCGGCGCCATTTTTTCTGTTCATGCATGGCAAGGACATATCTATTCCGAAGGGAACAGAAATCACCGCCTACGTAAATGGCGATATGAAGCTGGACATCACGAAGTTCCAGCCGGCTGCTGCGGCCCAGCAAACAGCTTCCAGCGATGCCTCCAGTTCCGCTGCGAATTTCACCTCTGCGAAGCTGCATATGGAATCGAATCCTACTGGCGCGGACATCGAGGTCGATGGCAGTTTTGTTGGAAATACTCCCTCTGATGTGCAGGTGCCTGAGGGCGAGCACACGATCGCCGTGAAGAAGACGGGGTTCAAGGACTGGGAGCGGAAAATGAAGATCAGCGGCGGAAGCAGCGTGCATCTGAGTGCAGAACTGGAGAAAGTGGTGGCACCTCAGTAGAGTACCGTCGCTGTAGAGTACCACCGCTGCCCAAGCGGGCGGCCTTTCGAGCCGTGATCCCGGCCCTTGCATTTCTTCCCCAAGGGCGGATAATAGCGGGTTTCCTTCCCCCCGGGAGGCTCCATGCCGTTTCTTGTCCGCACCCTGCGCTCTGCTGTACGTGTGTCTCTAGTCAAAGCGCTCGCCCTTCTCGTACTGCCGCTTGCTGTGACGGCAGTTCTTGCCAGCGATGCCGCCTACGCCCAAAACGCCGCGCCGGCGGCAGGATCCGATCCGACCTACCAGGCTCTGCGCAACCTGGGCCTGAGTGGCGAAGGCGTGAGCGTCAACAATCTTGAACTGAAGCGCGACGTGGGGACGTTCCATTTGCGTTCCGGCACCGTCTGCTTTGTGGCTCCGGTGGCGGGCAAAGTGACGGGAGCGGTTTTCGCAGGGGACGGAAATTTTACTCTCGAGCCCCCGGCGTCTGAAAGAGCCATGCTGAAGTTGTTGACCAAGGAAGACGAGTTCAGTGAAAACTTCAGCCAGATGGTGCTGCGCTTCACGGACTCTACTTATGACGAAATCAAGAAAGCGGGCGCGAGTGCATCCGGCTGCGATGCCGGGCCGCTGAAAGACAGCCAGCACACGACCCGGCACAAGCTCAAGGACAATCTCGAATTGCGGATCCTGGAAGACGTGCTGAGCACGGAGCCCGGCGGCTTGTTCATGGCGTTCATCCATGGCAAGCGCTACAACGGGCAGGAACTCTACACCATTGACCCGCATGAGGGACGCGATCAGGTCGATTTCGCGACCTACGACGAGAACAAGTTTGGCGACTGGGCTTCCTTTCCCTTGTCGGGCGAACGCAGGAAGGGCACGGTCGGACAGCCCATCCGCATTGATCATCAGCAGCTTGAGACTACGCTCGAGAAGAATGCCAACTTGATTGGCAAGGCCAAAACCACCTTCACCGCGCACCTGAACGGCGTGCGGGTCGTGCCCCTGAATCTATTCCGGACTTTGAGGGTCCGCAGTGTCACTAGTGCCGATGGCCAGCAGTTGTCATTCATTCAAGAAGACAAGAATGACGATGCACAGTTCGCCGTGATTCTGCCGAAGGCGCTGGCCGCGGACGAGCAGTTCACCATCACTACCGAGTATGAAGGCAAGGAAGCCGTCACCAACGAGGGTGGCGGCAATTATTTTCCAGTAGCGCGGGATGACTGGTATCCCAATAATCCCGGCAGCAGCTTTGGAGAGTATGCGACCTATGACATGACTTTCCGCATTCCCAAAGGGATGCAGATTGCCGCCACGGGCGCACGGATAAGCGAAAGCAACGAGGGTGGGCAGAACGTGACGGTCTGGAAAAGCGAAGCACCGCAAACGGTAGCCGGGTTCAGCTTCGGGAAGTTCAAGGTTGAAGAGGGAAAGCTGGACAAGCCGGAATATCAAGTGCAATCGTTTGCCAATCAGGAGTCGCCCGGTTGGGTGCAGGGACTGCAGCACGCGGCCAGTGGAGACGATCTGCCGACCATGGGATCACATGCTCCAGAGGTGGCTCTGGGCACGATGAGCACCACTGGTCTCAACA
This sequence comes from Candidatus Sulfotelmatobacter sp., assembly GCA_017883385.1. GTDB lineage: Bacteria > Acidobacteriota > Terriglobia > Terriglobales > Acidobacteriaceae > Sulfotelmatobacter. The sequence continues at coordinate 49,501 of JADGNQ010000017.1, forward strand.
AGAAAGCCCTCGGCGAGGGCGAACTCGCCGTGCAGCTTTACACCGACTACTTTGGCCCCTCTTTGTTCAAGCACTTGCAACTCACGCAGCAGACCGCATGCAATTTTGGCCAGTCGTGGCCGGAACTGGTGTGGATTCCGATCTGTTATTACTTCGATACCACCGTGCGCCATCAGTTGGGGATGGACTGGGGCGATCGAGGCTACTGGAAAGCTGTGACTCCACACGAAGTAGCGCACCAATGGTGGGGACACACCGTCGGCTTCAACTCCTATCGCGATCAGTGGATGAGCGAGGGGTTCGCCGACATGTCCGCGTCTCTTTACCTGACTTTGATCGAGAAAAATCCAAAGAAGTTCATTACCTTTTGGAACGATGAACGGGAACTGCTTCTGGAACGCAATGCGCAAGGGTTCCGGGCGATTGACGCCGGGCCGCTCACCATGGGTTACCGCACCAATAACTTCCGCACCGGGTTCGACACGACACGCCGCCTTATTTACCCAAAGGGGGCTTACGTCCTCCACATGCTGCGCATGATGATGCACGACAACCGCACGGGCGATCAGCACTTCAAGGAGATGATGCAGGATTTCGTCAAGACCTACTCCGGAAAAGCAGCCACAACGGAAGACTTCAAAGCCATCGTTGAGAAACACATGACCCAGGAGATGGACATGGAGGGCAACCACAAGATGGACTGGTTCTTTAACGAGTACGTCTATGGCACCCAGCTACCCGCGTATCAGATGAATGCAACCTTCGATACCGGGGCGGACGGGGATGTGGTGATGAACATAAAGATGACGCAGTCGAGCGTCAATGACAGTTTCCGCATGCTGGTGCCAATCTACCTGGAGTTGCCGAACGGCATGTTCTTTCTGGGAAGAGCGCGGCTTACGGGGAACAGCACGTTCGATCAGAAGATTCCTCTGAAAGGCTTGAAGGAAAAGCCCAAGCGGGCGGCCATCAACTATTACGACGATGTGCTGGCCTCGCCCAACTAAGTTATCGCGAAAGTAAACAAAAGGGGGAGCGCGCGTGCGCTCCCTCTTGTTGTTTGCAGACGCGTTTGTAATCCGCGCTGACTGTTACTTGCTGGACCCGGCCTGCATACCATCGGCCGACTCACCGAGTTCGAGGGCGAACTTCTTGCCTTCGAAGCGAGCCCCCGACAGATTCGCGGTTCCGTCGCCGTTGTGCGTAACCACGGCCGCGCTGTTCGCTGCCGGAGAACTCAGGTCAACGACCTTCCCCGTCGTCTTGGCGAGCACGGTTTTGCCTTGCATTATGCTGACTTGCACATCAGGACCGGTGCCGTCCCACTCGAGCTTGTAGTCGCCCGGCTTCAGCTTGGTTCCGTTGACCGTTGTGGGATTGTTCAAATGCAGGTTGGCTTTTGTGGCTGCAAATGCGCTCGAGGCCAGCAGTAGAGCCAACCCCATTACCAGACTCTTTGAAACCGTCGCGAACTTCATGGCTGCTCCTTGATATTCTTTCCCGACCCTACGTCGGGAAGCGGTTGGGGCGGCCCGGTGCACGACCAGCGCGAAAAAACACTTGTGTTTCCCCGCGAATCGCATAGAATGCTGCCGCCGGGGTTGTGCACGCAAGTCACAAGCTTGCGCTGCCGCGATGGGGGTTTTCTCACCTGGGCCGCCAAACCGAGCGTGAGAGAATCCCCAACCCCCGCAAAAGATGTCGCTTTAATCTTTGACCAGTTTCACCCCTACGCTGGCCGTTTACCCACTCAGGCTGCTACGCAGTTGCCGTGCTCGAAGTTCCCTTCGAGCTGCGATTGCGATCACATTTTCTTGGACGCTGCGTACATCTTTCCGGTAGCAAGAAACTCCCGCTAAATCGTTCTCCGAGAAGGAACAACACTCGTGTGTTTTGTGTGAAGAATCAACAGAATACAGGCCCGACCTGTATCAGGGCCTGGTCTTCAGCCGTATCGATTTCGGGGACGCAAAATGGGCCGGCTTTAGAGGCTGCGGAAAAAGTCTGGAATCGTGCACGGCCGGGAAGGGCACGAGTTTTGCTCGTGCCGTAAGTCGCGCAAAATCACCCTGGCTTTAGCCGCTGGGGGACTTTGGCCACGGGCAAACGGAGTTTTTCCGCAACCTCTTTAGCCGCGGCGGCGCCACACTTCTTCGGGCGTCTACTTCAGCAAATCAAAGCGTCGCTTGCGTGGAACACTCACTCTTGAGTGCTTCTAGTCCGCGTCACCGTGCTGACGCTCGACCGACCAGATCTTCGCTTGATCCTTCTCGAACGGATAGACATGCACCATCCAGTTGAAAATCACAGGATGGAATGTTCCGCCTGCGGAGTCGCAGGCTTCCTCCGTGGTGATGGATCCCCTCAAGCCAAACTGCGGATGAGGCGCCAGCATTTCCTTTCGCTTGTTTGCGGGAGGCGCGCAGAAGTTCACGTGCTCGTGCCACTGCGCCACGCTGAGTGGGACGCGTTCGTCGAGTTGATCTTCTCCGAAGCGCTTGGGCGCGGTGTACATCACGCCCACCAACTTGTAGTCATCGCCATGCTTTTCGTAGAGCAGCGACGTGGGATGCTCGGGATTGAAACGAAATGCCGCTTCCATGGCGTAGCCGTAGTTGGTGAAGTGGTACATCTTCTGCGGAACTTCCGGATGGAAAATCTTAAAGCCGTCGGCCAGGGCGGCGTGGTAGTCGACATATTTCTCTGAAGCCTTGCGCGCCTGGTCGGCGACCTGCTGGGCCCGCGCCGCGTCGCCCGGTTTGGGCGGGCGCAGGGGCGTCATCTTCATGTGCGGCCCCATGTCCATGTGGCCTTCCATGGAGTTCATGACATGAGCGCTGGCGTCGCTGTCGGCATCTTTGTCGCTGTCTTTCTCTGTAGGTACGCCTTTCATCTTCGACATGTCGTGATCCGACGTGCCTGACATGTCCATGCCCGGCATCGACTGCTGGCCGGTGGACGGGGCGCTGGCGTTCGGAGTGCTCTGTGTTTGTCCCCACGCAATGCTGCATATCAGGATGACAATGAAGAGTGCGACTCGACGATGCATAAGGAAAATCCCCCCCGATTTCATTTGATAATAACCCTGCTGCCGGAGGAATGTTTCCGCGAGAAATCTGAGATTACCCCCGATTACGGAGGTAATCGGAGGCTGAGGCAGCATGCATCAACTCTTCCTTTTGTAATGAATCGGCCAGTTGACCTGCCACGTCTTGCCGCCGTCAACGGATGATTCCCAGCTCCAGTCGAACCCGTTGGCGGTGATGTTCTTCCAAACCATGCGCTGCAGGCCCTTGGTCCCGTTCAAATTGGCCTCGCGCTGCAGGATCATCTGACCGTCCTTGAATTCTCCGACGAAATCAAGATAACCGCCTTCGTTGTCGACCCAGGTCTGTTTCCATTTGCCTGCTTTTGTGTCGAAGGTGGAGAGGCTAGTGCCGCGCAAGTGTGCGTCCTGACCCGAAAAATTCTCCTGCACAACGCAGCCGTCGAGGATACGCCGAATACTATTTGTGCCGTGGTCGGCCTCACCGCCCTTGGCACCGGGCCAGGTCAAGTCCCACTCGCCCACCCAGAAATCGAGCTGTTTCTGCTCTGCAGCGGCGCACGGGTTGGGCGGTGTGGTTTGGTTGGACTGCTGTGCAAGAACCGTGGAAACAGCAAAAGGTAACAGAAGCAACACGCCCCAGAGCCTGTTCATGATTTTCCTCTGAGTGTGTGACGTGCTTGCGCCGAAAAGGTTGCCGGATTGGCGGCGTGCCGCGGTTTCTGGTACACCTAACTCCTTGACCCTGGAATTCATCTTCTTTCTTTTTTTCGCGGGAGTGCTGGGCGGAGCCCTGAACGCCGTGGCCGGAGGCGGCAGTTTCATCGCATTTCCGGCGCTGCTGTTCACAGGTGTGCCGCCGATCCCCGCTAATGCCACCAACACTATCGCACTGTGGACCGGCGCGGCGGCCAGCGGGGGCGCGTATCGCAAGCGTCTGGATGTTCCACGGCGGGTGATGATTCCGTTGCTGGCTGCGAGCCTGGTCGGAGGGTTGGCTGGAGCGTTTCTGTTGTTGAAGACACCAGCTCATACCTTCATGCGCGTGTTGCCGTGGCTGACGCTGGGAGCGACGCTACTTTTCGCCTTCGGCAAGAGACTGGCTGGCGGGCGCAGGTCCGTGATTGAACACGAGGCTTCAACGGCCGCGCTCGCAGGGACGACACTGTTTCAGTTGGGTGTTGCCGTCTATGGAGGCTACTTCGGCGGAGGCATGGGCATTGTGATGCTAGCCATGCTGGCCGCACTGGGCATGACCGACATCCATGCCATGAATGCGCTGAAGAGTGTGATGGGGTTCGTGATCAACGGAGTCGCAGTCATCACGTTTGTCATAGCGCGGGCGGTGTATTGGAAACACGGGGGAATCATGATCGCTGGCGGCATCGTGGGAGGCTTCCTGGGCGCTCACTACGCGCAGAAGTTGCCGCAGGTCTGGATCCGTGTGTTTGTCGTGCTGGTAGGTGCGGGGATGACCGTGTACTTCTTCTGGAAGTCGTATTGAAAGACAGGGGCTAGGGCATAGGGGTCAGGGATTAGAGATCAGGCACTAGAAGATCGCGACCAGTGCAGGTGCGACTAGCCAAACATCTAATCCCTCGTCCCTAATCCCTGGCCTCTAGATCACTGAATCGGCTCCGACACGTGTTCGTGCACGATGAGCCACTTGCCGTCTATGTTTTCCCAGATCACCGTCCAGCGGAAGTTGCCCATCTCGACTTTTCCGGCCTTGCTGGTTAGCTGTTCCTTGATGGTGGCGGTGCCCCAGACGAGATCGCCGTGGGGATGCACCTCGGCGTCGTCATTCACCGTGCACTTCCCGCTCTGGTAACCAGCGAGTACCACCTTGACGCCCTTCTCATACTCGTCCCAACTGCCGTACTTCAGGGGCGCGATATCGAAGAACGTGTGCGGTCCCGTGGCGTAATACTTGGCGACGTTGGCGGGGTCGAGGGTGGACCAGCCGTCCCAGATTTTCTGCATGAGGGCTTTGTCGGGAGCCGGACCGGCCAACTTCTTCATAGGTGACTTCTTCGTTTGCGCGGAACCGGACAGGGTGAGAGCGAGCAGGCACAGTGAAACGGTGAGAAAGCGCTTCAGCATTGGGTTTCCCTCCAAGGAATCCGGCGGAATTTTCGCACATTCCCACGGAGAAGTACAAAACTAGAAGACGGTGCGAATCAGTGCTGCAACGTCGGACCAAAAGTGTGCGACGACGATGGGTATGATTCTCCGTTCTCTTGAGAAGTAAATAGAGAAGACGAGAAAGGCGGCGGTGAGACCGATACCGCGAACAAGTCCCTGATAGACGTGGTAGCTCATTTGGAGTAGCACACTCACAAAGATCGCGAAGTTGCGGCTGCTACCGAGGGCCGTTAACTCGGACATTGCGTACCCACGAACAATCAATTCCTCGAAGAGTGGATTAACGAAAACGAACACGATCGTGAACACCGAAATACCGGCCCCGGTTACACCGTGGACAGTTCGCGGCTGCAAGTAATGCCCGGTGTACCTCAGAAAAGACGCCTGAAAGAACAGCGTTACCAGCCGGGCGGCACCGCCGGATGCCAGGATCAACACGATTCCGTGAGGGATATCCATCCATCTCGGTTGCCAGCCGATTTCGCGCCACGTGCGTTTGTGCTCCGTTAGGACAAACCAGAGCACGAGCAAAGAAGTGAGCTCTGCAATCAAGGCTCCAACTACGCCAAATTGAGTGCGGTAACGATCGAGTGATCTTTCGGGGTGAAACAGGTAATAGAACGCCGCAACAATGAAGTGAGTGAGGCTGACCGACAGAACCAATCCCAGCGCAACGATCCTGCGTCGACGCGGCGGACCCGCTAATGACGGAAGCCCCGCGGCTTCGGTGCTTGCGAGAACCGGTGACTCAGCCATGAACAGCAAATGCTACAGGAAAGACAAGCTTTCGCAAGCCGTTTGACCGATTTCCACAGCACACGCTAGAATAGTTGAGTTTGCCTGTACTCGCCGACCCGTTCTGGGGACGCCTGCCTTGGCTGCTGAAGCGCCGGGGCGGAAAACACAGCAAGCACAGGAAATCAGCAAGCCCTCGGTTGCGCCCGTGTGCGCCCAGGGTTTGATTTGAGTAAGTCCCGTTTCAAGATTCCATTTTTTACGGGCTGAATTTCAGGACATTCGACGGAGGCAGACGTATGTACGCGGTTATCCGCGCCGGTGGGAAGCAGTACCGGGTGGCGCCGGGCGATGTGGTTCGAGTCGAGAAACTGGTCACCGGCACCGATGGCCTGGTGGAGTTTCCCGTGCTGGCGGTTTCCAGCGAAGCCGGCCAACTGGCGACGAAGTCGGACGCGCACGTGGTCGGCCAGGTGATGGAAGAGGGCCGGGGCGCGAAGATCCTCGTCTTCCACTACAAACGCAAGAAGCAGTACAAGAAACTGCGCGGGCACCGGCAGGCGTACACGGCCGTACGCATCACCGAGATTGCGGTGGACGGGCAGAGCTTCAAGGCTCCCGAGCTTCCCAAGAAGGAAGCAAAGCCGAAGAAGGTGAAGGCAGTAGAGTCGGAAGCGGCAGAAGCGAAGCCAGCGAAGGGCTCGGCGAAGAAGAAAGCTGCCCCGAAAAAAACCGCAAAGAAGTCGCCGGCGAGGAAGAAGTAAGATCGTGTAGGGACGGACGCATTCGTCCGTCCAGGTTTTGACTGAGAACTGAGAACCGGAACTGAGAACTGTCATATGGCACATAAAAAGGGACAAGGCACTTCACGAAACGGCCGCGATTCAAACGCGCAGCGGCTTGGGTTTAAGGCATTCGGCGGGCAGATCGTGCCCGGCGGCACCATCATCGTGCGGCAGCGGGGCACACCCGTAAAGCCGGGGCTGAACGTCGGCCGCGGCAAAGACGACACTCTCTTCGCCAAGATCACCGGACGCATCAAGTTCCTGAACAAGGGCCAGATGGGCAAGTTCGTGATGGTGGAACCGGTGGAAGTGAAGTAGTCGATCCGCTCGCGCGACCATCACCCGTCTGTCGGGTCATGGTTCCTGGTACTAGACTCGCTGGCGCGCGTCTATTGCGCGATTTCCAACGTAGTCCAAAGCGTCTCTCCTTCGAACAATAAGGGGAGTTCCATGCGCTCGTACGTCCTTCCAGAATAGAACTTGTAGTCTTGGCCAACGATGATCGTTGGAACTGAGAGCTGGCATGCATCGCCGAGGCCAATCCTCGCCTTGAAGTATCCGGCCACAATATTGCAGATCTCCCCCAGTGCATCGCATGCGGCCTTTTGGGCGTTGGGGTCGTCCGGAGAAATGCCGAGCATCTGCGAGGCGAGCTTGATTGACGATGCAGCACTGCATTGCAGGATGAAGTTCGCACGGATCGCACCCGCAATGCCCACCATCCCTGTCATCTGCGTTGGCACGCGAGGAGCATCGTCTGCCGGCGCCGTGACGCTGACTCCTACCATGATGGAGAACACCTCGATAGCGGTTTCCGCCAAGGCCCCGTGCCAGGCGGTTCGCGGCAGGACGGCGCTGGGTTCGATGTTGTTCAGTCCAGGCATATCAGTTCGCGGCGCAGGAATCCTGCGTTCGTCGGGCGAGGCAGCACCCCGCCATGGCAGATTCATCGGCCAATCGACGAGATGGCATGACTCCCCCTCTCCTGCGACTGCCCACTTATGCACTCATTCCCAGATTGGAGTACACTGCCCCGTTTAAATGTTTCTCACTTCGACTCGCGTCCCGCGCGGTTGGCAGGCAGGCGGAGTCGCTTGCCTGCTGGTCGTCCTTTCGCTTCAGCTCGTCCTCTCCGCGCGCAGGGAATCCCAGACCTGGGATGAAGCCTGCCACATTTTCGCCGGCTACCGTTACTGGACGGCCGCGGACTTTGGAGATAACCCGGAGCATCCTCCGCTGGTCAAACTGCTGGCGACGCTGCCTCTGCTGCGCCTTTCGCTGAAAGTGCCCGCACATCCGGGAGCATTTTCGAAGGAAGAGGATTTCCTGACCGCTACGCAGTTCGTGTACTCGAACGACGCGGAAACGATTGCGTTCCGCACGCGCATGGCGGCGGCGCTTCTGACTCTGCTGCTGGGTGCGTTGGTGTTTGCAGTCGCGAAGGAGATGTTCGGGGACATTCCCGCCTTCCTTGCTCTAGCCCTGCTGGTGTTTGAACCGAACATTCTTGCCCATGGCGCCGTGGTTGCGACCGATGTCGGCATGTCCTGTTTCCTGCTGGCAACGGTCTATGCGTTCTATCGCTATGTGAAGAAGCCGTCCGCTGGAAGGCTTGTCCTGACGGGGCTGGCCGCAGGGCTGGGACTGGCCACCAAGCATTCGGCAATCCTGATTTTTCCGATTCTGGTCGCGCTGGCCGGATGCGAATTGATGCGGAGACGCGGAGAGGTGGGGCCTGCGGAAGCTCGGGAGAGCAGGTCGAAGCAGGTCCTGCGGCTGCTGGGTGCAATCACGGTGATAGCTGTTCTGGCAGTTGCGATTCTGTGGGCGTTCTACGGATTTCATCTCCATCCGCGGGCGGGGATGGACGCCGGTGCGCGAGTCGCGGAGTATGCGGGAAGGCTGAAGGTTCCCGTACAGGCAAAGATGATTCAGGCCGCCGCGCGTTGGCATCTGTTGCCGGAATCTTACTTGTACGGGCTGGCCGACGTTGGCTTCACCGCCGAGTACAGCCATTCCTACTTGTTGGGCACCATCTATCCGCATGGGCGCTGGCCTTATTTCCCGATCGCATTCGCCATCAAGACGACCTTGGGATTGCTCATACTGCTGGCTCTGGTCCCTCTGGCGCTGGCGCGATCGCGAGTCGAGTGCTGGCGAGAAGTTCTGTTTGTGATCGTCCCGGCGGCGGTCTATTTCTCGGTGGCGATGGGATCGGGCATGAACATTGGGATTCGCCACATTTTGCCGGTCTATCCCTTTCTGATGATTCTTGCCGCGTGGGCAGCGTGGAGACTGATCCAGCGGCAGCCGCGCTGGGCGTATATCGTTGCGATCTTGCTTCTCTGGAACATCGTATCGTCGGCGCGAACCTTCCCGGTCTACCTGGCGTATGCGAACGAAATGTGGGGAGGCCCTTCGCAGACTTACAGGTATCTGAGCGACTCGAACGCCGACTGGGGACAGCAACTCAAGGCGACGAAGAAGTATCTGGATGGACGTCAGGTGAAGAACTGCTGGTTCGCGTACTTCGCCGCGGTTGTCGTCGATCCCACTTACTACGGAGTGCAATGCAAGCCCCTGACGACGATTGCTTCGGTGTGGCTGCAGCCGTCGGTTGATGTTCCTACGAGCATCGACGGTCCGGTGCTGATCAGTGCGGGCGTGCTCTCGGGCTACGAGTTTGGCCCGGGAGAATTAAATCCGTACGATCAGTTCCAGCGGATAAAACCCACGGCAGTAATCGAGGACGGCCTTTTTGTTTACGACGGGCACTTTGAGATCCCGCTGGCCGCGGCGCTGAACCACGTCACACGGGCGTCGTTGGCGGCGCAGGCCAATCATCTCGATGAGGCCGTCGTGGAAGCGCAGGCCGCAGTTGCGCTCGCGCCCCGGTCCGTGCAGGCACAGGCCGAACTGGGGGATGTCCTGCGGCGTTTGCAGCGGCCCGAAGAATCCCGCCTGGCGTTTCGCAGGGCACTGGACGCGGCCCAGACGGTGCATCCGGAATTTCAGAGCGGCTGGCTGCCGGGTCTGAAGAAGGTCGCGCTCGAGGGCCGTTAGACATCCCCGCCGTCTTCCCTGATGATAGATAGAAGATACATAGGACACGCATGTTCATTGATGAAGCGAAAATTCGCGTTAAGGCGGGCGACGGCGGCAACGGCTGCATGGCCTTCCGGCGGGAGAAGTTTATCCCGCGCGGGGGCCCGTCCGGCGGCGACGGGGGCAAGGGCGGCGACGTCATCATGGAGTCGAGCGAACGCCACAACACGCTGGTGCATTTCCGTTTCAATCCCGAGCACACGGCGCAGCGCGGACGCCACGGTGAGGGTTCGAACAAGACCGGACGCGATGGCGGCGACGTGGTTCTGAAGGTTCCAGTCGGAACCATTGTCTACGACGACGAGACCGCGGAGAAAGTTTTCGAGTTTTCGCAGCCGGACCAGAGTTTTGTGATTGCCTGCGGCGGCCGCGGCGGCCGCGGGAACGCGCGCTTCGCCACGTCGGTCCATCAGGCTCCGCGAGAGCATGAGGCGGGGCGGCCGGGCGAGGAACATACGTACCGCCTTGAGCTGAAGCTGCTCGCCGATGTGGGGCTGGTGGGATTTCCGAATGTGGGCAAGTCCACACTAATCTCTCGCATCTCGGCGGCGCGGCCGAAGATTGCGGATTATCCGTTCACCACGCTCGAGCCCAACCTTGGAGTGGTTGCTGTCGGCGATGCAAGGAGTGAGGTCAGTTTTGTCGTAGCGGACATCCCCGGACTGATCGAAGGAGCGCACGCCGGAGCAGGACTGGGCACGCAGTTCTTGCGGCACATCGAACGCACGCGCTTGCTGGTGCATCTGGTCGACGTTTCGGACTCCAGCGGCCGGCCGGATGTGACGAAAGATGTCGAAGTGATCCTGGGCGAACTCGTCAGCTTCGGCGCGCATCTCGAAGAGAAGCCGATGATCATGGCCGCGTCGAAGATCGATGCCGTCAACAAAGACAAGCTCACCGCGCTCAAGCGCTATTGCAAGAAACACAAACTGAAGCTGTATGAGATCTCGGCGGTCACGGGCAAGGGGATTGAGGAATTGAAATACGCGATGGCGGCGGAAGTGCAGAAGTTCCGCGAACGGGAGCTGAGCGCAGCGGTCGAGAAAAATTGATTCGGATATCCCAGTAAAACGGAACTCATACGTTCAATTTCTGCGCTGGCTCAGAGGTCACATTTCAGGAATTGATCCTGGGCAATCCCGGGTCAGTCAGTGCAATCGCGATGTCACCAACTATGCGGCCGCGACTACGCTGCTCGTTTCCGCCCGAGGTCCGCAAGTTGCGAAAGCTCATGCTGGATTGTTTGTAGCCGTTCACTCCTCTGTCCGTGAGCGACTTGAACACCTATTCCATGGCCGCCGTCACGCCGAAACTGCTGATTCAACGCTTGAATGTCGGCGATCTCCACTCGGAAACGCAAAATCTTGGCTCTAAGAACTCCTAGATAATCCATATGATCAGAATACCTTTCTAGTTTTCGTGATCTCTCGACCGTTGAAGTTGCTGTTCAATCTGCCTTGGGCAAGAACCTTCCACAAATTGCAGTCAGTCCTCACCTCCGCGATGTGTGACGCAATCGCTCCTTGCCTTCTTCTATTGTCGCCAACGAATGGTCTCCTCTGGTCTAGGCCCCGCTTCCGTGCTCGGACCAAACAAAACTGTCAAGGCCGACCCGACACCAAGGCCAATCAACAGGAACGTGACCGCAGAACTTAAGTCGTACTCACTTTTCATTATTTCCGCTTCCATAGTCTGGCTCCAATCAGTGAGGTTTGAGGGGACCAAGATCCGCGTAACCGTGAAGCTTCGGACTCCGGCCTGTGGGGCTTTAGTCGTCCGGGAAGGCGGGGTCAGCCGCCTTCCCGGCGAAAAAATACAGTTCTACGCCGCGGCGTGAGCGGCGATCTTATGGAAGGTCGAATTGACCACGTCAGAGGTTTGAACCTTGGGCGTTCCCTCGATAAATCTCGCCAACACCTTCAACACTTCGGGGTAGGTACTGGTGTTGTAAGCGTCGGAGTTGGCTTTGTTGTCCCAAAGACTGATGGCAGTGACATCGATTCCGCCGGGACCGGAGAACGTAATTTCGTCCTTAAAGCCGTTCTGCTTGCGAAGTAGCGGGAGAATGTCTTTTTCAAATGTTCGCGTGTAGTCAGGAAGCACATTGGATTTCAGATGAAAGGAAACGTTGCGTGCAAACATTAAACCTCCTAAAGATTCTTACCGCTAAGAGGGGAGAACTTCAGATGGGCTGACTTAGCTCAGGGAACCTGAACGAGGAAGCAAGGATGCTCACTCCACCCGGTTGATGCATGTAGGTGGCCCCTCTGCCCCAACCTCTGCAACTCGTTGCTTCGATATGGCGATGGAGAGATTGACCGCAGAACATTCGGACTCCGTCGTGTACTTTTGGAGCAAAGCGAGCACAAACTGCTACTGATACGACGGAGTGACGGTCACAACGGATGCGGCACGCTGGCGAATGATTGATGAACGGCGGCTGCAGGCCGGTCACCGGAAGGGTCCCCGATTCTGAAGAGCACCCGATTCTCGAGGGTGCCCCATTCTAAAATCGCGTCCTTTGCGATTTTAGAGTGGGGCCTTTGACTTCGGTCTTGTGGTTCAAACCCCCCGCTCAAGCAACGCTCGAACGGGGCACCCCCGAATGTGGGGATGTGACTGCTCTGGCAAACAGCGATTTCGATTACTGACCCGGTTATGAGTGTAATGGGGATTTTGCGACAGTTGAGAAAGGGCGTGCTTAGTCGTTGTAGGTGTGGAAGTCCACTTCGACGTCGATCTGAGCGGGAACTGCTTTGCCATTTTCTGCTGCGGGTTCAAACACCCACTGCTGAACGGCAAGAACGGCTTTTTCATCAAAGCCATGCCCAAGCGACTTCTTGACCTCTATGTCATGGGCACGTCCGTCCGTCCCAACCGTGAGCGACAGCAGCACAGAGCCCGAAATCTTCGCTCGACGCCCATCTTCAGGAAACTCGGGATCTACTTGGTAGATGGTCCGGGGACGATGCGTGGCGGAAGGAGCGTCGGGGACCTTAAGGGAGTCAATGCAGGCCCGCATGTCCGGACTCGACCCAGGAGGCAGGTCGATAGGCTGGAATTTCAGTCGAGCGCAAGAATCGCTGCGGCTAAGGCAGCGATCCATCTCTTCCTCACGCCGAAATAAACGGCAGCGACGACGGCCAACAGAATATTGAGTTCGATGGTGACGTACAGACGGTGACTGTAGTCGGAACCCAAAAGCAACACCTTCGCATTACGAACAACAGCCAATAGAAGAAGCAGCGCACTGAGAGTCGGCAAGAGGAGTGTTCTTAATCCGTGTTGATAGTGCTTGCGCCAAGCCGCGCCTAAGAGGAGGACGGAGAGGGCTAACCAAAAGTAGATCAGAATAATTGAGAACCGATTGACTGGCATCGAGTCGCCATTGTACGACGCCGCGAGAGTCCCCGGAGCAGGGTCAATGAGCGTAATGGCGATGTTACGCCACTTGAAGTCCCGCGGTGGGGATGCGTATAGTGGCTCGGTATGAACCGCCTTGTATCGGTTGCCCTGATTACAGCCTTTACTGCAACC
>JADGNQ010000098.1 GCA_017883385.1 Candidatus Sulfotelmatobacter sp.
GATCTTCAGTTTCAGCGCGGGCATAAATGAAACGCGTTTCTACCACAGAGTCACAGAGGACGCAGAGGAAGAATATAGAAATTCTAAAAAGCGGGCATAAAGCCACCAACCAGCCGTTGATCTTGATCTTCTCTGGGGCTCTGTGACTCTGTGGTGAATTGGTTCCTCGATCCTAGCTGTGCGGAAACCACCGGTACAGCATGAAGTACACAATCACGCCCGTGACCGAAACGTACATCCAGAGAGGCCAGGTCCAGCGGGCAATGGCGCGGTGTTGCGGGTAGCGCGCCTTCAGTCCGCGACTCAAAGTGATGATCGCCAGGGGAACAATGACGATGGCCAGCGTTACATGCGAAATCAGAATTGCAAAATAGACAGGCCTCGCCCATCCCTCGCCCAGGAATCGAATATTCCCCACTTTAAAGTGAAAGAACAAATAGCATCCGAGGAACAGTGCTGACGTGGTGACCGCCGTAATCATGCATGCGCGATGCGCCGCCATGCGCCCGCGCGCAATCAGGATGCGCCCACTGAGCAGTAGAACCGCGCTGGTTCCGTTCAGGCTTGCGTTGAGGGCGGGGAAGAAGGCGTATTGCTCGGCGATCAAGCAGCAGGCCTCGTCGTGCGGCGGTTAACCATCAGGAATGCGAGTGCGAACATGACTAGCGAAAACAGAAGGAGCGTCGCCATCGCCGATGGCAGCGGAAACGTAGTCTCCGCACCCGGATACAAAAGCCCACGCAGGGCTTCCACTCCATAAGTCAGCGGGTTCAGGCGCATGATCACTTTGATCCATTTCGATGCATTCGCGACAGGGAACAGTGCGCCTGACAACAGCCACAACGGAATCAGAAAGAGGTTCACGATCCCGTGGAAAGCCTGCGAGGAATCCATGGGCCAGGCAATCGCGAAGCCGAGCGCGGTCAGCGAAAACGAAACCAGGAATACCACCACCGCGACCAGCAGCACCTGCACCGGGTCCAAATGTACGCCAGCGAAGGGCGCGAAGATCAGAAAGATCATTCCCTGGACAGCCGACAGAGTTGTCCCTCCCAGCACCTTGCCCAACACAATCGCGGTGCGCGGCACCGGGGCGACGAGTACTGAGAGCAGAAATCCTTCTTTCCGGTCTTCGATCACCGACATCATGGTGAAGATCGAAGTGAACAGCACGATCATGATCAGCGCCCCTGGGTAGAAGTAGTCCAAGTAGTGCTGCTGGCCGGGCCCGCCACCGGAGCGAAAAGACGTTCCGAATCCTGAGCCAATGACTAGCCAGAAGACAAGCGGTGAAGCCAGCACGCCTACGACGCGCGTGGGTTGCCGGTAGAAACGCACGATTTCCCGCCACCAGAGAGTGAATGACGGAAGCATCACCCCCGCTGATGCGGACGCCACCGGTCGCGCCAAGGCTGTAGCCTGAGTTGCCATTGCTTAACGCGCCTTCGCTGCGGGAGTCTTGGCGGCCGGAGCTTGTTTCTTCCCGAGCAATCCGCGGTCACGCATCTCCCAGAATGCGTTCAACAAGAAGCATCCCGAGAGCGTCAGCAGGATGAGGGTCATGAAGAGCCCGTCCACAGTGGCCGAGGGCGGAGACAACTTGATCATTCCGATCACGAAGATCCACGCGACGCCCGCCAAGGGCACCAAGCCGAGCACTAGAGAAAGGACAAGAATCATTGGACGCAAGCTACCTCCCCTTTTTCTTCTTCGTTGTTTCTTCGGCACTCGCTTCGCGTTCTTCGCTCCAGAACTTGTGTCCCGTGCGGTGGATGAACACATCCTCCAGGGCGGGTTTGCTCACGGAAATCGCCTGAATCTCGCCGGGAAACGCTTCGACCACGTCGGGAACAAAACGGTGGCCCCCCTCGCGCTCAATGCGTACCTGACTTCCCAGTACGGCAGTCTCCACGTGGAAGCGCGCGTGAATGTGTTCGGCCAGCAACGCTGCGTCGTGCGCGGCATCCAGCATGATGACGTCACCGCCGATTTCGCTCTTCAATTCCGCCGGTGTACCCAACGCCACCAGATTTCCTTCATTCATGATGGCTAAACGGTCGCAACGTTCCGCCTCCTCCATCAGGTGGGTCGTCACCAGCACGGAAACATGCTCTTCGTCGCGCAGCATCTGCAGGTACTGCCACAAGTCGCGGCGCGCACCGGGGTCGAGTCCCGTCGTAGGCTCGTCCAACAGCAGTACCCCTGGATGATGTAACAGACCCTTCGCCAGTTCGACCCGGCGTTGCATGCCACCGGAGAAGGTTTCGACACGCTCCTTGGCACGATCTGCTAGTCCGACCCGTGTCAGAATCTCTCCCACACGCGTTTTCAGTGCGGAACCGCGCAGGCCATACAAATGTCCCTGATGCCACAGGTTTTCGTATGCCGTCAGCTTGAGGTCGACACTCTGCGCCTGAAACACCACGCCAATCTGCCGCCGCAAGCGTGCCGGCTCCAGTGCCGCATCGCATCCCATTACGATTGCCCGGCCCGCCGTCGGGACCATCAGTGTGGAGAGAATCCGGAAAAGAGTGGTCTTCCCGCTGCCGTTCGGACCAAGCAGGCCAAACAATTCCGCGGACCGCACGTCGAATGAGACTCCATTCAGCGCAGTGCGGTTCTCATAGCGATGGACCAGATTTTGTACGGAGATGACCGGGGCAGGGGAAGCGTGCTCCACTTCCGGACCGGCATCGGCGAATACAGCAGCTTTCGAGACCAAGTTAATTCCCCAGGGACTGCAACCAGTTTACGACATCATGCCCGCTAGCATGGCGAGGAACAGCAGTAGCAAGTAAAACACCGCAGGGCTCGGACAAGTTGCGCCACCGCGTCGCCCGGCACGATCTGATGTTGGTTATGCCGCGGAAGGATCGCGCTGAGCCTCTGGCAATCTCTCCTCGAATGGGACCGGAACATGCCTCCAGACCTGGATCGCCAGGATCACCGTTGTCGCGAGCAATAACGCTCCCACCGCGACGTGTGCCACCGTTGACACGACCATGGGAAGCTCGGGCTGGACTGCGTCTCTGCCCCACGCCACGCGCGTCAGGAACGAGGTGAACCCGAGGCACAATTGAGTAATCATTAACGACAGCATAAGGATCGCCGGTCGTCGAACGGCTTCGATATGCGAGTACACGCTGAGTGCCCGTACCGCAGTCCAGGCCAGCACGAATGAGACCACAACGGCATGCAGCACGTGCGGCCACCAGCTTAGCCCATGGTGACGAAACATTCCGCCCAAGATGAGTTGAACGTACAACACAAAGATGCAAAGCAGAGTCAGGGTGAACAAACTGGGCCGCCGCTGTTCGAATTCCACACGTGGCTGCTCCTCCACCCACCGGCGCCCGGTGAACAGCGCAATCGCGACTGCAATGCAGAAGAACGTCTGGGCGACCGCGGCATGGGCTGTAGAAACGACGGGCGGCTGGAAGAACAGGACGGTGAGCCCTCCAAGGATTGCCTGAGCAATGACAGTGCAGAAGGCGCCCACCGCGAGCCACCGCAACCAGCGGCGCCGCTCGACGATCAGGGTCCATATCGCAATGGCCAGGGTGAGAGTGACCAGCGATCCGGCCACCATGCGGTGGCTCCACTCGTAGCGTACCCCGCCTACAAAGTGCGGAACTTTGATGAGATAGCCAAACGACGTGGGCCAGTCTGGCACCGAGAGCCCTGCGTCGTTACTGGTTACGAGAGCTCCGGCAGTGATGACGACAAAAGTGGCGCAAGCCGTGAATACTGCGAAGGCATGATGCCCTCGGTTATAAGTTGTCGCGATGGCTTTCAGAGTCGTGCCCCTTGGGTCAGGAGAGTTCACAGGGACGACGCGCGGTCCCTGCGTCCGAACGGGCAGAGCAGGTCACACAGTGGGTGCGACCTGCTCCGTCCAACCCGATATTCTATACCAAACCAGAGCGGCTATTCGGCGGCCGGCTTCAGGCTCTGGTCGACGGTCTTGGTCTCTTTCGCAGCTACCGTGACCTTCTGGTCCTGCTCTCCCAGTTTCTCGTGCACGAACGCCAGCGTGTAGTCGCCCGGCGGCAGGCCCTTGATTTCATACTTTCCATCCTTGCCAGTCACGGCGAAGAACGGGCTCTTCACCACGTTGACGTACATCTTCATCCATGGGTGCTGGTTGCACTTCACCGGCAGCATGATCTCTTCGCGGGCGAAATTCTTCTCGATCGCCGGAGAAGACGGCGGTTGCGACTCGTTCCACTCCCGGTTGTCTTTCGGCGTGGGGTGGATGTTATGCGTGGTCGGATCGTCGTTCTTAATCTGCACGGTCTGTCCCGCCATTACGCCGAGCACGTGGGGATGATACTTGCAGCCCTGCTGATCGAGCACGACGGGATCTTTCGGAGTATCGAATGTACGGCTGCCCAACCCGTCCTTCACATACACGAAGACATTGGCGAGATCGCCTCCGGTAACGACGTAGGTCTCCGCCTCGTTCGCGCCCTTGCATCCCGGGTCCTGGCTCATGTCGATCTTCGACACCTTCGGAGCCGGGCCGTCAAACTTCACCGTGCCACTGATCGTGGCTACCGTCGCCGGATCAATGGGAGTCGCTGGAGCGGATGCTGCCGGTTGCTCCGCTGTCGGACTCGAGGCCGGCGCCTCCTCTTTCTTGCTGCAAGCTGCCAGCGCCAGCAATGCGCAAAATGCCAGCATGCTGACCGCGGTTGTTGCCCAACCTGTCTTCTTATTCATGATGTCGCCCTTTCTTTGAAGTGGAATCTCTGGAGTTTCTTGTCATTCCGAGCGAGTCGGAGCGAAAGCGACGGCGACCCGAGGAATCTGCTTTCCTGCCGTGGGAATTCTACCGCGAACCCCCGTTCGTCGCATGCTGCGCTTCCACGACTGCTTGTTTGTGGTTCGTGGAGGGCTGTACCGCGGCCCGCGCATGCGGCATCGATGCCGCCACCCGCCGTTGCTCCTCAGCCGTCAACTGGAAGATGTAATCGGTCAGCAGCTTCCGATGGTCTCCCTCGAACCCGTTGAACGTCGGCGGTGTGGGCCCGGCAAACACCCATTGATTGTTTTGCTGCTTGAACAACCCCGACGGCATCGACGTGCCCGGACTAACCGCTTGCGGATCGGTAATCCATCGCTCCACCCAGTCCGGCTTCAACCTTTCCTTCGCCAATAGGAAGTTCGGCGCAGTGGCGATCTTGTCATGCGTCGCATCGCCCGTCGCGTGGCACTTCAGGCAAGGCGCCGCCGTGCTCGAAAACAGGCTCCGAGCCATGTCGGTTTCCTTGGTCGTGAGCGCCGGCACCTCTTCTGGAATGTATGGCAACGGCTGCTGCGACAATGCCTCGAAGAACCGCACCAGCTTTCTGAGTTCGTTATCAGAGAAGGAGAACGTTGGCATCCGTACTTTCAAGTACGGTCGTACTCCATTGCGATTCGTATCGGTCGTGCTCAGCGCGGGATTCGACAGGAACTTCCGCAGCCATTCCGGATCGACGCGTGCTCCTTCCGTCAGCAGCTTCGGCGGTAGTTGCTCCTGCACGTCCTGATACTGCTTCAGTCCCATCAGAATCGTGCGCTGTCCTGGGATGAACTGGTGGCATCCCATGCAGTTGTACTTCTTGACCACCCACCAGCCTTCCTGAATGTCATGCCGTGCGTCGCCCGGCTTGTACTGATAACTCTGCGGCAGGGAAGTCTCCTGGCTTCCCAGCAGGAAGGTCGTTAGGTCGAGCACCTGATCCTTGGTCAGGTGCAGGTTCGGCATACGCAGGGCTTCGGTTTCGCCCTTCACCTTGCCTTGATCGTAGATATTCGGCTCGGCCAGCTTGTGCTCGAAAAATCCCTTGTGGTCGTACCAGGGTTCCGTGGCAGGACCATCGGGCAACCGCGCCAGATCATCTTTGTCCTTAATTGGCTCTGAGTCTTTGCCGCCGCGCTGCGAAACCTCAGTAAACAGCGCGAAGTCCAGGCGCTCGATCGGCTTGCTGCCTTCATACGTCAGTTCGGTGCCGATGCGGCCTTCGTCTTCCATTCCGGAAATCTCGTGACATCCGCCGCAGCCATAGAAGCGAACCCACTTTTTACCTTCCTCTTTCAGAGCTGGATCATCCATGAATACTGCATTCGCGTAGGACGACGGCTCCTGCTTCTTCTGCGTCATCAAATATGTCGCGATGTCCTCCGCGTCCTCGGGACTGAGGCGCAGGCTCGGCATCACTGTCATGTTCTGCACTTGCAGTTCGTGGCCGTCATTCGGACACCGGCTGTGATCCAGATCGAACTGGTAGGGAAGTCCCTTTTTGGCGTAGTCCTCAGGACCAATATCCTTCTTCTCATACGGACAATACGGCCGTGTGCGCTGCCGCGCATTGTGAATCCAGCGCACCAGATAGTCGTAGTTGGCCTTCTCGCCCACGCGGGTCAGGTTCGCGGAAAAGACGCCGCCCTGCATCTGGTCGCCTTCGCCAATGGAGTGGCACGCCAGACATCCGCGGCTCTCAAACAATTCCTTGCCGTGTGCCGCGTTTCCGGGTTTTTGCTTGGGCAGTTCATCGGTGAAACCGGTCTGCCAGATGTAGGCCGAGATCGCCTGAATCTGCCGGTCGCTCAACCGGAAGTTCGGCATCTTCGTCGTGGGGCGAAAATCGGAGGGCTTCTTGAGCCACACCGGAATCCAATTCTTGTTCAGCTTCAGACGCACATCTTTCAGATTCGGCCCGACCTTCTTCTGATCCTGCATCAGGCTGTGCGACTGGAAGTCGAGCTGCTGCAACCGCCCGTCCGCCTTGCTGTTGGCGACTTTCAGCGCGATTGCTTTCTCGTTCAGCTTGTTGGCCTCTTCATTCGACTCGGCAGCGTCGGCGTGTTTCATCAAATCTGCCGCCTGCTTTACGTCGTCTTTCTTCTGCGTCTCAATCTGCTTGATCTGCTGGCCGACCGAATTCAGATCTTCGGGTTCCTTGTCGTATCCCTCATAACGATGGCAGCCCATGCACCCGCGTTGCCGGAACAGATCCTTGCCATCGTTGATGGTGTGCCACTGCACGTCTCCGCTAGCCAACACCATGTCGGCCGAGTGGCAGCTCTGGCAGCCCGCTTGTGAGTTTTCCTTGGGATAGAGCGGCCACAGCCAGTGCTCATAATTCCCGTGCGCCTTCTCGACGCTGGTCGTGGCGCGGCCGTTTCCCTGGTGGCAGGGCGAGCAGCCAAACTTGTCGGGATCGTGAATCTGCAACAACTCCGGTTCTGGATGGCTCACGAACGCCTGCGCGTATTCGTCGGGCTTCTTCGCACCCTTAGACGTCATGGCCGCCTCGGTGATCCTCAGCGGTTCCCGCGCGCCCATGTGGCAGGACTCGCACCGGTCCACGATATTGGCCTCGGCCACGTTGATCTGTACGATCGTCGGATCCCAGTCGGTTGTCTTCTTTTTCAATCCCTCAATCTGCGCCGGGGTCAGGTCCACCATGTGGTCCGAGATGTAGTCGTCCATCTTGGCCTTGGCCGCCGTTACCGGCTTCAGCACGTCGCCGAGTTCGAGGCTCAGCTTGGTCCGTTCGTCGCGGATTTCGTTGTAAGTCTCTTCCAGTTGCGGGAAGGTGAATTTCTTCCTGCTGCCGTCGGAGAACTCGACCGTGGCCTGCTCCGCTTTGTAGGAGTCAATCTCTTTCTGCTTGCTGGCCTTGGACGATGCACTGGTGCTGGTTTCCAGTTCGTACGTTAAAGCGTTCACGTAAGCACGGCGATCCGTGAAGACGCTCTGCACCGCGAGGAGTCGCGCGCTGGCATCGTCGAGCTTCTTGCGCGATTCGTCGCCTTTCGTCTTGGACTCTTGGTAGGCCTGGTCGTAAGCCTGCTTGAGCGTGGCGTACTGCGGATCTTGTTCGACAGACTGCTCCGATTTCGCCGAGCTCGACTTCGCCGTGTTCAGGAACGCGCCGTAGCGATCCTTCCACTGGTCCTGGAAAGCCTTCCACGGCCGCTGTCCCCAAGCCTCGTCGTACAAAGCCCAGAACAGCGTGCCAATCAGAATCACCGTCGCGATCAGGTAATGAATCGCGTACGATTTTCCGGTTATCGGATCCTGCTCGGGGATGGGTTTTTCAGCCACCAGTTCCTCCGGAACTACTCCTACATGTCATTCCGAGCGAAGCGAGGAGTCCCTATTCCCCGGCAATTCCCGCGCCTGGTAGGGATGCTTCGACTCCGCTCAGCATGACAAATCTACCAACGACTAACGACCAGCGACCGACGACGGTTCTCACACGTTAAACCACGGCGTAATCCACACATACTTGATGTGCCACAACAGCCGCAGCGCCATCTTCAAAGGCAACGCAATCATGGTCAGCCACAGAAATGCCATCAGCGAAAACTGCAGCAGGCTCATGCGTTGGAAATCCTTCTGCATTTTTCGACGGAAGAGCGAGTACACCGCGCCGCCGCCGACCAGATAAAATCCGACGACCACGATGCCGCCGAAAACTGCTTTGGCCATGTTCGACGTGAGCCCAAACAGATCGGGCAGATCGCGGTTCACTTCATAGATCAACCGGTTGTGGTCCCACGTCTGCCCCGGCCAGAACCACTGCCAACCAGGCCCGCGAATGAACGTGCCAATGATGATCATCGCGACCCACAAAATCACAAACCCAAACATGAACGTCGAGATCGAAAACTTGCGCTGCTTCCACGTGTAGTAGCCGCTGCCCAGCGGGTTGGTATCGATGTAGGGAATCACCATCAGTCCGATGATAATCATCGTCGGCATCACCACGCCCGCGATCCATGGATCGAAGTAGACGAGCATCTCCTGCAGTCCGAGAAAATACCACGGAGCCTTCGCCGGATTCATGGTCAGGTTGGGATTGGCCGGCTCTTCCAGCGGTGCATTCAGCGTGATCGACCAGATCATCAGGATGATCGTGACGATGATGGCCGCAAGAAATTCAATTCGGAGCAAAAACGGCCAGACGTGCACTTCCTTTGCCCAGCCAGGCTTGAAGGGCCACGTCTTGCGATGGTGGGTCTTCGCCATCGCCGGATCGGCCTCGAGTTGTTCGATCAACTGATCGTTGGCCCGCGCCTGTTTCACCGCCAGATAGATATAGAAACCAAGCAGCGGAATCAAGCCCACGATCGGCACGTTGTCCGGCGCCGAACAAATCTCCCAAAGTTGTCGCCAATCCATAGTTTCTCCACGAACCATGTGGGGACAGCCGCCCTCGGCTGTCCGTCGAGCACAGCTCGACGAGTTTCCGCCTCACCATTGCCGGGCTTCGCCTGGCGGACAGCCGAGGGCGGCTGTCCGCACACAAAACTCCTACTCGCCCGCTGCTTTCGGCCCTCTTCGCGGCTTGTCCGCTTCCGCCTCCAGCATCACCGGAGCCGGGCCTGAAATCCCGCCATCCTTGCGCACGCGCCAGAAGTGCACAATCATCAACACCGACGCGACAATCGGAATTCCAATGCAATGCCAGATGTAGGATCTCAGCAGAGCGTTGGCATCCACGATCGATCCGCCGAGCAATCCGAAGCGCACGTCGTTATAGGGCGTCATGCCCAGCATCGACCCGAACGGTCCTTCATGCCCGAGCAGCGGAGTCGCGCGCGCCATGTTTGTGCCCACCGTGACCGCCCAGAAACCGAGTTGATCGTCGGGCAACAAATATCCGGTAAACGAAAGCAGCAAAGTAAACACCAGCAGCAGCACGCCGATGTTCCAGTTGAATTCGCGGGGTTTCTTGTATGAGCCGGTCAGGAACACGCGGAACATGTGCAGCCACACGCCAATCACCATCAGGTGAGCCGCCCACCGGTGCATGTTGCGCAGGATTTTTCCGAACGGCACGTCGTGCTCGAGATAGAGCACGTCACGAAATGCCTGCACCTTGCTGGGGTGGTAGTAGAACATCAGCAGCACGCCGGTGTAAGTCAGGATGATGAACAGGTAAAACGTGATCCCACCCATGCCCCACGTGTAGCTATAGCGCACCGCGTCGCGGTTGATCTTTGCCGGATGCAGGTGCAGGAACACATTCGAGAGCACGCCAAGCGCCCGGTTGCGCGGCGTGTCGTCGTGCTTGTGGCGGAAGATCGAGGTGTAAACCTGCGTCTTGGTCGGATCCTTCAGCCCGTCGATCTGTTCCTTCGCCTTGGTTGGGATGTCGGTCTTAAGGGCCTGAATGTCCTCTTTCACGCCGGTCGTGACCCGCTCCACAAGTCCGACTCTTCCGTTCTTGCCGCTAGAGCCGCCGTTCGAATTGTTTTCGTCAGCCATAAGATTTCGCTTTAAAATTCTCTGTCATTCCGAGCGCCTTGTCGCTGCGCGTGGAATCTGCTTGTTGCGTCCAGCTACACTCCCGTCAAAAACGCTCCCGGATCGTTAAACTTGCTCGGCTGTCCCTTCGGCCACGAATACAGCTTCGACGTGTCCACTAGAATCTGCCCGTCGGGTGCGAGTTCGATGTGCGCCCGGTCCATCGGACGTGGGGCAGGTCCCTCGAAGTTGATCCCTTCGCTGTCGTATCCGCTACCGTGGCACGGACACTTAAACTTGTTTTCGCTGGGTTTCCAGTCCGGAGTGCAGCCGAGGTGCGTGCATCGAGCGTAGATCACGAACAGCCGGTCGGGCGTGCGGTCCACCCAGATTCGAAACTTCTGCTGGAACTTGGTATCGACCCCGAGCGCGAATTCCGACGGGTAGCCAATCTTGAAGACGGAGTTAGGTTCAAACAGAGTGCGAGGCAGGAAGAAACGGAAAAACGCCAGAAACCATGCCATCAGAAAGCCCGTCACCATGGTCCAGACGAAGCGCCGCCGGTGCCGGTCAATCTCGGTCGACGGAGCGGTTCCGGCCACGCCGGCCGCCGCTGCTGCTTTCGAGGTTCCCACCGCCGGCGTGCCTACGTACTTCGTGGCATCCACCGCGCCCTTGGCCGCGGGTTGCGCCGCTTCGGGGTTCGGACTGACTTTGCCGGCTTCCGGCTCCGCCATCAGACTGCCTCCTGTACTCGCTCCGCTACTTGGATAACTTGGCCCTAATCCAACCCGGCGGCCGCCGCGTACTCCGGCTCCGCCAACTGTCTCCCTGTACCACGAATCGGAATCACAGAACGAACCGCCTTGCCCAAGGCTTCCTGCACAATCTGTGCAAGAGCCTGTATGAATCTTGGAGAATCATTCAGACCCGCGCTCATCTCAAACTGCCTGATCCCTAGGCGATGCGCCTGTTCGCGCGCCTCATGGTCAATTTCTCCAAGCGTCTCCACGTGATCGGACACGAACGCCACCGGCACAACGCACATCTCGTGCACCTGCTCGGCCGCCAACTGGCGCAGTGTCTGGTGCAGGGAAGGCTGCAGCCAGCGGCTCGCTCCTACCTTACTCTGGTAGCAAAGCCGGTGCGGATTGCTCCACCCGCCGCGCTCCATCAAGAGTTGCACTGTCTCCTCGATCTGGCGCTGGTACGGGTCGCCCTTCTCGATCACAGACATGGGCAGACTGTGCGCGCTGAAAACGATCTCCGACCGCTCGGGGACTGCAAAGCGGGCCAGCGCCTCATTCACTTTTTCCACCACGGCATCCAGGTAAGTAGCATTGCGATAAAACGCCCCCACGCTATGCACAGGCACGTCATCGCAGAACAGCCGGCGCCATTCGTTCAAACTCGAGCCAGTCGTGGTCGCCGAATGCTGCGGATAGAGCGGGAGGAGTACGACTTCGTCACACTTTGCCGCCCGAAGTTCCTCAATCGCTTCTCGGGTAAACGGATGCCAGTACCGCATAGCCACAAAGCAGACTGCATCGATTCCCTGATTGCGCAGTTCCTCTTCCAGTGCCCGAGCTTGGCGTTCCGTATGCTTTCTAATTGGTGAGCCCCCACCGATGGTGGCGTAGTGGTGTTGCACCTTGCGCGCGCGTGTCGTCGAGATCAGTTTGGCGAGAGGCTTGCGTCCGATGCGGGCAAAAGGGAAGTCAATAATGTCGGGGTCGCAGAAAAGGTTGTACAGAAACGGTTCGATCGCTTCCAGCGTGTCAGGTCCACCGAGCTGAAAGAGAACTATCCCTACACGCCGTTTTGTGCGCGTCATTTTCCGCAGAATCCCCAGAACGCAAGGCACTTTACCCCGAACCGAGCGCGCGAGTCAATGGCGGGGTGTGCAAAATGCCGATGAGGAGTCTCGCATGCAGACAAAGATTGCAAAATCGAGCTCTCGCCGTGCAATCTGGTGTCTATGCCAGAGTTGCCGGACATTGCAGCATACATCAGCGCGCTCGAACTCCGAATCCTAGGGCAGCCGCTGGAGCATGTACGTCTGGCGAGCCCATTCCTGCAGCGAACCGCTCAGCCTCCACTGGCAGCCGCGGAGGGTCTCACGGTGCGCGAACTTCGGCGAATCGGCAAGCGCATTGCGATCGGCATGGAAAATGATCTTTGGCTGGTGCTGCACCTGATGATCGCCGGCCGATTGCACTGGCGCCCCCCGAACGCAAAGTTGGCGGGCCGTCAGAGTCTGGCCGCCTTCGATTTTCCCAATGGTTCGCTGGTTCTTACCGAGGCTGGTTCCAAGCACCGCGCGTCGTTGCACGTGGTCAGCGGCGAAGAGAGTCTGGTCTCTTTCGACGCTGGAGGAATCGACGTCTTCGCCACGGATCTCGACTCGTTTCGTGCCGTGCTAACGGCCGAGAATCACACGCTGAAGAGGGCTCTGACCGATCCGCGCTTGCTCAGTGGCATCGGCAACGCCTATTCCGATGAGATTTTGCACGCCGCCCAACTCTCACCCATTACACTCACGAGCAAGCTCGCACCCGGCGAGTGGGAGCGGCTGTTCGCGGCAACCCGGTCAACGCTCCAACTCTGGATCGACCGCCTGCGTGCGGATGCGGAGTCAGGTTTTCCAGAAAAGGTCACTGCGTTCCGCAAGGACATGGCGGCCCACGGCCGCTACGGCCTCGCCTGTCCGAGGTGTGGCGACAAGATCCTGCGGATTCGCTACGCCGACAAGGAGACGAACTACTGCGCGCGCTGCCAAACCGGTGGGAAGGTGCTTGCAGATCGGAGTTTGTCTCGTCTGTTGGGATCGGACTGGCCACGCACCCTGGATGAATTGGAAGCGCTCAAGCGGCGCTGAATGAACGTTGTGAAATTGCGGCGACTGTAAGCGGATTCAGTGCGCTGGACGCCGTACTCGAACCTGCTCTCCAATCTCGATGGTCATCAAGTCTTCCCCTACTTCCAGCGGGCCAGAGTAGGTCTTGCGCGTATGCGGAATCACATCCGGAACGTCAGGCGGTACGATGTGTGAATAGACTGCCAGATTGGGAGCAACTTTGGTGAATACCCGGCCGGCTTCTTCGGGCGTGGTGTGATGCTCCGCCACCCGTTTTCTTTGTTCCGGCGTCAGCGAGTTACTCACCTCGTGATACGCCTCCGGATCGAAGACCTCATGCACCAGCACGTCCGTCCCCTGCGCGAACTTCACCAGATTTTCCGATGGCCGAGTGTCTCCGGAGAGCACAACCGAATGACCTTGGTAGTCGATGCGGTATCCCAAGGCCGGCTTGACCAGCCCATGGTCGACCCGAAAGGCCGTGACTTTTACGCCGCTGTTTTCATACACCACACCTTCGTCAATATCTTTCCCCGTCAGGACTGCGCCTTCAGGCGACAACTGTTCGTCCACATCCCGGCGCACATGCACATCGAAGGCATATGCCTGCTCAAGATGTTTCAACATCTCGGTCGTTCCTGCTGGTCCCCAAACCTGCAACGGAACGTGCCGTCCCATAATCCAGCCCGTCAGCCAGAGATCCGGAAGCCCCACCACGTGGTCGGAATGGAGATGAGTGAGGAACAGAGCAGTGACGGATGAGAAGGGAATTCCCGCTTGAGACAACCGGATGGTAGCGCCGCGACCGCAGTCGAACAGCAGGGTTTCCTTGCCCGCTTCAACGAGAATGCTGGGCCCGAAGCGCTCGATGCTCGGCCGAGGATTCCCAGTACCCAACAAGGTGACTTTCAGCGCCTGGCCAAAGGACACTGCGGACAGAGATAGAGCCAGAACCACAGACCTGAGGATGGCGATTCTCCTTTGCGGCCCGGCCAATAAGCTACGCTTTGGGCGCTTGCATCTCTGCAATCACGGCGTCGGCAAACTCCGAGGTGCCTGCCTGCCCACCGATATCTCGGGTCAGTTTTTCTCGGTGCCGATAAACGCGCTCCAGCGCATTCCGAATCTGGGTCGAAGCTTCGTGCTCTCCTAAATGCCGCACCATCAACAGCGCCGACCGCAGCAGCGCCGTCGGATTCGCCAGATTCTTCCCCGCGATGTCCGGGGCCGATCCGTGCACTGCTTCAAACATGGCGCAATCGTCGCCCAAGTTGGCGCTGGGTACGAAACCCAGCCCGCCCACAAACGCCGCGCACAAATCGGAAAGAATGTCTCCGTACAGATTTTCCATCACCAGCATGTCGTACTGATACGGATTCATGACGAGTTGCATGCAGGTGTTATCCACAATGTGTTCGCCATAGGTGATCTCGGGATAGTTCTTCGCCACATTCCGCGCGCAGCGCAAGAACAGCCCGTCCGACAGTTTCATGATGTTCGCCTTGTGGATGCAGTGAATCTTCTTACGCTGATTCTTGCGTGCATACTCAAAGGCGAACTTTGCAATCCGCGTAGAGGCCTTCTCGGTAATGATCTTCAGGCTCTCGACTACCCCCGGCACCACCTCATGCTCCAGTCCCGAATAGAGGCCCTCGGTGTTCTCGCGCACAATGATCAGGTCCACGTCCGGATACCGCGTTGGAATGTGGGGCAAATTCCGGATGGGCCGGAAATTGGCGTACAACTCAAACTTCTTGCGCAGCGCCACGTTGATACTGGCAAATCCGCCGCCCACCGGTGTCGTAACCGGCCCCTTCAGCACCACGCGCGTGCGCTCGATCGACTCGATCACTTCCTTCGGGATGTATTCCCCGTGCTTCTCGTAGGCGTCAGCGCCAACGGCGAACGTCTCCCACTCAAATTTCACGCCGGTGGCTTCCAGGATGCGTACCGTCGCCTGCGTGACTTCCGGACCGATCCCGTCGCCCGGAATCAAAGTAACTTTATGACTCATGAATGCATTACCCTAGAAAGAAATAATCGGGCTAACCACTAGACAGTCTTCACTTTCACCAGATCCTTCAACTCATTCATGAACTCTTTCACGTCCTTGAAGTCCAGATACACAGACGCAAAACGCACATAGGCAACTTTGTCGTAGCGGCGCAGCCGGTTCATGATTAACTCGCCCAGTTCGCTGGTCTTGCGCTCGCGCTCCGCCGACTCGATCACGAACGACTCCGCCTCGTTCACGATCTGCTCCAGTTTGCTGATCGGTACAGGCCGCTTCTCGCACGCTCGCAGCAGTCCGTTGAGCACTTTCTGCCGGTCGAATTTCTCCCGCCGCCCGTCTTTCTTGACAACCATGTACGGGATTTCGTCGATGCGTTCGTAGGTGGTGAAGCGCTTGCCGCACTTCAGACACTCGCGCCTCCTCCGGATCGATTCCGCTTCCTTACTCTCGCGCGAGTCGACAACCTTGTCGTTCGCAAATCCACAAAAAGGACATTTCATGGCGCTGGTTCGTCAGATAAGCCGCATCACCTTGTCATTCCGGCACGCGACGCCAAGCGCAGCGTAGGCGAAGCAAGAAGGAATCTGCTTTGCTGACCGATGACAGAAATTGTAACAGTTGAAGCGGATCCCGAGGCCCAGGACCGCGCCAGCCCAGTGCTTAGGCAAGCACCTGCCGAGCCAAAACGGACGCACAGCGCAAAACGGCGCTCGCACCCCCTGCGGCACGAGCGCCTGTTTTTCCCCATGCCCTCCCGGTGACGGAGGGCCTGAAGGTTGCGATCCCGACTGCGGAGGCCGACAGCCAACCACCCCGCAAGGATCTGCCTAAGAAACTGCCTTACCTTGAGCCTTGATTTGTCATCACTATGTCTGCATTTTGTAAAAAATCGCGAACAAGAACATCATGTTTCGTGGAGATGCCCTTCGTAACTCAAAACCCCGCTCATCAAGCTGTTATCATGAGGATTCCCCCCGGTACAAAATGTCGCGCCTGTCGTTTCACCTCGGACTCCTCCTGTTTGCTCTCCCGCTGCTGGCGCAGAGCAATGCCGGAGAACTTCGCCTCAGGGTCACTGATCCCCATGGTCTCGGCGTCAAGAGCACGGTAGAACTGGTCAGCGAAGCCAACGAATACCGCAACACGTTTGTGACCGACGACAGTGGCATCCTGATCGCGAAGCGCCTGCCTTTTGGGCTGTACCGCGTGCAGATCCAGCAACCCGGCTTCGCGGAGATTTCTGCTCCGGTTGAAGTCCGGTCGGCTATTCCCATCGAATATTCCATCAAGCTGAGCCTGGCCTCGGTCACCACCTCAGTCAATGTGGAAGATGCCTATACTCTCATCGACCCCTACCGCGCGGGTTCGACCAACGAAATCGGCGCCCAGGCCATCCAAACTCGAACCACATCCTTGCCAGGCCGCTCCCTGCAGGATCTGGTCAACTCGGAGCCCGGCTGGCTCTACGAGGGTAATGCCGTCCTGCACCCGCGCGGTTCCGAGTATCAAACCCAATTCGTCGTCGACGGAATCCCACTGACCGACAACCGTTCTCCCAGCTTCGGCCCCGAAATTGAAGCCGACGATGTTGATTCGCTGAATGTATACACAGCCGGCATTCCTGCGGAATTTGGCCGGAAGATGGGCGGTGTCATCGAGGTCAACACCCTGAAAGATACCCAAGCCGGGCTGCACGGCCAGGCGGTCCTATCCGGCGGCAGCTTCGATACGGCGGGCGCTTTCGCTCAGGCGCAGTACATGGGAAGGGGGAATACGCTCGGCGGCAGCGCCGCAGGCAGCATGACCAGCCACTATTTGAATCCCGTGGTTCCCCAGAACTATACCAATAACGGGACTACGGGCGATTTCTCCGTCCACTACGAGCGTGACCTCACGGCCAATGACCGCCTCGGCTTCATCGTCCGGCATGGCCTGACACGCTTTCAGATTCCCAACGAACAGGTGCAACAGTCCAATGGCCAGCGCCAGGACGGCGACAGTTTCGAAACCATGGGCATCGTTTCCTACCAGCACGTGTTTTCGTCCAACGCGCTGGGGAGCCTGCGTGCCATGGTACGCGACAACTCCAATGACCTGTCTTCCAATCCGGATTCAACGCCCGTCATCGCTTTCCTGCATAACGATTTCAAGGAGGGATACTTCAACGGCTCGCTCTCGGTGCATCACGGCCGACATGAGTGGAAAGCGGGGCTTGAATCCGACGCCCTGTTCTTGCACGAGAATTTCAGCGACGTCATCGCCAATCCGGCGCAGTTCCCCGAGGGCACGCCCCTGGCCTTCAGCTTCACGGGAACCCGTCCAGATCTCGAGCAATCCGCCTACGTGCAAGACCTCATCCGTCTGGGCAACTGGACGGTCA
>JADGNQ010000099.1 GCA_017883385.1 Candidatus Sulfotelmatobacter sp.
AAACAAAGCCCAAAGCCGAGTTCCGGTGACTGCGTCTATGGCCTGGCCCACTTTCATCTTGAAGATGGGAGAGAGGTCGACTAACAGGTGGCAGCACCGGTTGAAACGAGAACACCCAACTGGCACCGAGCGAAACAAAATCGCTCAACGAAGAGTGCGGATGGAAGGGGTGGCGACAGTGACGACTCGGCGGAGAAAAAACCTTGTCCAACGAAAAGACAAAAGAATCGACTTGACTCCGATTGGCCTTCTCAGGGAAGGCCATTACACTCATTTCGCTTACATGCGTACACGCGCCAACGGATCCACTCCCGTCGACTTGATCTGCGGGGCCAGGGACTCCAGCACCTCAAGGAACACCAGCACGTCGGGCACCTTGCTCGATTTAACGTTGACCGCGCTGAGCCATTTTCCCTGCCGTTTGATCTGCAAGTTACTTCCCACCAGTTCAGCCTTGGTGATCTCCGTGACCGGGATGGAAGTTCCCTTCCATGCGACAGCCGTTGGCGAAAGTCCCAGGCCACCGAACTGGACGGTCTCGCCTCGCTGTACTCTACCTTTCACGTTCTGCACCATTGGAGGCAAGAGCCGGCCAAGAATGATGCCGATGGCCTCGTCGGCATTCTGGTAATTCGATGTCACCTTTAGCTTCTTACGATCCTGGCCGATCAGTTCTAGTGTAAGGTGCGCTCGCGCCGACTTTTTGCTCGACATTGCGATCAAGGCACC
The DNA here is from genome assembly GCA_017883385.1 of Candidatus Sulfotelmatobacter sp. Lineage (GTDB taxonomy): Bacteria > Acidobacteriota > Terriglobia > Terriglobales > Acidobacteriaceae > Sulfotelmatobacter. Next base: position 730 of record JADGNQ010000099.1, read on the forward strand.
GATCAAACCGAGATGTGCGTACATATTAATGGGAACCACATGATAGCGGGTCTCTGCGACTTGGCTCCAAGCCAATTCCTGCTGGCCGAATGCTGACTCCCGTCGCACTCCAGAGTTGCCGATGGTCAGAGCGCTTTTGCCTAGGACAATCCACAACCCAACGCCTGCGAATCCCAGCGCAATCGAAATCCAGAGCAATGTTGGATGTGATGCAATGCGCGGGTCCTCTTGCGATGCCCACATCCCCACCAAAACTCCAAGCACTACTAAGACCAAGATGATCCGTGCTGTGTATGCCGCTCCGAACCGACGTTCCCCATATGCCGTCGCTGCAGTAGCCATAAACACCCCCGATATGGCTGCGGACAGGAACCGAAGCCGAGATTAGTTCCGTTTATCGTAGGCGCAAACATTTGACTATGCTAATTACCTCTGTAATAGCGTTTTCTCTGTAGGCCACTACTTTGAGTGGACTGTTGAAATTAGGCCATGGCGATTTATGACCAACTGACCAGCCATGCTTGCACTTTCCGGGTTGCCGACCATCCGCTCTGAAGCCGTCGGTCCCATCGGTCCGTGGTCAATTGCCCTTAACTTTGCAGGTGAAGTTCGCAGCGTCGTTGGTACTGCCGCTGCCTTTATAGACGGCTTGTTGCGGGTATGGGCAAAGGGGGCGAGTCATGTCGATGACACCACTTTCGTTGACTCTGGCGGCGGTGATAGATTTTGGGGGCTCGTTCTGTTCGCGCCAGCGTTCGAGCGCAGCCAGCTTATTGAACTGATTGGGGCCGGTCCCTCCCCCGCAATGGTCCATCCCGGGGACCATAAAAAGACGAAACCAGTCGTCCTGGTTCGGGCCCATGTGTTTCAGGACGGAATCGTAATACGAGACGGTATTCAAGGCGGAGATCGAGCCGCCGGAACCTCCGTCAGTCCAACCGTGATACATGAGGAGTTTGCCCCCGCGTGCTTTGAATTTCGCCAAGTCCGGGTGTACGGCGTGGATTTCTTTCCCGTGCAGAAGGGCTCGGTCGATATCCTTTTCGAGGTCGAAGCTGCGCCACTCCCATGCGGGGTCTTGATTGGCAATATAGCGAAAGATGTCGATGTCCATTGCCCCGGGCTCGGTGGCACCAACTGGAAGGCTCCAGCCGAGTTCGCCACCGAAGGGAAGGCGCGGGTAGAGGAGTTCGCCAGTGGATTTCCGCATGTCGGTGTAGGCGGCGTTTACCGTTTCCAGTTGCTGCGGGGTGAGGCAGCTTGCGGTCTCGGTACCGTTGCACTTGAGGACTCTAGGGTCAAAGTTGCAGTTGCGGGGGTCTCCGATGAGGCGGTCTTTAACGCCGTCGTTGCTGTCGCACTTGTTAAGGACTGCGTCGTTGAGCAGCTTCAGTTTTTCGGCCGGCAGCGCGTGTTGAGGTGACTTGAGTGCGGTCATCAACAGACGCATGCGCCAGGCGGAGATGTATATCTGATTGTAAGCGGGTGCGCCGGCGATGATGCCGTCAAAGTCCTCCGGATAACGCTGCGCGGACATCAGTCCCTGCCGTCCGCCGGTTGAACAGCCTTCCCAATAAGACAGGCGCGGGCCGAGTCCATAGTAGGCCGCAATCAATGCTTTGGCCTCGACAGCGGTTTCGTGAACAGCGCGATAAGCGAAGTCGGTGATCTTATCAGGATGGCCGAGTGCAAACCTGCCACTGCTGCCGGTGTGACCGGTATCGGTGGACGCGCTGGCGTAACCTTCGCGAACGGCGTGCGTCATTCCTCCGGTGTTGATGCTACCGACCAAACCGCCTCCACCTTCCATGAGGAGTTTGCCGTTCCACTCGGAAGCCGCCGGCAGCCAAACTTCGGACTTGATTTCAGAATCGGCCGCAGGTCGGAGAGTGATGGAAACCCGACAGTGAGTCGCGGTTTGTATTGCGGCGGTGACGTTAGGCAGGCGCGCCATGTCGGCACAAGGTGTCTGCGCGAACGGTGAGAAGGCGAGAAAAAGGAGCAGGTGCATGCTCACAAACTAACACCTTGCCGCGCCAAGACGGTTAGGGCCCAAGCCACTCTCCCGGAGACCGAGATCCGCTTTCCAGTGTGGATTCCGAGCGAATCACGAGCAATCGAGGAGTCAATTGCTGTAATCCGGCCATCACACGCATTGCCCTCACAGAGGGAAGTCGCGAAAGTTCGATGAGAATGGGTTGTCGGCGCCTGTGGACTTCTAATGAAACTGATGCGGCGTTTGTTCCGCCCCCGCCGGGGCTTGCTCGTAGCCCTTCCAGCCACCCACAGCTTGCGGCCCTTCGACAAGCTCAGGGCAAGTTGTGGGCTGCATTCTTTCGCCGTGTTGCGGTTGCACTCATAACTTCTCCAACTTGGTCCCGAGGGCGGGATTCCCTCGGGACAGCTGGCGGGGTGCCCGTGCTGCGGTTGAGACAAAAAAGCCCGACCCCTCGGCTGCGCTCAGGGCAGGCTTTCGCGCAAAGAACGCGAGAAATGGGGCAACCAGATCTAATCGGCTCCGGTGTCAGTGCGTGAACGAAAAGTTCAGCCCCGTGGTGATGACGAGGTCGTTCTTTTTTGCCCCCACCGGCGGGTTGGAGACGTAAACGTCGCCGAACTGGTTCTGCCAGCCGAACCGCTTGCTGATCTTGGTCACGGTGCCAAGGTTGAAGATCCCACGATACTGGCTCGTGTCCTGCAGATCGGGATAGAAATACAGGTTCTGCGTGACGACCGTGCTCTTGCCCAGCTTGTGGTTCAGTTCCTCGCCCAGGGTAAGAGCTACGAACTTGTTGGTGTGACCGTAGGAAACGAAGGTCGGAGGAACGGTGATCGGCAAATTCACGGGCCCGTTCGAATAGGTTTCATGCGTGAAGTTGAGGCCGCCTAGGAAGTTTAAAGTCGTGGCCTCCGACTTGATGGCGTGGTAACCGAAACCTGCGCCGTAGGACGCGCGTAAATCGAGGAACTGCAGCGCATTCGCCATGAAATCCGCCCCGGTGAATGCGAACAGTCGCGGATTAATATTGCGGTCGTAACGCAGCCCGCCTTGCACCAGGTTTGCGCCGACGCTGCCGGGCGCGGGAAGATCGTTCTTGCTGTAGATGGAACTCGCGTAGAGCGTGATCTTGTCGTTGAGCGTGGGATGCACCGCGTTGAATGCCACCGCCAGATTCTCGGTCTGGCTATTGCCACGGGCTACCGAGAAGCCCACGTTGGCTCCGCCATTCCAGCCGTGCCGCAGTCCGGGATGCAGCGATTTGTCGTAAGCCTGCTGTTCGGCGTCGTTACGGATCAAGGTCACATCGTCTTTCGGCGCTTCGACGGTGCCGCTGGCCTTGGTGGCGATCTCAATTTTGCCGTCAGCGGTCGTGACAGGACCAACCGCGGTCTTGCCGTCTTTCAGGCTGACGTGTAGTTCCTGATCGGTCTTGATTTCCTGAATTGCCGCAAACTGAAGCGTGACATCTCCCGCGGCATCGGTATGCAACACCAGCGTCTTGCCGTCTGACTTCACCACGGTGCCGGTCAGGCGGTCACCGTTTTTCAACGTAACCTGGTCCGCAAATAACGCCGATGACAGTCCAAAAAACGCAATTAGGGTGAACCATTCGAGTTTGCGCAACAAGACCTACCCTCCAGATTTTAGAGTTTCGAGAATGAAAAGCTCTATTTGGGAGCTCGGGATTACGATGGAACAAAACAGATAAACCGCGACGAAGAGGCGGAGATTACTGCCCGGAGATGCTGTCCGCGATGCCCCTTGGCGGGGCCTCGGTCAGCTCTTGGTCTCAGTCTTCTTGCTCTGATCGGTCGAAGGCTGCGCTGGGGGCTCATTCTTCATGCCGTCTTTCAGGGCACGAATCCCCTCGCCCAGGCCTTTGCCGAGTTCAGGCAATTTCTTGGGACCGAACACCAGCAAAGCAATAAAGAAGATCACCAGCAGGTGCATCGGTTGAAATAGACCTTCAAACATCGGAGCCTCCAAGGACACAACTACAAACCCAAATCATACGCTATCGGACGCCCTGGGGAAAGGTCAAACGACCCTTATGTCAAACGACCCTACCGGGGCTTTCAAATAGCCTTTCCACTCTTTTACCCCATCGCCTCTCGACCCCACGGTGAACCTCGCCACGGTGAGTTGTGATCTCGATCACAGTCAAAGACCCTGCGGGCGGTACGGCTCTTCGGGGACAAAATCATGTGCCCTGTTACCTCCGTGACCTTACCTGCGGGCTCGCCGGCGGGCTATGTTTCTGTAGGGGTTTCTGCAGGCATTTGCCTCAAAAGCCGCTGCCAGCAAGCCAATCCACATGTTCGGGGAGTCCGGTGAGAGTCAAAGCCTGGTTACTTCTGCTGTTCTTCAGTTTGGCGGCTACAGCGGCGCATTCCGCCGATAGCCATTCCACCGATACCCCCGTAAGCACGACTCAGCTCACCGCGTGGCTGACTGGGGGAGTTTCCAGCAGCCGCTTGGCCCGCCTCGTCGGGGAGCGGGGGCTGGCCACCTTGCCCACCCAGAACGAACTCCGCCAAGTCGCCTCAGCGGGAGCCGAAAAAGACCTGATGCGCGTTCTCAGCTCCGGCAACGTTCAGTCTGCGAGTGTAGGCCCCGCGATTCCAGCGGAACTGCTGAAAGCTGCCGCCGAGGCTCGCCAGCAGCACTACCATGAGGCGGAACTTCAGGTGCGCGAAGCCCTGCGCTCCGACGAACAGAATTCCGCCCTGCATTTCGCGCTCGGGATCATGCTGCGCCTGCAGGAGCAGTGGGACGACGCCTTCGACGAACTCACCGAGGCGGCGCGGCTCATGCCCGATCTGCCGGAAAACCACAGCGCCCTGGCCTACTTCTTCTATCGCCTCGACGACGGGCCAAATTCGATTGCCGAGGCTCGTACGGCACTCAGCATCGACCCGCGAAACGCCGAGGCTTATCAATACCTTGGACTTGGTCTCTATTCGACTGGCCAATACAAATCTGCGGTACACGCCTTTGGCGAGTCGCTGGCCCGCGATCAGGACAACGCTGATACCCACTACGACATGGGCATTGCGCTGCACGCGGACGGAAATCTGCCGGGCGCGATCGCAGCCTACGAACAGGCTATCCGCCTGCGGCCTGCCTTCTGGGAGGCTCACTCCAACCTGGGACTGATCCTGCACGAAGAAGGCAACCTTGATAAAGCGGTAGCGGAATATCGTGCCGCCAAGCGGATCGCTCCGGATGAGGCCTCCGTCCGCAATAATCTGGGCAACACGTATTGCGATCAGGGAAAGTTCGACGCCGCCATGGAAGAGTTGCACGAGCTTTACCGCCAGCATCCGGAATGGCAGCAGGGGCACGCGTGCCTGGCCAGCGCCTACATGACGAAGAAGAACTACGGTGCGGCGGTGGGTGAACTGCGGCTGGCCCTGCTCCAGAACCCTACCGGATCGGCGGAACACCGCATCCTGGGCCAGGTTCTGCTGCTCGACAACCAACCGGAAGAGGCGTTGCGGGAACTGCGTCTCGCGGTTTCGCTGAACCCCGATTCAGAAGTTGCCCATCATCTGCTGGGTACGGCCTTGTTTGAGCAGCAGCAACTGCATGCTGCCGAGAAGGAATTTCGCGAAGCGCTTCGCCTGAACGCCTCGGCTGACAATCATTACTCGCTTGCGGCGTGCCTGATGAGCATGGACCGCTACGACGAAGCTTTGACGGAGCTGGAAACGGCCTCGCGCCTGGACCCCGAGAGAACGCTCTACCGCGCTCGCCGGGAAGAACTGCTCAAGCTGATGAAGGAAACGCGCTCGCGCTGAGTATGCTCATGTGGCGACAGCCGCCTCGGCTGTCCCGCCTGGGCGAAGCCCGGCGGCGCCGCGGAAAAACGCGCTCACGCAGCGGCTGACGAGGCTGCGGAAAAAGTCCTCTCTGGACCTCTAGAGTCCCGCAACCGCTGAAGCGACCAATGATTTTGCTGCACTTACGGCGCGGCTGGAAGCCGCGCCCTTTCAAAACAAAACCGAAATCGACTTTCTCCGCAGCCTGTCAACATCGCAGTGCTCACGGCATCGCTGAAGGCGATGCCCTGATGCGAATCTTGAGTGTTTCAGTCGCTAGCTGGGGGACCGCTTAGAAAAAATCCGCCAAGGCCTGAAACCGTTGGTCAGTATGTGCCGTTGTACCACGGTGCATAGGCGAAGCGTCACGTCGTCCCTAAACTAGAGTTTCAAGGCGCACCTCGCCAGACGGGGGACGCTACGCGCGGTAAACCGAGCATGGGGAGACTTACGATGGCGACGAGTGCGACGCGATCCCAGCAGACAGTAGCCGATAACACGGCCGTACATGCGACTTTGGCGCAGGAAAAGGGCGTCCGCCACACGGAGGCTTCGTCCGCACCGGGTTCCTCGGAGGATTCCGCCCGCAAGCCTGCCGGATACGGCCTGCCTTGCTCCAAATGCCGACTCTACTATTCTGCCGATCTCGATACTTGCCCGACCTGCCATCACAAGGAGCGCGTTGCGCCCGTCGTGCCCAACGTGCCGCCCCGAGTGGCGCAGGCCGCGGCCGATCCAGTTCCTGATACCACTGCCGTCGAGCAGGAGCGGGAGCAATTCCTGCGGCAGTTCAAGTCCCAGCTTATGGAAGCCCACGCCGAAGTGGCGGGCGCTCCGGAATCACTCTGCACGGGAGAGCACCACGCCGGGGAGCCAGCCCGTGCGGAGATCTGCAAGACCTGCTACGAGCGCCTGCAGGAGCGGCTGGATGTTTGCGAGGGGGCCTTTCATCTTGACCTGAAGGAAGCCGCCCAGATCATCTACGACGCCGTGTGGGCCGATCCGTCTGACCCGAACAAGACCTATCAAAACGCCGCAAGCGCGCTGCTGATTGAGTTGCGCAAGCGCGCCGGGATGAACTCGCTGCACGGACCGTTCCATCCGCTGGCGCATTGAATCAGCTATTAGCTTTTAGCTCTTAGCTTTTAGCTCTTAGCCAAACCCAACCCCAAACCCTAAACTTTGTCATGCCGCCCCCGAGCGTAACGCGAGGGGGGAGGAATCTCGCTAAGTCGTTGAGTCTTCGTGCAAGTGATTGAGTCTTCGTGCAAGTGATTGAGAATTCGTAGAAGGGCCCTGCACGGCCCCAGGACGCGCAGTCTTGCCGCGGATGGGGTTTTCCCTGAGCGCAGGATTGATCGTCGCAGCAAAGGTCGTTTCCGGCTCCGGAAAGGGTATTCCATGCGACGCGCGCGGGGAGGTTTGGGATTGCCGGGCTCGCCCGCTAGAATGCGTACCATTAAGTACGTACAAATACGTACGCATTTAACATGGGCGGTTCGCGCCGTGCGGGGCGGCGATCCCTTCCTTGGTGATGAGCTCGTACTTCAACATCCCAAGGACCTCTGGAGATTCGCTACTCCACCTTGATTTCCACCCACTTCTTCCCTGCGTACAGCTTGTAGCCTGCGCCATCCTCAACCAGTTTCAGTGGGACGGCATGTTGCAGCGCCGCGTCGGTTTGCGAGGAGGCACTGAGCACGTCGTTGTTGGATACGTCCATCACGAGGAACTTGCCGTCGGCGGTGAAGCCGAAGCCGTATTGGCCGGGCGCGAGTTCCGATCCGCCGATGTTGAGTTTCGTTTCGGTGATGAGCAGGCCCTGGTATTTCTGCTGGATCGCGGTCGAGTATCCTGAGGCGTCGACCAACGCGGCCAGTGCCATCTTGCCGTCCGCCAGTTGCAATCCGACGGCATTGCGCAGTTGCACCGGCGCTTTCTGCTCACGGAAGAAGTATTCCGCCGGGACCGCCTTCTTCAGTTCGTCACTGGTCAGCACATGCTTCGATGCCTGCTGGGCTACGACCAACGAAGAGATGGCCAGCATCAGACAACCCACGACTGCCGAACGAGTTTTCATGAATATCAGTCCTCGATTCTTGAAGTGAAAAATCCTCACGGAAAATCTAATCCTTTCGTCTATAAGTCGCAAACAGATCCGCCGGGCCTTCGCCCGGTCAGAAGGCTGAGAACTGAGAACTGAGAACTGAGAACTGAGAACTGAGAACTGAGAACTGAGAACTGAGAACTGAGAACTGAGAACTCGCATTCTTCACAATTTTGCTTTGCCCGCAAGATTCGGATAGTTCGCTCAAAGCCGTTCGTCGTAGGCTTTCCTTGCCATGACAACCAATGCCATACTCGAAACGGAAAGCCTGAAAGCGATGTCCTCCTCTGAACCGAAACCGGCAACCCGGCCGCTGGCCACCGCAGTGACTGATCCAGCCGACGACCAGCGCTGGAGCGCCGTTGTGGCTCGCGACGCGGCGCGCGACGGAGCATTCGTTTTCGCAGTCTCAACCACCGGTGTGTATTGCCGCCCGTCGTGTGCAGCGCGGCGACCGCGCCGGGAGAACGTTCAATTCTTCCCTGCGCCAGAACAGGCCGAGCAAGCCGGATATCGCGCCTGCCTGCGTTGCCGCCCCAAGTCGGTCAGCGGAAACGCGCAATCCGATGGCGTGAAGGCGATCTGCCGGTTTATCGAACAGCATCTCGACGAACCCGTGACGCTGGCTCGTCTGGGCGAGGAATTTCACCAGAGCCCGTTTCACCTGCAGAGGCGATTCAAGGCGGTTCTGGGAATTACTCCGCGGGAGTACGCCGACTCCTGCCGCATGCGCTTGCTCAAGCGCAACCTGCAGGCCGGCGACTCGGTGACTCGCGCCATGTACGATGCCGGATACGGATCGAGCAGCCGCCTTTACGAGAAGACCGCGTCGCAACTAGGCATGACGCCCGACAAGTACCGCCGGGGCGCTATCGCCGCCGCGATTCGCTACACCTGCGCCGATTCACCGCTGGGGCGCATGCTGATCGCAGCCACCGAGCGCGGCGTTTGCGCCATCCAGTTTGCCCGGTCTGACGGTGAGTTGCTCGAAGGTCTGAAGCGCGAATTCCCGTTCGCCGTTCGCAAGGTGGATGAGGGCGGGTTGAAGTCCTGGGCAGGCGAATTGCTCAAGCACATGCGCGGCAAGGATCTCGATTCTTCGCTGCCGCTCGACATTCGAGCAACGGTCTTCCAGCGCCGCGTGTGGGCGTACTTGCAATCGATCCCATTCGGAGCCACGCGTTCCTACAGCCAGGTGGCCAAGGGCATCGGACGGCCCACTGCGGTCCGCGCCGTGGCCCGCGCCTGCGCGACCAACCCGGTTGCAGTGGCGATCCCGTGCCATCGCGTGGTGCGCGAGGACGGCAGCATGGGCGGCTACCGGTGGGGCATCGAGCGGAAGAAGACTCTGCTGGAGATGGAACAGCGGTCGTAGAGACGTAGCTTGCTACGGGTTGCGGGCATTCCCGACGATGGTGAGAGAGACGTTGCAAGCAACGTCTCTACGTTCAGGGATCTGTCGTACCAAGCGCTCCATTGACGCCCGGATTTACTGGCCATTAAATAGAGATTAGCGGGATTGGTTCTTTGACGGTCCTGCTGGGGCGGAACCTATGCGGGCAGACACAGCAACCCTGGCGGCGATTCTTTTGGCGAGTGCTTTGATGGGCGGATGCGGAGGGGCGGGGGCAACCTTCGGTGGCGGTGGCAACCCACCTGCACCGCCGACTGTCTCCGCCACAGCCGCACAGAATGGCGCGGTGATCGTGAATCTGGCCTCGACGACTGCTGGCTCGACCATCTACTACACCGTCGATGGGAGCACGCCCAGTCCATCTTCGCAGCAGTACCAGGCGCCTTTTCTCGTGGCGTCGAATCTCACGCTCAATGCGATCGCTGTCTCCGGCGCATCCAGCGCGCTAACGGTCAGCACGGTTACGAGCCAGGTCTTCGCCCCGAACATTCCTGCGAATACGCTGGTGTGGAGCGACGAGTTCGACTCCACCGGCGCCCCGTCGCAACCCAATCCGCAAGTCTGGACCTACGACACGGGCAACAGCGGCTTTGGCAATCACGAACTGGAGACCTACTGTGCGTGGAACTCATCCACCTCACCGTGCAAGGTGGCGAATCCCAGCGAGTTCGTGGGAACCGATGGCTATCTTCACATCGTGGCGCAGCAGCCTTCGTCCGGGGTGTACACATCGGCGCGACTAAAGACGCAAGGCCTGTTCAGCTTTCAGTATGGCCGGTTCGAGGTGCGTGCATTGGTGCCGGAGGCGCAGGGCTTCTGGCCAGCGGCATGGCTGATGGGCAACAACATTGCCACCGTGAACTGGCCGGCTTGCGGTGAACAGGATGTGCTGGAGCGCGTCAACGCGGCACTCAATCCCGATTGGAATGCGGGTTCCATTCACGGGACAGGCTTCACCGGCGGAACCGGACTGGGCGCGACCTACCATTTTCCCAGCGGCCAAACCGCCGCCCAGTGGCATACCTATGGCATGGCCTGGTCCCAGGGCACGGTGTCGTATTACGTCGATGGCATCCCGTACGCTACGTTCAACCCATCCAGCATTGGCGGATTCAGCGGCGCGGTCTGGCCATTCGACGCGGGGCAGAGCAATTTCATCATCCTAAACCTGGCGATTGGCGGGGATTATCCGGGACCGCCAGACAACTCTACTCCGTTCCCGTCTGAGATGCTGATTGATTACGTGCGGGTCTACACGAACTAATCGAGGCCGCGTTACTGTTCCCGGCTGGCAGCACGGCTGGTTAAGAATCGCGTGATGTCGGCTTCTGCTTGCCCACCCTAGCCGCAAAGAACGCGGCTAGGATGGGGCACCCTCAGTTCGGGTGATGCCAGCCGATCTCTTTGCGAGGAGAAGAGTCTAGGTGTCCACTCGTGGCGCCGTGCGGCGCCGTACGGCCAGCCAGTTCACGAGCGCTACCGCGACGGCGACAACCAGGATCAGAGACTTGGTGTACTCAATTCGAGTGAGCAGCCCCACGCAGATGAGCACGCCCACGACCGCAAGGAGCGTCCCGCCGGGAATCTGGAGCGTCGCAGGAGTTCTCTGCTTCTTCCGCAGAACGGGAAGTGCGGCGCAGACTACGCCGTAATAGAACAGCCGCGATCCGGCGGAGAGGGTCGCATTCCCCGCAAAGCTGCCAAAACAGGCGAACAGCCAGGCCAGCAGAGCGAACATGAAGATGGAAAAATATGGAGTGCGGAAGCGGCGATGCACGAGGCCGAACAGTGACGGGAAGTCGCCGTGCTCGGCGAGCGCGAACGTAATGCGCGGCGTGGTGAGGATGTTGGCGCTCAAGTAGCCGTAGATCGACAGCAGTGCGCCGGCTGAAATCAGGGCAGCCCCGCCGTGTCCCAGGACGATGCGCGCCACATCGGCCAGCGGGCGCTCGCTATGCGCCGGGTCGGGCAGCACCCCAACCACTACCCACTGGATCAAGCCGTAGATGATGGTGCAAGTGATGAGGGCGGCAAACAGTCCAAAGGGCACGTCCCGGCGCGGGTCCCGGGCTTCGCCGGAGGAGATCACGGCAGCCTCGAAGCCTCCGTAGGCAAAGATGAGGAGCACAACGGCTTGCACCCAGGAGTTCGCATTCGGAGAACCGCTCACCACGGGAATGACGCGGTGCGCAGCGACCAAGTAAAACGCTCCCGTCACGCAGACCATGCCAAGCGACGCGAGTTTGGCGATGGTGAACGCCGTGCTGACGTGAGTGCCGGCGCGTACTCCGCGAAAGTTAACCATGGCGAGGATTCCGATCAGCAGGGTCAGGATCGCCAGTCTCGGAAGCGGCTGGGTCGCGTGCGGCCAAAATTCTCCCAGGTAGGTGACAAACAAGTTGGCATTGGCGGCGCACGCGGTGAGCCGCACGAACCAGACCAGCCAGGCCACCTGAATGCCCATGAAGCGTCCGAAGGCCTCGCGCGCGTAGAGGTATGGTCCTCCAGTCTCGGTGAACCGGGAGGCAACCTCCGCAAAACAGGCCATGACCACGCCGATCGCCGCGCCAGCGAGCAGAACCGCAAGGATGCTCGCGCTTCCCACTTTCGCGGCGAGGACGGAAGGCAATCCAAAGACGCCGCTTCCGATGATGCAGTTCACGGTGAGCGCGGCGAGGCCCCAGCGGCCGATGGCGCGAACGAGTTGGCTTCCCGGCGCGGTTTCCTGGGTGGATTCCGTCACCGCGTGGTTTTATCACAAGTGGACGATGCCGGGACAACAGTTGCGGCAGGGGCGCCGGGCTTCGCCCGAGCTTGGACGGCCGAGGCGGCCATCCCCACATCACCAGAGCTTGGACGGGCGAGGCAGCCATCCCCCACATCACCCGGGACTCAGACGGCCGAGGCGGCCGTCCCTGCATGGACTTTGTTCACGGGGGCTGCTTTACAATGCCGGGAATCCGAAACCGCTTTTCTGACGTAACTCTTTGTGGCTTTGAGTGGGTGCTTGGGGAGGATTCGATGGGCGGACAGCGCCATTGCGTGTTCATTGCCGGGGGGACGGGTTACATGGGGCACAGGCTGATTGCCCGGTTGCTGGAGCGCGGGCATGAAGTGCGCGCCCTGGTGCGGCGCGGTTCGGAGAAGAAGCTGCCTGCGGGCTGTACTCCGGTTTATGGCAACGCGCTCGACGGTACCAGTTACGCCGGACAAATCTCGCCCGCAGACACGTTCGTGCAGTTGGTGGGAGTGGCGCATCCGAGTCCGGCGAAGGGAGCGGAGTTTCGTCAGGTGGATCTTCCCTCCGGGTTGGGAGCAGTTGCGGCGGCGAAGTCCGCGGGAATTGGCCACTTTGTTTACTTGAGCGTGGCCCATCCCGCGCCCATGATGCATGCCTACATCGCGGTGCGCTGCGAGTGTGAGGCGGCGATCGGGGTGGCCGGGCTCAACGCAACGATCCTGCGGCCCTGGTATGTACTGGGTCCGGGGCACTGGTGGCCTTACCTTCTGCTGCCAATGTACAGGTTCGCAGAACTGTTGCCGGCAACGCGCGCGGGAGCGCAACGACTGGGCCTGGTGACCTTGGAGCAGATGACAAGTGCACTGACGGTCGCCGTGGAAAATCCTGCTCAAGGCAGACGCGTCGTGACGGTGCCTGAGATCCGTCGCGCCCGCGCGTGAAAAGCCGCGCCAATTAGGGCGTTTGGCCGCAGTGACCTTTTCCCAGTCCAAAGTAACGGGTGAATTACCAAAGGCGCATGCCCGTGGGACATCTATTCGCTTGACGTTGCCGATGAGATGTTGAGACGGCAAACATAATGGCCAGAGACGATATGGACGACCTCCACCTTAGGATCGCTCGCGTTACCGACGACCTGCGAACGATCCAACAGGAGCTCAATTGCGCCGCCATGCAGGCCCCGAGTGACCCGGAGCTCATGGAATCGCTCAACTCTCTTTCGGAGACGGAGCCCATCGACACCCTGCGCTCAGCGCTTGACCAGATGCGCCATTTCCTATGGTTCTACTCGCAGGTGATGGACAATGAACCGGAACTGGGAGACAAGTTGCGGCAGGCTGGTCCAGCGAAAACGGCCAGTGATGAGACGCCCAAATTTGAAAGCTCTTTTCTGGACCAACTCTCCCGCGCGGACGAAGTGATGCTGCTTCATCACCTCGCCGAATCCAGGCGTCGTAAGCCCAACTAACTACCACGCTCATATCGTAGAGACGCAGCTTGCTGCGTCCTTCAGGCACCACTCGAGTTCGGTCTTCATCTGGAGCAAGGCGCGCACATAGTTTGTGACGGGCGAGGTTCACCGCATTTTCCTATCTCCCGATCGATCGCCCCGGCCTCGTCCCCGCTGCTTACCTCGCCCTGGATGTCTGGTTCAACAGGCGCAAGTCCGATGTCCGACGAGAACCGGCGTAGGTTCTGGTGGGCCGACCATGCGGAATTTATCCCTATCCATCACCTTAGGATCGATTTGTCGAATACAGTAATCAGTTCCTCGGGAATCAACGCACAGGTTTTGACTGCAGCTGGGGCGGATCTTGAGCGAGCTGGCATAGTCTGTAGCCCACAAGAAAAAGCCACGCGGTGGCACAAAGAGCGTTTCCGATAATCGCCACACTCAGGCGCGTCGGGGAGGCGAACCCTAAAACCCCCGTGGCCAACCCCAGGTACGCGGTGATCTTGTTAAATATCCCTCTCAGCATGACGAGCCCGGTCACGAGAATCCCAAATGACAGGGTAACGATTGAATACACAATTTCCAGCCGTGACGTGAGCATTGCAGATCCATAGTTGGCGGCGGCGAGGTAACCCATCCTTAGCGCCTCATCGGAAGCTGCATTGTACTCAGCGTAGAGGACGAGGATTGAGGCGTAATGAGACCAGGTGACCGCGAGATCCAAGACCACGAATAGCCCCACGAACACCGTTGCCAGCAACATGGCATTTCTGCCCGCATCTTTCAGAGCCAGGTAGAGCGCCCAAGCTACGGGGACGAAGAGAAAGTCCGTCATGACAGAGAGAACAACAATCCACCACCAGATGCTCGTTTTGCCGTTTAGATATTTGAACCACGCATCTCCGCCGCTCGGCGGAGTCCCGACTTGGGCGTAGAGGGGCACAATGACTACATACCCGATAGCGAGCAAGATTGCGGCAATACCGCCCACCCGATATAGCCTCTTTTGATCTGGGCTGACCGGATGACCCACCGTCTCTTCGTCGAGTTCCACTGGAAAGTCTCTCCTTAGAATCCGTGCCCGTGGACGATCGTCTTGAGCACTTCTCCTGCCGCGCTGAGCACTGTGAAATCCGCTCTGGCGCCGGCGGCCAGAACTCCATGCTTGCCCGCCAAACCCACAGCTCGCGCAGGATTCAACGTCGCGGCCCGCACTGCATCCCGCAGGCTCCACGCGGAAAATTGCGTCACGTTGCGAACGGCGCGATCCATGGTGAGCACGCTTCCGGCGAGGCTGCCACCCGACGTGCACTTGCCGTCCTTGACGTCGACCTGGATGGGCCCAAGTTGGTAGCGCCCGTCGGGCATTCCGGTCGCTGAAATCGCATCGGTAATGAGCACCGCGCGTTCGGTCCCTTTCGCCTGCAAGAAAAGTTTCACGATCGCTGGCGCCACATGGATTCCGTCGACGATGATGTCTGCGCTGAGCCGGTCATCGGTGAGCACTTCGCCGATGATCCCAGGATCGCGATGGTCGAGCGGCCGCATGGCGTTGAAAGTATGCGTGGCGTGCCGGGCCCCGGCCTTCACCGCGGCCTGCGCGACCGGCATCTCGGCATCGGAGTGGCCGATACTCACGCAGACGTTCCGCCGCGCCGCTTCCGTGATCACTTCCAGCGCACCGGGAATTTCAGGCGCAATCGTCAGCACGCGCACATGTCCGCGCGCAGCCTGCCAGAGCCGTTCGAAAACTTCGATCGTGGGCGTGACCAGATTCTCCGGCGGATGCACTCCCCTGCGCTTGTGGCTCAGAAATGGCCCCTCCAGATGAATGCCAAGAGGGTGCGCCTGTGCGGGCTCGCCATTGGTGGAGACCGTTGACTGGGCTGCTTCAATCGCGTCAGCCAAACGTCCGAGGGCGGCGCAGGTGGCGTCGAGCGGCGCCGCGACGGTAGTTGGGAAATATGCGGTGACGCCGTGCGTCGCCAGGAACTTGCCCAGGCGCGGAAGATCGGATGGCGAGGCTAGCATGACATCGAGTCCCGCTCCGCCGTGAATGTGGATGTCGAAAAAGCCGGGGGTAAGTACGGCCTCACCGAAATCGACAAGCGAAGTGTTGCTGGGGATTTCTTTCCCTGAACGCGAGGAAACTTCGGTGATCCGGCCGTCCTCCACCTCGAGCAGCGGCTTCAGGATCTCCTCGGTGGGTGTGAAGAGGCGGGTTGCGGTGAATGCGGTTCTCATGGAGAGCGGTGAAGACCTATCGTAGACGCAGGCCCGGTTTCCGACAACCTGCGTGGGACTTCGTTGCGTGGGACTTACGTTTCAAGCGGATTCCAACCTAGCGTCAACAGCGAGTAGTGTGCGCGAATGTTATAATTCAGTGTCAAGTCAGCAATCTGCAAGGGCGTCCTGTAGTTCCTTCGGCGTCCGCTGCACAAGTCGGGGAGTGGCTCAGCCTGGTAGAGCACCTGGTTCGGGACCAGGGGGTCGGAGGTTCAAATCCTCTCTCCCCGACCAATCTTTCTTTAGTCATTTGAAGTAGATAGCGGCGACTCAGTCGCGAGGATATTTGCGCTTGCATCCCCACTGTGCCCAAAATTGTGCCCACTCAGCCGATCTAGAGCGGCGAGAACCGCGTCTTCGCTCGGGTGAACGTATCTGGCAGACATTGCCACGGAACTATGTCCCGCGATTCGCGCCAGTGTCCAAGCATCACAACCCGACTCACCCAGTCGCGTCAGGAACGTGTGACGCAAGCTGTAAAGCACGAAAGGGCGGACCCGGCTTAGTCTCAATGCTTTCTTGTGCTGCTTCTTGAGCGTGGATTTCTCAAAGTGCCCGCTGCGTGTGGGAGCGGACCACACCCACCCCTCCGCAGGGCTCCCTGCCGCCTCCCAGCGGGCCTCCAGGATATTCTTGGCGCGCACAGTTAAAGGGAGCACCCGGCGAGCAGCAGCAGTCTTGCCGTGAGTCACGAGAATGGTCCCGTTTCTTCCGTTGGTCCAAGTCACAGACTCCCACCGCAAGCGATAGCATTCATCGACGTTCACCATAAACGTCCCGGTCTTCTACAAGAGCAAACAACGCGAGGAAGTGAGGCAGGCCACGGAAGAGCGGCTTTCAGCCGAGAGCAGCCGCGA
>JADGNQ010000259.1 GCA_017883385.1 Candidatus Sulfotelmatobacter sp.
CTCCGGAACCTGGTTCGCCTGATGGACCCCGCATACGGAGAACGGCTCAAGTTGACCATGCCCACAGGCCTGCTGCTGATCGGGCCCCCTGGAACCGGCAAGACAATGATTGCGCGGTTGATTGCGACGCAGACGAAGCGGAGCTTCTACCCGATCACTGCCGCTGACATCTTGGGTGGGGCAACTGGCGCATCGGTAAAGAAGCTCTCGGAACTATTTGCCAGGGCGAAAGAGAACAGTCCGTCGATCATCTTCATAGACGAGATGGATGGCGTGCTACCCCGCAACAACGGTTTTCAGTCTCAGCACGACATCCAGTTGGTGGAACAGGCGCGAAGCTTGATTAGTGAGCTGGAGCCGCAACACAACGTTTTTCTGATCGGGACCACCAACGACCTCAGCAGCATCGACGCAGCCATCCTCCGCGGAGGGCGTTTCTCAGAGAAGATCGAGATTGGCACGCCGCACGAAAGCGGATATCAGCGTTTGCTCGACAAGCACCTGGACGGCATCCGGCTTGGTGATGGGCTCTCGGTGGAAATTCTGGCCGAGAGGCTAAACGGCATTTCGCCGGCCGATCTGGAAGCCATCTGCCATAGCGCCAAGCGAATGGCGATGAGGCGGATGGCCGAAGATGCTGAAGAGCTGCCTCCACTCGTCTGGAACGACTTCACCGAGGCGATGAAACGGGTCCAAGTCCAGTTCTAAGTTAAAGGGTCCGGCTCGCTCGCCCATCTTCCCTTCCCACTTGGTTTCCTCACAGCATTGAGCTCCGTCCCCTGCCCGATTTGGAGACTTTTGAAAAAGTCGGGCGGGTTGCTTTATTCTGCTTCCACGTTCCGGTCGCCGCGTTCTTAGCCGGCTGTCATCCGGGTCCAAGAAGCGGCGACCATGGCGGAATGAAAATCGCATGGAGGTTAACCGCACATGAATCAATTCGCAAAACGGGTTATCGTTGCGCTCGCACTCTGCCTGGTCGTAGTGCAAACCGTGGCGATCGCACAGAACCTTGGAGCTGCCCCGCAAGTGAACGTCGCCGTGCAGGGCCAAACCGGAGCGCAACCGGAAGGCGCGTTCCTCAACTTCGTCAACTGGATCGGCAACGTGATCGCTCCGGTCGGCGCGGGCGTCGCGGTGTTGGGCGCCATCGGTAGCTATGCCACCGGAAGAGGCACATTCCGATGGCTGGTGACCGGTGCCGGACTACTCGCCATCTCGGGTGTCACCCGGTTGATCGAGTTCTGGATCGCCCAAGGTGGCGGCGGCATTTCTTGAAGCCCGGCTGCCACGGTTACAGCAACCAAGTAGGCAGGCCGGTTTATGGGGAACCGGCCCGCCGATCTTCCAAACAGGAGGTAACGAATGGCGGTTCCACAACTCCTACTCGACGCAATCCGGTTTTTGCTGGCGCTGGCTCTTCCAGCCTCTCTCATTGCGCTCGTCCTGGCTGGCATTGCGCTGCGACGCGAAGGAACGACTTCGTTTTCAGTGGGCGGAGGTGGATTCTCAAAGTGGATGTTCTGGGCCATCGTGATGATCACTCTTCCACAGGTATTCGGATGGTTCGCTTTTTGGGGCGTTGGCGCGCCACTTCCCGGTGGAGGCATTGGCAACGGGTGGATGTCAGGGTTCTCGAATGACGCCGTGATCTTCGTGAACACTTTCGTGATCGGCCGTCTGGTGCCGGTCCTGGCGGCCTGGATGGTTCTTCGGTCGGTGATCGATTGGAGCGAGGGATACACTCCGTTGGCCTCGATCCTTGGCGCCATGTTCCTATTGGCAATCCCCGCGAGCGCAGCGCTTCTCCAAAGTTGGAATGACGGGACGCGCTTCGGGACGGCCGCGGTCCTCGAAGGCGCTTGGACGTACACCGCCAGCAGGATCATGCCAATCGCCGCGGGACTGGCTGTCATCGGGGCGGTTGTGAACTTCGCTTTTGGACGGCCGGCCATACGGCTGATCGGGTCCGCCGCCGCGTTCCTGACGGTCTCTGCGCTCTGGCGTCTGGTTGTTTCGATGATGTAGCACCCGAGGCAATATGAACTTCCTTAATGGCATTACGAACCTGACGAACTGGATGGGCAACGTCATCATGCCGACGCTGGCCGCGTTGTTCTTCGCGCTCGGCGTCCTCCGCTACGCGCACGGGCAGGCGCACACCTACGCACCGTGGGCAGGCTTTCTCTGCCTGATGGTCTCGGGCGTATTGCGCGGCATCGAGAAATTCGCGGCCCAGGCCGCATGGAACAACCCGGACTTGGTCTGGATCACGCTTCGGGGAATGGTGAATTGGACGTGCAACGTCCTTCTGCCTGTGTATGCGGTACTGCAACTCTTGCAGGCAGTCATGTTGTACGCGGGCATTGGTCACCGCATCTACGCCGGAGGTGCATGGATGCGGCATTTCAGCGCCGCGGCACTATGCCTGGCGTTATCCGGCTTGCTGCGGTTGGCGGAATGGTTCATCGCGCGAGGGTTGGGCGGCATTAGCTGAATGAGGAAGGAAAACAAACGTCATGGCACTAAATATCAGCCCGGTTCACCGCAATCTGCACACGCGCGTGAGCTTCTTGTACCTCGAGTTCGAAGACTGGTTCGTCGTGATGGGTCTGGCGGCCCTCACCAACATCTTCGGCCGGTGGATCGATCGTCACATGTTCGGGATACCGATGAACGTGTTTTTGCAGTATATCGTTCCAGTGCTGAGCATCCCATTCCTCATGCTGTTCAAGTACGGAAAACCCGGCGGCTATCTGAAAGATTTTCTGGCGTGGCACGCCAAGCCCCGGATCTATTGCGGACTCGAACCGGATTCGGGAATGAAGCTCGACTACTTCAAAGAGGAGGAGATCGATGCCAACGACTATCGAACAACATAAGGCATCGCTGCATCAGCCAGCGTTCTCCGAGTTGCTGCCGGTGCGCGACATCTTGAGCGACGTGATCATCCGGACCACGGGCGCTCTAGTCGCGGCGTACGAACTCAGCGGTATCAACTCGTACTACCACAACGACGATGGCCGGAACCGGACGAAACTGGCGCTCGAAGCGTTGATTCGTTCCCTGCCGGAGCGGTCCATGCGAATGCAAGTGCGGTTCGAGATCACCGAAGGGTTAGGCGATCTGCGCGAGCGGTACCAGCAACAACTCCGGAATCAGAATCCTACGCTCTTGGCGCTCGATCGCTTAAGGATGGACACCTGGAGGAAGAAGGAGCAGGAAGGCTACTACCTGCGGCCGCTTTTGCATGCCTACTTCCACTGGAATCCCACGGTTCATCACGAACTTCCAGGCGCCGCTTTCGGCAAGGCGGTAACCAAGCGCTTCAGCCTCGATAGCTTTAGCCTGTCGGCGAATAGATGTATCCAGCGAACAGCGCGGGAACACGATGATATTCTGTCTGAGTTTGGGTCAATACTCTCCGGCGTCGAGCAGACGCTGAGAGCCACAGGAATGGGAGTACGGCGGCTGACCGACGCAGAGATCTTCCTTGAGGTAAAGCGTTCTCTGAATCCGTTGGTATTCGACCGAATCCCCCTTCGCCGGCCGGAGTCCTCGCTCCAACATCGCAGCACACGGGAGCAGATCGTCAATACAAACATTGAGCACGAGGAAGAGACGTACATCCGAATCGGTGGTCTTCTGTACTCGTTCATCACTTTAAAAGATCTGCCCGATGCCACCTTTCCGGGGATCCTGCGCGATCTTGTGGGCCTCGACTTTCCTATTACGGTCAACACCGACGTCATGATTCCGGACCAGGCGGCGATGATCAAGCAGTATAAGGGGCGCCTCAAGAAGATGCAGGCCGCGCAACGGGACTCGCATGGCGGGTTCCGCATCGACGTGGATGCGCAGGTGGCCCAGCGCCAGCTAATCGAAACACTCGAAAACCTGATCTCAAGCTCACTGAAAACGTGTCGCACGAGTATGGTGATCGGCGTCCGCACGTCGCAACCCGTGCAGAGCCACCGTGACCTCGCGGAGCAGGAGCGGGTGTTGTCGGACCGGCGCCAGAAAGTTCTGTACACCGTCATGCAGATGAATGGAAGCCGGGGGCTCCCAGAGGACTTGGCCAAGCGGCGGTTGTTCATCGGGGGTCTTCCCGGCATGAGTGAAGAGAATCAGCGGGAGAACGACTGCCTCACAGTCCATGCGGCCGACCTGCTGCCGGTGGAGACATCTTGGCGCGGCACGCCACAATCTCCGCTGATTCTGCTCGATACGCCTCATCGCCAGCTAGTGCCGTTCTCTCTGTGGGATTCGTCGTTCGCCGACGCGAACATGCTGATCATGGCGGCGTCGGGCGGCGGCAAAACCTTCATGGCGATGCTGTTCCTGCTGATGATGGCCAGGCTGAAGCCGCTAATCTCGATTCTGGAACGCGGTGACTCGTACCGGCCGCTGGTGGAGTTGATGGGCGGGCGGTGCATAGACGTGGATCTCGAAGGAAGCATAACCCTCAATCCGTGGGACTTGGCTCCGGGAGCGACGACACCCGGTAAGGACAAGATCGCTTTCCTCAAGAATCTGACCCGCCACATGATCGGGGACAGTCCGAATTCGGATACGGCCCTGCTCGACAACCTGCTCAGTGAGGCGATCAGCCGCACTTATAAGCGCTGCGCGATCCGGCATAGCAACCCGACCCCGACGTTCAATGATCTGCGAGAAGAACTCCAACAATGGCGTGATGAAGATCGAATCGAGAGGACCGTCGAAGAGGCAAAGTTGGCCGCTCTTAAACTCCGCGAGTGGACTGGTGAGAGGGGCGTTTACTCGAGGTTGTTTGACCAGCACACCACGTTGAAAACGGACGCCGATTGGCTGTTCTTCAACATCGAGAGGCTGAGTGACGATCCAAAGCTCGAAACTGCCATGAGCATGATGATTGCCCATGCGATGCAGGAGCGGGCCTCTGGCAGAACTGGTCAGCACAGCATCACGGTTCTCGACGAGTGCTGGTCACTGCTCGATTCCAATGTTCTGGCTCCCGAAGTGGTGCAGTTGTTCCGGACGGCACGCAAACGCGGCGGAAGCGTGTGGGGCATTTCGCAGACGCTCGAAGACTTTGTCGGAACCGACACGCAGCCGCGTATCCACGGTCCCGGCATTGTGCGCAACGTTTCGACGAAAATCATCGGCCGGCAGCCGGGAGACGTGAGCCCGCTAGCGACTCACCTTGCTCTGAATCAAGCGGCTTTGGATGAGATCAAGCACTTCGGAGCGCCCCGGAAGGGACGGAGCGCCGAAGCGCTGCTGGTGATTGGCGAGAAGGCGGAGACCACGCAAACGATCCGCCTTGTACCGACACCAATCGAATACTGGGTCTGTACGACCTTCCCACGGGAACGCGTCTACCGAACCTATTGCTTCGCCAACAATCCGGCTCGGCCTCCTCTGGACGTGTACGAAGATCTGGCCCGGAGTTTCCCGAACGGACTCGCGGACGTGCCGCCGCTTCCCGAAGAGCTGTCGGGTGCGGTGACTGGTGTGATCGCACGGAGGTAAGGGGAAATGACTTTATGAAGCTCCTAACGCTCTTCTTTACAAACCTGTTGGCGTTCTTCCTGGTGACCCGAGTGCGCCACGTAGTAGCTGTGACCTTGGTGGGAGCGGTTGCCCTTACAATTGTCGCACCGCCGGCAAAGGCTCAGCTCGGCATCCCGGCCATCATCGCAGCCGCAGCGCAGGTGGTGGCCACGAT
>JADGNQ010000260.1 GCA_017883385.1 Candidatus Sulfotelmatobacter sp.
GAGCGAGAGGACGAGGGGGATGGCCACCAGGATCTCGCGACTGGGGAGCAGTCCGATTGCCGGGTGAAGGGGATGACTTCCGAGTGCGACCATCCGGACCCAATTTGGCCGCCGGTTGGCATCGTAGCCTGCTCCACTGGTTCCGCCGCTCGTTTAGAACACAAAGTGCAGAAGAGCAGCGATAGCAAGTCCTCCAATCACCGAAACGACGGTTCCCATCAAGAACCCCTTGAAGTGATAGAGGTACTCCTTGGGCATCACGATATGCTCCGTACCGGGAATGATCAACCAGCGTGGCGTGAACATGCATACGATGAGCCAGTCGAGGATGAGCAGATCGACGAGGTTGAAGAGGAAAAACAGGCCGAAGACGTGCGCGAAGAGTTCCCAGAAGGACAGGCTTCCCTGCGCGGAGGCTCGCCAAAGCAGTGCCGAAGCAAAGGTAGACCCGATGAACAGTAGCCCGAGCGGGACGCCTAGCCTGAATTTTCACGGCAAGGCCGGAGCTAACGCTCGTTTGCCCCGCATCCCCAGTCGCGGCAGGTCTCACCATTGAATATGTTAGCAATATGGTGAATAGATCTACACAGAATACAGAGTTTCTATAGGTATCGCGGGAAATAGCACTCGCCCGTGTATAGCGCTGGGGTGCCGGTTTCAGTCGATAATCTGAGCTTATGCCCCTATGCAGTGCGATTTCTCTTGACTGAGGAAAACATAAGTGTCAATATTTGTTTTATGGAGAGTTCACCAGATAGGCTAACCTCCGAGTCTCGCTTCTTCCTCGAACCCGCTTCCTCCGCCCAGCGTCAGTACGAGGCCCTTCGTGCCTACTTTGTCGAAGGTCTTTCCTCTACCGACGTCTCCGACCGTTTTGGGTACACCTCAGGTTCGTTTCGCGTGTTGTGCCATCATTTCCGCCGCTCCAAGCCCGACTTCTTCCGCGAACTCAAGCACGGCCCTCATACCCAGCCCAAGAAGGACGCCGTCCGCGAGCTGATCCTGGGGATGCGCAAGCAGAACCTCTCCATCTACGACATCGAAAGCGCCCTCAAGACCCAGCAAACTCCCTTGAGTACCACCGCCATCTGGGAGATCTTGCATGAGGAAGGCTTCGCCCGTTTGCCCCGGCGCCACGATGACGAACGTCCCGACACCCTCCATCCCACGACCGCTGCCATCGCCGATCGCCGCGAGTTCTCCCTGGCCCCGCGCCGGTTCTCGACGCAACTTGGCGGCCTGTTCTTGTTTCTGCCATTGTTGGTGGATTGCGATCTGCCCGGTCTGGTTCGGCAGTCCGGCTATCCCGGCAGCAAGATGATTCCAGCCCCTCAGGCATGGCTCTCCCTGCTGGGACTGAAGCTTTCCAGCACCGAACGCAAAAGCCATGTCATGGACTTGGTCTTCGATGAAGGACTGGCTCTGTTTGCGGGGCT
The DNA here is from genome assembly GCA_017883385.1 of Candidatus Sulfotelmatobacter sp. Classification (GTDB taxonomy): domain Bacteria; phylum Acidobacteriota; class Terriglobia; order Terriglobales; family Acidobacteriaceae; genus Sulfotelmatobacter. The sequence goes on from JADGNQ010000260.1 coordinate 1,437, forward strand.
GAACGTGGTGCCCAAGACGACCTACCTGGAAACCTACTCGCATAGCTTTTCACCCAAAATCAACGAGACGCTCCGCAAACTCTGGATCGGTGTCTTGCGACAGAAGAAATTACTCAAGGGCGAGAGCTTCAATCTGGATTTCCACTCCATTCCGTTCTTCGGGGCCGACGAGTTTGTGGAGCGTCATTACCTTTCCAAACGCAGCCGGAGCCAGAAGTCGATTTTGGTGTTTCTGGCGCAGGATGCCGAGAGCCATGTGTTCTGTTACTCCAAGGCCGATCTGCTCAAACGGGACCAAGCCGATGCAGTCTTGGATTTCGTCAAGTTTTGGAAGACGGCTTATGGCGAGCTACCGCCCGAGTTGGTCTTCGACTCCAAGCTGACCACCTACGCCAAGCTGAACCGGCTGAACCAGATGGGCATCACTTTTATGACCCTACGGCGACGATCCCCGGCGATTATGCGCGAAGTGGCCAACACGCCACGCTCGGCCTGGCGCACCGTAACTCTGGATGTGCCGCACCGCATGTACCAGACTCCCAGAGTTGTCGACCAGCAGGTGACCTTGCGCGATTATGAGGGTCCGATTCGGCAGATGTTGATCACCGATTTGGGGCATGAGGAGCCCACGGTCCTGCTCACCAACGATCTGCGCACCACGGCGGCGAAACGCATTACCCGCTACGCACAACGCATGCTGATCGAAAACGGGCTGGCCGACGCTGTCCAGTTCTTTCATCTGGATGCGTTGAGCTCTGCGGTCCGTCTGAAGATCGATTTCGACGTCACGCTGACCGAAGTGGCCAGCGGACTGTATCGGATGCTGGGCCGGCGGCTCGCCGGCTATGAATCCGCCCACTCCCGCCAACTGTTCCGCCATTTCCTGAATAGTCCGGCCGAAGTCGAAATCACCGGCAAACGCGTCGAAGTTACCCTACCCAAGCGCGCCCATAATCCCTTGCTGCTCGCGGCCGGCTTCGGTCAGGGCTCCCCGCCGATTCCCTGGTGGGACGGACGCCCCCTCACCTTAAAGTTCCGGTAGATGGCACCCAAAAATGTTAGCTGACAATTTGCCGCGAAAATCCAGGCTAGCGGACGACCACCCGGTGGTTCGCCGGGGAATGCAGGCCCTCTTAGAGTCCGAGCCGGATTTTTCGATCGTGGGCGTGGCGGCGGACGGATTGGAAACCGTCCGCCTGGCGGAACGATTGAAACCAGACGTCCTGGTGCTAGACCTGATGATGCCGGGCTTGAGCGGCCTGGAAGCGCTGCGGATTATTCGCGAGCGCTCTCCGCGGTCGCGCATCGTGATCTTGTCCATGTACAGCAGCAGTGCCTTCGTTGCCCAGGCGCTGCAGAACGGTGCGATCGGCTACATTCTAAAAGGCTGCACGGAGGAGAATTTGGTCCGCGCGGTCAGAGAAGCGGCCGCGGGCAGACGTTTCCTCAGCCCGCCGGTAACCGAGATCGCCCTCAACGCCTACATCGAGCAATCCAAGGCCGGCGTGTTCGATCCCCACGACACCCTAACCCCGCGACAGCGCGAGGTCCTGCAAATGGCGGCGGAGGGGAAGACGAACGGCGAGATCGCGGAACGCCTCAACATCAGTCCACGGACGGTTGAGAATCATCGTGCCGGCATCATGAAGAAGCTCGGACTGCAGAACCATACGGAACTGATTCGCCACGCGATGCGCCACGGGCTAATTCCACCTGACGATTAAGGCTCGTGGGCAGGATGGCATCCTGCGTGGCGATTGGCAATCGCCGCGCGTGCCGACTACCAATCGGCACTGTGGCCATGAGATTTTTGCCGGATTTTTGAGTAGTTATACGGATAGTAATCCCCGGTGATGCCCGTTAGTATTTCGGTATAGGATCGCCAGCCCTCGGCATCCAACGAGAGCTACTGCCGACCGATCCGGAGTCATGCTATTCGACACAACGTTCGTGGGACGCAGTTCTGAAGACGCGCTGGCATTCATAGTCGAAATTCTGCAATCGTCCACCGAATACTCCCTCATCGGCAAGGGCCTGGATGGGAAAATTCTCCTTTGGAACGAGGGGGCACGGCGGATGTACGGCTATGAAGCCGATGAGATCCTCGGCACTGCCGCTTCGGACATTCTCCATCCTCCCGAAGACATCGCCACCCGCCTCCCACGCGTGATGATGGAGGAGTCCTTGCGGCAGGGTAAGTGGGAAGGCGTGCTCACCCGAGTGCGCAAGAGCGGCCAGCGCTTCCTGGCCCGCGCCGCGATGACGCCTCGCTTTGATGCCGCCGGCAAGCACACCGGCTACCTCCTGATTTCCAAAGACATCACCAATGACATCGCGTTGGCGGAAGAGCTCTCGCTGAAGACAGGCGAATTGAGAACCACGAATGAGCGGCTTTCGGCACTGGTGGACTTGAATCTGCATCTCGGATCGGAGCTCGACCTGCAACGGCTGCTGCAGAGCTTCGGTCACGCCGCGCGGGAAATCGTCGGCGCCCGCTACGCCGTCACCGGAATCGTGAATGCCGATGGGTCGCGGTTACAAAGTCTCTATGCCGACGGCATGGATGCCGGGACCGCCGCGCGGCTCGGCTCGCCGAATCCGCAATCGGGTGTACTACGAACTGTCCTACGCGAGGGCCAATGCGTCCGCGTGCGCAATCCGGGAGGCGATCCGGCCGCCCTCGGTTTCGCCGCCTCGCGCCCGCCGATCCATGCCTGGCTAGGGGCGCCTATAGCCTCGCCGACACGGATCTATGGTTACATCGGCTTGATCGACAAAGTGGGCCTCGATGAGTTCAGCAAAGAGGATGAGCGCCTGGCAGGCATCCTGGCGGCACAAGTAGGCCGCATTTATCAGAACGGCAGTCTGTACGCCGAGGTATTGCGCCACGCCTCCGAACTGGAGCAGGAAATGTCCGCGCGCCAGCGGACGGAAAAGGCCCTCGCCGAGCGCGTGCGGGAGGGATTGCTGGCAGGCGAAGTAGGCGCGGCGCTCACCCGCAGTTACACGTTGAAGGGAATGCTGCAACTGTGCGCCGAAGCACTAGTCCGGCACGTGGACGCCACCTTCGCGCGTATATGGACCTTCAACGAGGCGGAGAACATTCTGGAACTGAAGGCCAGCGCCGGCCTCTACACGCACATCGACGGGCCCCATAGCCGTGTACCCATGGGCGAACTGAAGATCGGGCGGATCGCTCGCGAGCGCGCGCCGCACCTCACGAACGACGTGCTGAACGATCCGTGCGTCGGCGACAAGGAGTGGGCGAAGCGCGAGAACCTGATCGCCTTCGCGGGATATCCGCTGGTCGTCGAAGACCGCCTGGTTGGGGTAGTGGGAATGTTTGCACGCCAGCCGCTCAACCCAGCGACCGTGGCTGCGCTGGGTTCGGTTGCCCACGAAATCGCCCTGGGGGTGGAACGGAGCCGGGCCAACGAGGCTCTACGCCAGCGCGAGGAACACATCCGACTCCTGCTGGATTCCACGGCTGAGGCGATATACGAAATCGACCTGCAAGGCCGCTGCAGCTTCGCCAACGCGGCGTGTGCCAGATTGCTGGGTTACACGGATCCGAGCCAACTCTTGACCCGGAATATGCACGACCTGATGCACCACACACGGAGCGATGGAAGCCCCTACCCGGTGGAGGAATGCAGAATCTTCCAGGCGTTTCTACAGGACCAGGAGTCGCATGTCGAGGATGAGGTTCTCTGGCGTGTGGACGGGTCCAGCTTCCCAGCCGAGTACTGGTCCCACCCGATTCACCGCGCCGGACAGGTGGCCGGCTCGGTCGTCACATTTCTCGACATCACCGAACGCAGGCAGTTGGAGGAGCAGTTCCGAAAGGCTCAACAGCGGCTCCGGGACGTTGTCGTCTCCAGCCCAGCTGTCCTCTTTACGTTGGCGCTCGCGGCGGACGAGGTTCAGAGTATTACTTGGGCCAGTGACAACCTGCAAGAGGTGTTGGGTCATCCGCCGGAAGTCGCCATTGGCCCACACTGGTGGCTGGAGAATGTCCACCCGGACGACCGGGGAAGGGTCCTGTCGGAGACCAAAGCGGACCTTTTCGGCCGCGGCCACGGCACGTACGAGTACCGTTTCCGGCACGGGGATGGCAGCTACCGGTGGACCAGGTGCGATTTGCGGCTGATCCGCGATCAAGCGGGCCGGTCCAGCGAGGCGGTCGGCGCGTGGTCGGATATCACCGAGCGGAAACGGGCCGATGAGGAGCAATCGAAGCTCCGGGAACAGCTCCAG
>JADGNQ010000261.1 GCA_017883385.1 Candidatus Sulfotelmatobacter sp.
TCCTGACTACCCGCCTCGGCCCGCTACGCGGGTTCCCTTCATATTTAATTGCAGCGGCCTGCATTTTGGTGGTCGGGCAGGCTATCGGGATTGCCGCTCTGGGCCACCGCACACGCGGTCCTCTGGTTTCTAATGTCATCCAACTTGCGCTCGGCCTGATTTGCGCTCTGGCTTGCACAGAGGCATTTCGACGCTCACGCGGCATTGCCCGATACGCATGGCGATTACTAGCGGTCGCGTTCCTTGTGTGGGCCGTGGCTCAAACGTTGTCGGTTTACGTAGACGTTTCCGGCGACCACTCACCAGATAGTTTTGCCAACATCCTATTCTTTGTCTCAGTAATCCCGTTTGCCATGCTTGCTTTCCTCGACCCAGATGGTGAACCAAATCACTTTGACAGATTGCACATTCTTGACTTCGTGCAGGTATGCATCTCTTGGGTGTCGATCTTCCTGTGCTTTTCCCCGAGTATGTGGTCGCCTGCCACTGCCTTCCGTATCGGTCCCCTCATATGGTCGCGAACTATTTCCTTCGATGGACTCTTGGTGGCGACGTTTGTTGTTCGAGCTTTGTTTACGACTTCGAAAGCCGCTCGCTCATTGTTTGGGCGAATGGCAGTATTTCTAACTCTCTCAGGGATCGCTGATTCCTATGCCCTTCAGTCGACACGAAACCTGCAACCGGGAGGATGGTTCGACCTGATCTGGAGCGCCTTACTTGCGGTTCCTCTTCTGATAGCAGCCACATGGAAGAGCACAGATGAGAGCGGATCAGATGCTTCTCCAAGGTCACAGCGAGTCGTGGTGAATCAAGTCTTCCCGCTGGTCTACCCACTGATTAGCTTCCTTATCCTGATAAGCCTCCACCGAGCTTATCCTGTCTTGTCTCTCGTGGTATTCGCGCTCGCCTTCATGACTTTAGCAGCACGTGTGGTAGTCATCCAGCATAGGCAAGGACAGAGCAACGAGCAGTTGAAATTGCAGTCAGAGATACTACAGAACAATGAGAACAAATATCGCGCCTTGTTCGAGGAATCGGCGGATGCGAACTGGCTGATGGACGCAAAGGGCTTTCTGAATTGCAATTCTGCTGCGCTCAGGATGTTCGGATACTCAGCCGCGGCCGAGATGAGGCATCCGTCCGACATTTCCCCCCTGAACCAACCTGACGGCACGTCTTCCCGAGTGGCCGCCGAAGAGAAGATTGCCGCCGCGTTTCGCAATGGCACCGAACGTTTCGAGTGGCTACACCAGCGCAAGGACGGCAATGTCTTTCCGGCCGAGGTATGCCTGACAGCATTGACGCTAAGCGGGCAGCCAACGCTACTGGCCACCGTCCGCGACATCACTGAGCGGAAAGTCGCGCAGGAACGAGTCCAGTACTTAGCCTACTACGATGCGCTGACGGGACTACCCAATCGGACTCTCCTTCTGGATCGACTGGCTAAGGCACTCGCTGCGGCTCGTCGTCAAAACAATAAAATCGCCCTTCTGTACCTCGACCTCGACAGGTTCAAAGACATCAACGACTCACTGGGGCACTCGGTCGGCGACCTCTTCCTGCAAGAAGTTGCAGGGCAGCTTAAGAGATGGGGGCGTGAACAGGATACCGTCGCCCGGCTAGGCGGCGACGAATTCCTGATCATGTTGACTGATGTAAAGGACATCCCTGACGCCGCGGTTGCGGCCGAGCGGCTTATGGATGCAATGACCGCTGACTTCGTCGTTCAAGGCCACACTCTCGGCGTTAGTTGCAGCCTTGGCATCAGCGTTTTCCCGGAACACGGCGCGGATTGCGAGTCGCTGATCAAGAACGCCGATGCTGCCATGTATAGCGCCAAGGCGGAGGGACGTAACAACTTTTGCTTCTTCACAGACGATATGAACGCACAGGCGGTCGAGCGGTTGACTTTAGAAAGCAGCTTGCGTTCGGCACTCGTCAAAGAGCAACTTTTTCTGATGTATCAACCACAGATAAATATTGCCAGCGGAAAGATCATCGGACTGGAGGCACTCCTGCGCTGGCAGCATCCGGACTTGGGTCTTGTGCCCCCAGACAAGTTCATTCACATTGCCGAGAACAGCGGGCTGATCGTGCCAATCGGTGAATGGGTACTCAGGACAGCGTGCTCTCAGGCCCGGAAGTGGCAAAATGAAGGTCTGCCTTTGGTGACAGTAGCGGTAAATGTGTCAGGCGTTCAGTTTCGACAAGAGGGCTTTTGCGAACTCATCAGAAGGGTGCTCCATGAGACTGGACTCGCAGCGCAATATCTTGAACTGGAACTGACCGAAAGCCTACTGCTAGCCAACGCAGATGTGACGCTCTCAGTCCTTCGGGAATTGAAATTTATTGGGCTGACGCTGGCGATTGACGACTTCGGAACTGGCTACTCCAACTTCACCTCCTTGAGACAGTTTGGCGTCGGCAAGCTCAAAATCGACCGCTCGTTTATCAAAGACGTTGCTACAAATCCGGATGACTCAGCGATCACAGCCACAATCATCAGCATGGCAAAGAGTCTGAGGCTCAAGGTGATTGCGGAGGGCGTCGAAAACGAAGCACAAATGTCCTTCCTGCGGAAACATCGGTGTGACGAGATTCAAGGGTACTATTTCAGCAAGCCTTTGATGGTAGACAAAGTTGCAGACAAGTTGCGGAGCCACGGTCCTGAACCGCAAGGCCGAGCACAAGCGAGCGGGGCACGATCATGACAGACAACCTTTAGGGAGTGCTTTTCATTATGGCAATGGGACTTGCGCTTTTGGTATCCGCTGATCCGCCCGCTCTTCACGTACTCAGTCACGCCCTACATGAATTATCGCTCTCGACTGATCTCTGTGGGGAAGCGCCTACAGCTATCCGTCTCTTGAACCGCCGAAAGTATGAGTCCGTTATCGTTGATCTCCAATTAGGAGAACAGTCTGTAATGCTCTTCGAGCAAGTTCGGCTTTCCCCCTCGAACAAAACGGCAGTGACCTTTGGAATCGGCGACAATGATGCCGCTGCCACATCAGCATTCCGCCAGAAATCGCAGTTTGTCTTCGAGAGACCGCTCTCTGCACAGTCAATCCACAAAACGCTCAAGCCTGCTTTCGGGCTTATCCTGAGAGAACGGAGACGCTACTTTCGTTACCCAATCTCTCTGCCCGTCATTATCCAGAGAGCAGGAAAGCCGGAAATCCGATGCACGAGCGTAAATATCAGCGGAGGGGGGATGGCATTGGGCACGCAGGTTCCATTGGTTCCCGGAGAAAATGTCCGCGTCCAGTTCACTCTGCCCGACCACAAAGCACCAGTGGTGGCGGAATCGACGATTTGCTGGTCAAGAACGGGACATCTTTGGAGTTCGATTCGTATCCACCTCGGACGAGCACAAGTCCGAGCTACAGACGTGGCTCTCCCAAAAGCTGGAACAGATACTCCCGGAATTCGTTGCCGACCAATTCCGAAAGGTAGAACGCGCTTCCAAGTAACACGTTGACTCAGACCTCGATAACAAATGAAGGTCAAACCTCGATGCATTCTTCGTCGCTACCGCCGCCCGATTCGCCATTGACTCCCACGTTTCTGGGCCAATATGTGATGCCGCGATTCCGGACGTTGCTGCTGATCACATCGGTTCTGCTGATTTTGCAGGCTACCGTTATCTGGAGAATGGGCGGGTACCCTATTGGGGCGGTTCTCTCCAAGACCGTGCAGTTCGTGCTCGGCCTAATGTCCCTGCTGATGTTTGTCAGGGCATATCTTCGCTCGCCATCGACCCGTCGTTACTGCTGGTTTTCGCTTGCTGCGGCCACCGCAATCTGTCTTGTCGCACAAGGGCTGGAAATCGGCATCGACCTTGCCTCACTACACTCCCTTGATTGGCTGAACAATCTACTTTTCTTTTCTTCGGGTATGCCGATTGCGATGCTGTTGTTTATGGATGCCGATCAACGGCACGATCGGCCCGATTGGCTGCATTTCCTCGATTTTGTCCAGGTCTGCGCTTTCTCCCTTTGCGTCTATCTTTACTTTTCAGGACAGGCACTAACCGCCGTTACCACCTTGGGATCCACTCCCTTGGGGTGGAATACCAGCGTGGTATTTGATGGCGTTCTCGCATTCTCGTTTGCGCTTCGCGCCGCCCTGAATCGTACAAGTGCAAATAACGTCAGAAGCCTGTTTGGGCCTATGGCTTTGTATCTTCTAGCCGCTGGCCTTGCCGATTCATATGCTGAGGTTGCTGCGAACCACGTCGAAGACGGTTCGTGGTTCGATCTGGTCTGGAGTGTCTTACTGGTGACGCCCTTGCTCATTTCCGCGATATGGAATAAGAGCGGGCGACCGGGCGTCACAGACGAATCACGAAGCCAGCGCATTATCGTGGATCAATTCTTCCCTTTGCTGTATCCGTTTTGCAGCCTGCTCCTGATAACTCAGGTTGCGGAACGTCAAAGATTCCTTTCGTCGTGCCTCATTGGAGTGATATTTGTGGCGGTGGCTGTTCGGATACTAGTGATACAACATCGTCTGGCCAAAGCGCAGGACACTCTCTGCTTCGAGGCCACGCACGATTCGCTGACAGGCCTGCTGAATCGCCGCGAGATTCTCCGGCGTTTGGAAGTGGAAATGGAGCGCCAAAAGAGAACAGCCGAGCCCTTCGGAGTGGTTTTGGCGGATGCGGATCACTTCAAGAAGGTGAACGACACCTATGGACACAACGTTGGAGATGAGGTCTTGCGTGAGATTGGCCACCGTTTCGTGGAGTCGTTGCGCCCTTACGATGTAGTCGGACGCTACGGTGGAGAAGAGTTCTTGATCGTTATCCCGGGATGCGGCGGCCCAGAGGCGGTCGTAACAGCAGAGCGATTGCGCCAAAACATCGCAGCACCGTTGACCTTGACCAGTGCTGGGAGCATTCCTGTCACGATCAGCGCCGGCCTCATCACCAGCATCGGTGCGACCGGGTTGGACTGCTCGATGCTTCTTCGTATGGTGGACGAAGCGCTGTATCGTGCGAAAGCGAAAGGGCGTGATCGGGTAGAGAGTGCAATATGCTGGGGCAATAAACCAAAACAGCACTCTGAAATCGAGGATAGCAAATTAGACTGCGACACGATCAAAAGATGACCGGTTTCGGTAATTCCGCGCTGATGGTAAGTACCTTGTACGTTTCTAGCTCGATGAACGTCTCAGCATGCTCTCGCCTATCGAACCTGAACAAGTGCTCGGTGATGTAATTACCGTGGTTCTTTGTAATGACTACGAAGTACGTCATGGCCGCCTCCTAAGCGATGACCGTTGTCTTGCTCCCAGCGGAGTCAAGGGCTCGGAACGTGTGAAACGGCTGTGTTTCTTGAAGGAGAACGTTCCGCTCTCACTTCCGGCAACAAAGCTCACGCAAACGCGGAATATTGGATCGTAGCAGCACGGACGCAAGTGTCGCCGAAATAGCCGCTTACGGGAGAACCGTGGTAACCGCTGACGGCTCGTGAAGCCCGACATCCTTCCATGAATTCCCTACAGCAACACAGCGAACCCTCCGTAACTATGGTGATTGTCTGGGCAAGAGTACGGTCAAATGGAAAGAGACTCCGTGCGACCATGGGCTGGTTCGCCTCCATTCTCCTTCACATCGACTCGAAATCTGAACGATGGAGGTGACTCCTGTCCACTGGTG
>JADGNQ010000262.1 GCA_017883385.1 Candidatus Sulfotelmatobacter sp.
CTCGGACAACGCGAAAAGGCCACATCGCAATTCGAGAAAGCACTCCGTCTGGACCCGGATTCAGTCATCAACTATGGCAACGTTGCGGTCGCCTATGTCGCGCTGGGCCGCTTGAATGAAGCCAAGGCGGTGCTCGAAAAGGGGCAGACACGCGGCCTCGACGGCATCATCATTCACGAAAATCTTTACTCCATCGCTTTCCTGCGTGGCGACACCGCAGAGATGGAGCGGCAGGTCGCGTGGGCCGCCGGAAGGCCCGGAGTGGAGGACCAGCTTCTCTCCCAGCAGTCGGACACGGAGGCCTACTATGGACGGTTCCGCAAAGCTCGGGAGCTGTCGCTCCGCGCCGTGGAGTCCGCGGTTCGCGCCGAAGACCGGGAGACCGCGGCCATGTGGCAAATCAACGCCGCTCTGCGCGAACTCGAGGTCGGCAATCTGACCATCGCCAGGCAAGGCCTCCAGGCAGCCTTGAGACTGTCATCGAGCCGCGATGGCAACATTCTGGCGGCACTCGTGCTGGCCAGAACCGGAGACGCAGCTCGCGCTAGAGCGATGATTGCCACACTGGAAAGCAAGAATCCGGATAACACAATTCTGAAGGCATATTGGCTGCCCACTCTGAAAGCATCTCTGGAACTGCACACTGGCAACCCAAAGTCATCTCTTTCCTTGCTTCAGACCACCGTACCGTACGAAATGGCGGAGGCTGCTTACATATCCAACATGTACCCCGCCTACGTGCGCGGCCAGGCCTACCTGTTAGCCCATGATGGTACCGCCGCCGCAGCCGAGTTCCAGAAACTGATCGACCATCCTGGAATCATTCAGAATGACATTCTGGGTGCGTTGTCGCGTTTGCAACTGGCGCGCGCAAACGCCATGACCGGCGACAAGCCGAATGCACAGAAGCAGTACAGCAACTTCCTCGCCTTGTGGAAGGATGCCGACCCAGATATTCCAATCTTCAGAGAAGCCAAGACAGAGTATGCAAGGCTACGATGAGCGGACGGCCCAGCAAATGAACCATCGGTCCGGGATCGGTCGGCTTCGCAAGACACTTTAGCCAAGGAATAGCCCTCTCGTCCCGACCCGGGCGATGCTTCACCGAAGCAGTTTTCACTACGCCATGGGCGTACTACTGTCCGGTTCCGGACACCCGAGTTCGGCAGTGAACACAACGAACGTCGATGCGGAAAGTGAACCGAGCACCATCCACCATCGTTGCCATCACTTAGCCGTTCTCGGGATGTGGTGCGCAGCTTGCGATAAAGATCCGTGATGGATATCGCTCGACCAGAGTTTAGGCTGCAAAAGCGCCGTCGCCAGATTGTTATGTCAGTGATCGGCGTAGTCGTGGTTGCAGCAATTGCGGTTGGAGTCTCGCGTCTCAAGCCAGCAGCTCCCTCGGTGGAGCGTGGAACAGTTTGGACCGACATAGTCAAACGTGGACCGATGATTCGGCAGGTGCGCGGGCCCGGAGCGCTCGTTCCCGCTCAGGAAGCGGTCCGTCAAATTCCTGCCGAAACCGAAGCGACGGTCGTGCGCATCCGCGTGCTGCCCGGCCCCGATCAGGTGCAAGCCGATACGATTCTCGTCGATATGAGCAATCCGCAGGTGGAACAGGCGGCGATTGACGCGGCGCTGCAGTTGAAAGGGGCCGAGGCGGAATATCAAAGCCTGCGCGTTCGACTCGAGAGCGACCTCATGACCCAGAGAGCTGGCGCCGCCACGGTGACTGCGGACTACAGTCAGGCGCAACGACAGGCCGACACTGACAAGGCTCTCTACGATCTGGGCGTCATCTCCGGACTGGCCTACAAAGCATCGAAGGGCAAAGCGGACGAACTAACAACCAGAAACGATCTCGAAGGACAGAGGCTGGCGATCAATAGGAAAGCTATTGAAACTCAACTCGCCGAGCAGCAGTCGAAGGTCGACCAGGCGCGCACTCTGGCCAACCTCAAGCAGAAGCAACTGGATGCGCTCAAAGTTCGAGCGGGAATCAGCGGGGTATTGGTTGACCTGCCGTTGCAGGTAGGTCAACACGTCCTGCCTGGTACCATGCTGGCCAAAGTAATTCAACCCAACCACCTGATGGCGGCGTTAAAGATCGCCGAGACGCAGGCGCGCGACGTACAGGCTGGCGAACCAGCAGTGATCGATACTCATAACGGCACCATCAATGGAACCGTGATGAGAGTCGACCCGGCGGTACAAAACGGAACTGTGACCGTAGACGTCAAACTAACAGGCGAACTCCCGAGGGGGGCCCGGCCGGATCTCAGTGTCGACGGGACCATAGACCTGGAGCGCCTGGACAATGTTCTCTACGTAGGACGCCCGGCTTTCGGGCAAGAGAACAGCACCATCAGCCTGTTCAAATTGGATGCTGATGGCAAAGATGCCGCTCGCGTGCCGGTCAAGGTCGGGCGCGAATCGGTGAACTCGATTCAGATTTTTGAAGGGCTCCACGAGGGCGACACGGTAATTCTTTCCGACATGTCGCGCTGGGACAAAACCGACCGCATCCGGTTGGAGTAAGCGCCGGGCGGGACTATCGAGGCGATGAACTATGACCGAAGCAGGGCAGCCACTGATTCAGATCCAGGATATGACCAAAGTCTTTTACACCGACGAGATCGAAACCCATGCGCTCTCTGGTGTCCACCTCTCCATTAATAAGGGTGAGTATGTGGCCATGTCCGGCCCGTCGGGCTGTGGCAAGTCCACATTGCTTTCCATAATCGGGTTGCTCGATACGCCTACCGATGGAAAGTATTCGCTGAATGGCAAGACGGTGGAGAACCTCGACTTTGCCGAGCGCTCGCGCATTCGTAATCAGGAGATTGGATTCATCTTCCAGAGCTTCAACCTCATCGGGGATCTGACGGTTTACGAGAATGTGGAACTACCGCTCACGTATCGACAAAAAATGGCTGCCGCTGACCGAAAGAAGAGGGTCATGGAAGCGCTCGAGCGCGTTGGCATGGCGCACCGCATCCGCCACTATCCTTCTCAGCTGTCTGGCGGCCAGCAGCAGCGGGTGGCAGTGGCGCGTGCGTTGGGCGGGAAACCGTCCATCCTGTTGGCTGACGAACCTACCGGCAATCTCGATTCCCGCAATGGCGAGGCAGTGATGGAATTGCTGCAGAACCTGCACCGCGAGGGCGCGACGATTTGCATGGTGACGCACGATCCGCGCTTCGCCAAGCACGCACAACGGGAAGTGCATCTTTTCGACGGCAAAGTCGTCGCAGAAGACGATTTGCAGAAACTGATGGCGGATGTGCACGCATGAGCGGTCTGGCCCAGGATCTTCGCTATGGATTGCGGCGGTTGCGCAAGAGCCCGGGCTTTACGGCAGTAGCCGCGCTCACGCTGGCGCTGGGGATTGGCGCCAACACGGCCATCTTCAGCATCGTAAATGCGGTATTGATTCGTTCGCTTCCTTATCCCAACGCCAACAAGCTGGTGATGGTCTGGGAAAGGCAAGCTGGCAGCGCGGAAAAGCAGAACGTCACCTCTCCAGCGACCTTTCTGAACTGGAAAGAACAGAACAAAGTATTCGAGAAATTGGCCGCGTGTTTCAACGGCACTGCGATTCTGACGGGTGGGGACTCGCCCGAACAGCTTACGGTACAGAATGTGTCGCCGAATCTGTTCTCAATGTTCGGCGTGAACGCCGCCCTCGGGCGCTCGTTGCAGGATTCATCTGACTCATCTCCCTCCGCTGCGAATGTTGCGGTCCTGAGCTTTGAGCTGTGGCAGCGCCGCTTTGGATTGGATCCTAGAATCGTTGGCAGCAAGATCACCCTGGACGGTCAGCCTTACGTCGTCGTCGGTGTCATGCCTAAAGGCTTTCAGTTTTTTGTAAGGCATCAGTCCTTCGCGCAAAAACAGCCAGAGATATGGACGCCGCTCGCTTTCTCTGAACAGGCTCGCACCCGGCACGGCCGTTATCTCCAGGTCGTCGGCAAGTTGCGTACTGGTGTGACTCTACCCCAGGCTCAATCCGCCATGGAGGGGTTGGGCCGAAGTTTGGAAGCGGAGGATCCGAATTCCATGAAGAACTGGAGCGTGAATCTTGTTCCGCTCCGCATACAACTTGTGGGGGACATCGAGCCTGCGCTCTGGATCTTGCTGGCAGCGGTGGGCCTTGTGCTGCTGATTGCTTGTGCCAACGTCGCTACCTTACTGTTGGCTAGAGCCAAGAGCAGGATTTTCGAGATTGCCATCCGCATCGCATTGGGGGCCAGGCCGCGGCGGGTGATCATGCAGGTGCTAACCGAAAGCTTCCTGCTTGCAGCGGTTAGCGCGCTGGCCGGTCTGTTGTTTGCCCGTTGGGCCACAAGCTTGCTGTTGTCGATGGCGCCCGCCGACTTGATTCCTGCCGAAGGTGTGCAGTTCGATTGGCGCGTGCTTTGCTTCACCGCCACCATTGCTGTCGCCACAGCAGTTCTTTTTGGGATGTTGCCTGCTTTTGAGGCTTCGCGAATCCGTCCCAACGAACAACTCAAGGAAGGTGGCAGAGGCGGAATGGAAGCAGTTAACCGCGGCCGGACCCGCAGTGCCCTGGTCGTGGTGGAACTGGCGCTCGCGGTCGTGCTGCTGGCGGGGTCTGGACTTCTGGTCCGGAGCCTCAGCCGTCTGATGGCGATAGACCCGGGTTTTCAGCCGAGGGGCTTGCTCACGGCGCGAATTGATCTATCCAATACCAAGTACGCCACTGGTGCACAGAAGTCTCAGTTCTTCGCGCAACTGCTGGAGAACATCCGCCAACTGCCAGGAGTGGAGTCGGCGAGCGCCGATGCATTTCTCCCATTCACCGGAATCATTGCGGGCACGGGTGTGGAAGTGGAGGGTCGTCCTCCCCTTCCGGTGGCTGAGCAGTCGACCATCGACGTTGCGGTTGTTGAATCCCGTTTCTTTGAAACGATGGGCATTCCCTTGCTCCAGGGAAGGTCTTTCGCGGACCGCGAGGCCCTCGAGGTCTCGCACAAAGTCGTCATCAGCCAGGCGATGGCGCGGAAGCTATGGCCGAATGAAGACGCAATTGGCAAGCGCATCACCATTCACATGAAGCGGCATGACGAACCCAGCGAGGTGATCGGTGTTGTTGGCGACGTCAAGCACGCCGGGCTGGATGCGGACATCCACGCTACCGCTTATTGGCCGCATCCTGAGCTCGCTTTTTCGTTCATGACCTTGATCGTACGCACCGACGGAGAGCCAGCAGCCCTTGCGCCCGCGATTCGAGAGGTGGTTCGACGCCTGGACAAAGACCAGCCGGTCGTCGACATCGCCTCCATGGAGAGCTTGTTGTCGGTCTCTCTGGCTCGCGCCCGATTCAGCACCGTCATCCTTGGGGTTTTCGCCAGCATGGCACTGCTGCTCGCCGTGATCGGGACCTACGGAGTGATTTCATACGGCGTAACAGAGCGCGGTCGTGAGATTGGCGTAAGGGTTGCTTTCGGCGCGAAACGTACTGACATCCTGGCTATGGTGCTGAGACAGGGCCTCGTGCTCACGCTGTCGGGACTTGCCATCGGACTCCTGGCTGCGTTTGGCCTGACGAGACTTATGACCAGCCTTTTATTCGGAACGAGCCCCACGGATCCTGTGACCTACGGCGGTGTGGTTTGCCTTCTAGCGATGGTGGC
>JADGNQ010000100.1 GCA_017883385.1 Candidatus Sulfotelmatobacter sp.
GCTGGCGGAGGGTTTCGCATCCTCGTCGTCGTTGTTTTTGACGATGTACTGCACGATGAGCGAGATGCGGCGGTTTGATGGGTCGAGAGGGACGTTGGGTGTGCGCAAACGCTGGTCGGCAAATCCGCGGACTTGCGTCACCTGGTCTGGTCTGATGCCGTTCGCTTGCATTACGCGACGGGCCGCATTGGCTCGATCGGAGGAGAGTTCCCAGTTGCCATAGGTGGCGGAAGGAGCGTAAGGCTGGGAATCGGTGTGGCCTTCAATCGAAAGCTTGTTGGGAAGATTGCCCAGTTCTTTGGCCAGGGTCGCCAACATCCCGCTGCCATCGCTATTCAGCTTCGCGCTGCCACTGTCGAAGAAGGTTCCGGTGGCCGATTCCGAGAGTTCGATGCGAAGGCCTTCCGCGGTCACGGTCATCTCGATGTGGCTCTTCAGCTTGTCAAAGTCACTCATCTGCCGGATTGACTGCTGTAGTTGATCTTTGAGCTTTGGCATGTTGTCGCGAGTGAGAGTGAAGTTATCTCCAGCGCCTGCCATGTTGGAGCCGACTTTCTTCGCAGTTCCTGAGGGATCTTTGAAGTATCCGCCAACGGCTACCTGAATCTGTTTGCTGGAGTTGAGCAGCCATAGGACGATGAAGAGCGCCATCATGGCGGTGACGAAGTCGGCATAGGCGACTTTCCATGCCCCGCCGTGATGGCCGCCGTGGCCGCCTTTCTTCTTGAGGATGATGATGGGGCGAGTGTTGTCCATGTTCGTTTCTCGCGGCCGGAATGGCTAGGCGGACGCTGACGCCGCGGCAGCAGCAGCGCCTCCGCCACGGCAAGCCTGTTCAAGTTCCTTGAACGAGGGCCGCACGTGGCCTGGGACTGCGCGGCGTGCCACCTCGACCGCCATGATTGGGGCACTGCCTTTCAGAAAAGCGACCATCAGAACCCGCAGCACGTAGAGGAAGGCGTGCTCTTCTTCGGCGGCTTTCGTCATGTTGGCCGCGATGGGCCCCACCAGTCCGTAACACAACAGAATTCCCAGGAACGTTCCCACCAGCGCAGCGGCAACCTTGTGTCCGATTTCTTCAGGCGGGCCTCCGAGAGCTCCCATCGTGATTACAACGCCGAGCACGGCAGCGACAATTCCAAGGCCGGGCAGGGAGTCTGCCATGGTGCTGAGGGCGGCAGTGGGCTGGCTGGAATCCTGGTGGTGCACTTCGAGGTCGAGGTCGAGCATCTGGTCCAGATCGAAGGCGTCGACGCCGGTGACGGCCATACGCAAGGAGTCGCAAACAAAATCGCGGACGTGATGATTCTTGAGGAACGCGGGATTCTTGGAAAACACAGGACTCTTCTCAGGCTCTTCGACGTCAGCTTCCAGGGCCATCAGACCGTCTTTGCGGGCCTTGTTCAGGAGGTCATACATCATCTTCAGGGTGTCAATGTAGGTTTGTTTCCCGAACTTGGATGCGCCAAAAACGCCGCCGATACCGCCACCGATCTTCTTCAGGATGTGGAGCGGATTGGCGACTAGAAGAGTGCCCACGCCGGCACCACCGATGATGAGCAATTCTGCGGGCTGAATCAGCACTCTGAGATTGCCATGCTCCATCAGGTAGCCGGCGACCACGCAGCCGAAAACGATCACGATGCCGATAATCGCAAACATCACTGGCTCCCGGAAGAGGGGGTGGCACCCGTAGCGTTAGCGGCGCGGGCGCACCCTGCCGAAGCTGCGGCGAGGGATTTCTGCGCCCGCTCCATGAGGGACTCGATGGTGTCGCCGGGCTGCGCTTTTGCCTCGCCGATAGAAACTGGCAGGGACAGCCGATCTCCCCACCACTCGATTGCGTCGCCGGCCAGCAAGTGGCGTACGCGCTCGCGCACAGAGCATAGCGCTTCTTCGCGGCAGCCATTCAAGATGACCAGGAATTGCTCATCCGTCCAGCGTCCGACGAAGTCTGTTCTCCAAAGAGCAGCTTCCAGCGTGCGGGCGATGACGCGCAATAAAGAAGAGGCCGCCTCCCGGCCGAAGCTGGCGCGGAAATGTGCCAGCCCTTCGAGGCGGAGACAGAGAATGGCGAAAGGAACCTGCATTTCGGTGAACGTTCCGACCGTCTCGCGCAGGCGGGATTCCATCATGACCCGGCTGGCTGTGCTCGTGACGTCGTCAACGAAACCGGGAAGTTGAAGGCCGTCTTTGTGGTCATCGGGACTAGTGGCGGGCTGCCGGTCCTCGAAGGTCTCGACCGCACCAATGATCGAACCGTGCGCGTTATGCACCGGGACGGCGCGGATGCGGACCGGGACTTCATGCCCTGCCTTGTGGTGCAGGTATCCGATGGTCTCGGCGGCGTGCGACGTCTTGATGGCGAGGGCGACCGGGCAATCCTCCTTGCAGAACTCACAGCCGGGTTGATCGCAGTGCAGAAGCGCTTCTCCGACGCAGGAATGGCCAATGACTTCGTAGCGCAGGTAGCCGGTAATGCGTTCCGCGCCGTCGCTCCAGAACACAATCTTTTTTTGCATGTCGACCACACAGAGTCCAACCGGCAGGCTTTCCAGGATGCCGCGACAAATCTCGGAGTCTTGAAATATCGACATGCGCGACCCAGCGGATGATCCGCCCTGACTATGGGGTCATCGGCAAAATCCACAGCGACTTCAGACGGACCCCCCGGGAAGAAATGTGCGAATCAAACGGAAGGCTCGATGTTTCAAAGAGATAGGATCGTGGCACTTTAGGGGGATGGATGGCACAGGAGTGCCATATGCAGAAAAGCTGTACCCCGTCTATTTTCGTCAGTGAGCAGTTCTGGGGGAGGGCTGCCCGGGCGTCCTGGACTCGAAAGAGTCGCAGGACGCTCGTCATTTAGGGCCAAATTTCTGCGCCTTGCAATGAATCGGCACGCTCTGTACCGGCGGAGACGTAGCAAGCTACGTCTCTACGACTTGCTCCACGCATGTTTGCTCACGGGAGTCCTTTTTTGCCTTGGCTCCTAGTCGTCCGCAAGAGGATTCAGTTGGTTGAGATGGTGAAGTTGACGGTGATCTTGGCTTGCGTCTCGACCGTCTCAGCGCCCAGGTAGTGCGGTTTGAACCGCCACTGGCGCACGGCTTCCTGCGCAGCGCCCGCCAGGATCGGCGGGCCGCTGACTACGTGGAGACCTTGGATGTCCCCATCCCGGCTGATCAGCGCCTGCAGGATGACGGAGCCCTGCACTTTCATCTGGCGCGCCAGGAGAGGATAGCCGGGCTTCACCGAACGGCTGACAATCTCAGAAGTATCGGCAGACATTTGCACGCGCTCGGCAGCGTTGGTCAGGCTAGCGGTCTCTGCCGGACCGCTTGCGGCGGATGTGTCGGCGACCGCCTGCGGCGGTGAGCCAGGTTGCAGATCGACTCGCACCGAGTTGGTGCCAGGATGCACCGTGCGATGAACGTCGCCGGCGACGACTTCCACTTCGAGCGGAGGGAGCACGGTCCGCTCGGTGGTCGCAGCGACTGGAGGAGCGGAAGGCGTGGCCGAAGCGGAATCTTTCGGCCGCGGTTTGGTCGCCACGGGGCCACGGCGCTTTGACTCAACCGCCGGCGGAGATGCCTTCGCGACCAGCGGTCGCACGGGAGCCGTTTTAGCCGGCTCGCTCTGCATGGGCTGGGCCTCAGGTTCCAGTGCTTCCTGCGTGTCGGGGAACCAGAAATCGCGATCGTGGTAAAGAACAAATCCCAAAGCGACGAGCAGTAGTGTCAGCGCGATTACCATCATGCGCCGCTGCTTGGGTTCCCCGGAGCCTTGGGAGTGTGGCGCGGGCAGAAGCTGACGATCGGGTTTCGGGATTAGGTTCTTGGACTCGAACATGCAGAAACGGGGCCCTCTCCGGGCAGAAAACTCCGCGCTTAGTATGCCTCGAAAGCCCGCGAAAGGCCAGCAAAAGCGGAGATTTCCGGGTACTCAGAAGGCCTGTAAGTTGTTGAGAATTCGTAGCGAGCGTCAGGGAGCTTCCAGAGCGCGAAATTTCCGGCGGACGATGGTTTCCTCGACCGCGAAGACGATTGTCGCTGCCAGGGCCGTTTCCGGCGCAAGAAAGGGCATTCTGGGCGGTGGCGAGACGGCAAATTGAGCTGGGCGACTTGCGCGCCTATAAGTACGCACCAAATAGTACGTACATATATGTATTACATGCGATTGACTCTAGCAGGCCAGCTGGTCGCGCGTGATCTTCAGGCCGGGTAGATTGCCCAGGACCGTTACAGCGACTGACTCGGTCTTAAAGAATTCATTGGCCATCGTTGTCAGGTCTTCGGCGGTCACGCCTTCAATTCTCTCGATCAACTCATCGAGATCGTAGAAGCGGTCGAAGTACATTTCCTGGCGCGCCAGGTTCGACATGCGGGCGGTGCTCGACTCGAGCGACAGCATCAGGCTGCCCTTGAGCTGCGCTTTGGAGCGGCGCAATTCTTCTTCCGGCACGGGTTCGGCCTTCAGCTTGCGGAATTCGCTGATCACCGACTGCACAACTTTGGCGGCCGAGGGCAGGGAGGTGCCGGCGTAGACGGCCAGACATCCGGTATCGCGGTAGGGATTGAGGTCGCTGTAAATGGAGTAGGCCAAGCCCTGGCGCTCACGGATGTTCTGGAAGAGACGGGAACTCATGCCTCCGCCGAGCAGCGTGTTGAGAATGTAGCCGGCGTGCCGCTTCTCATGCGCGATGGGATGCGCGGGTACGCCGATGCACAACTGGACCTGCTCGAGAGCTTTCTTGTTGCGCAGGATGATGCGGGAGACGGTCTTCGGTGCTGTCGAATGGAAACCGTTCTTCATCGGCTTCATGCGCTCGAAGTGTCCAGTAACCAGTTCGACGAAGCGGTCGTGATCAAGATTGCCGGCCGCGGAGACGATAATGTTGCCGGGTGAGAAACGGTGACCGTAAGCATCGACGACCGGCTGACGCTCGAAGCGCTTCACGGTTTCTTTCGTGCCCAGGATCGGCTTGCCCAGCGGATGATCCTTGAAGAAGTTTTGGGTGAAGATTTCGTGGACGAGGTAATCGGGATTGTCTTCGTCCATCTTGATCTCTTCCATGATGACGCCGCGTTCGCGGGCAATGTCGGCGGTATCAAAGATGGGGTTCAGAACCAGATCGCTGAGAATGTCGAGCGCGGTGGGAACATGTTCGTCGAGAACTTTGACGTTGAAGCAGATGCATTCCTTGGCGGTGAAGGCGTCCAGATTGCCGCCGATGGAGTCGACCTGCCGGGCGATCTCTTCCGCGGTGCGGTGGCTGGTCCCTTTGAAGACCATGTGTTCGATGAAATGGGAAATGCCGTTCCATTCGGCGTCTTCGTCACGCGAACCGGTCTGCAGCCAGATGCCGATGGAAGCGGAGCGGATGTGCTGCATCTGCTCCGTGATGATGGTCAGCCCGTTGGGCAGCTTTTGACGACGAATATTGCGAACTTCTTGAGCCATGGAAGCTTCCTACTATTTAAAGACTACGTCTTGAATCCTAGTAAACCCATTGTGGAAGGATTATTACTATTCTGACATAGGGGCGAAGGGTGTGCGAGAATAGTTTAGTGATTTAGAATCAGCGGGTTAAGTCGATTCCTGGATTGGGGCCGGGGCCATGTCAGATCTCTCACAAGTCGCGCTGCTGGGGCTGGATCGAGCCGAACTCACTGCGCTGGCCGAGAGCGTGGGCGAACCTGCCTATCGCGCGCAGCAATTGCTGCAAGCGGTGTATCGCCAGCGGGTGGACTCGTTCGAAAAGATATCGACTCTGCCGCAGCAACTTCGGGCCAGACTGGCGGAGAAGGGCATCACGGTCGGCATGCCTCGGATCGAGCAGCGATTCGTGTCGGTCGACGGAACGGTGCGCTATCTGATTGCGTTTGCCGACGGCCAGAGCGTCGAGACGGTGTGGATGCCGGAGGGTGATGGCGGCGAATCGGGAGAGGGTGCTGGCGATTCCGAGGATGCAAGCGCCGCGCGCGGGTGGGGACGCGCGACGATTTGTATTTCGAGCCAGGTGGGCTGCGCGGTGGATTGCCAGTTTTGTCTGACCGCGCTGCTCGGCGTAAAGCGCAATTTGAGCGCGGGCGAGATTGTTGGGCAGGTGTGCGCGGTGCTGAAGGATCAGAAGGTGTCGCCACAGCATGACCGGATCAATCTGGTATTCATGGGAATGGGT
Source organism: Candidatus Sulfotelmatobacter sp. (assembly GCA_017883385.1). GTDB lineage: Bacteria > Acidobacteriota > Terriglobia > Terriglobales > Acidobacteriaceae > Sulfotelmatobacter. The sequence goes on from JADGNQ010000100.1 coordinate 6,185, forward strand.
GAGCCGTTTCTGAATTACGACAACTTCATCAAGGCGGTGCGGTTGCTGGTGCAGGAAGTTGGTCTGGCCGAATCGCGGATGACGGTTTCGACAGCGGGCATCGTGCCGCGCATTTCTGAATTCGGACGAGAGGCGATCCGGCCCCGGCTGGCGATTTCGCTGAACGCATCGAATGACGATCTACGGACCAGGCTGATGCCGCTGAACAAGAAATGGAATCTGGAAACGCTGATGGCGGCGGCCCGAGAGTTTCCGTTGCGAAATCGGGAGCGCGTGACGTTCGAGTATGTGCTGCTGCAGAACGTCAACGACTTGCGCGAAAACGCCGAGGAAGTGGTGGGCCTGCTGCGGGGAATACGGGCTCGCGTGAATTTGATTGCGCTGAATCCGGGACCGGGGATTGACTTTGAAACTCCTGCCGATGAAAGCGTGGCGGCCTTTCAGAAGATTCTGAGGGATGCCGGGATCCTGACATTCGTGCGGCGTCCGCGAGGGCGGGACATCTACGCCGCTTGCGGGCAACTCAAGCGTACGGTCGAGATTGCCACAGCACTGGCACCGTAGGTTCCTTGGGTTGCTTGCCTTTGGGAACGCTTGCGGTGGCTGGCAGTTCAACGCGCAGGAGCATGGCGCCGTCCTGGCGCGGTTCCCGTGAAATGCGACCCTGGTGTTCCTGCACGATACCTTGACAGGCGATCAGGCCGAGGCCGTCCTCGGGATCGACCAGGGAAGTCGTGCGGGAGTTTGCGGAGGGCAACGAGCTCAGCGGCTCGGTAGCGATTTGAAGGACGGAAATGCCTTCCTGTTGCGAGGTGCTGATGGTCAGAACTTTGCCGCCGCGATCACTCATGACATGCAGGCAGCTCGCAACGAGTTGCAGGCAAACTTGAAGCAACTGATTGGAATCGCCCAAAACCTTGGGCAGCGAGGCTTCGAACTGCGTGCGCACTTCAATCTTGAGAGCCTCCCATTGCGGCTGCGTCAGCTTTACGGCGGTGCGCGCGAGGGTATTGAGATCGATGGGAGTCTTGAGCGCCGGGGCCTGGCGGGCAAAGCTGATGAGACTGGCGACCAGCGACCTGGTGCGGCGAACGTATTGGCCAATCTTGGCAGCCAGGGGTTCCTGCTCCGGGGTGAGTGGAGTGCTCAGGAGCAAGTCGGAATAGCCCAGCATGGCGGTGATTGGGTTATTGAGTTCGTGCGCCGCGCCGCCCACCAACTGTCCAATCGAAGCCAGCTTCTCCGACTGAATAATCTGTGCCTGGAGACGCTTCAGATTGTCGACGGAGTCCCGCGAGTGGCGCAGCAAGTGGATCAGTTCCCGGTCGAGCAGGTACTGGCGCACAAATACCATCACGCCCATGAAGAAGGCTGCTATGAGAGTCAGCGCCAGCCGGAACACACGGATGCGAGAGGGGACAGCAGCATCGGAAATGGCCCAAGTGGCGAACAGGGGCAATGAAAACACCGCAATCATGCTGCACCGGGCAACCCATACACCGTAGACGGTCGAGACCTCGCGGGAATCCGCTTGCGGCGCGTGAGCGCGGGCGCGCAGGCCAATCCATGTGACCCAAGCCATCGCAATCGCCAGGGGAATGTCGTAAAGGCTGCCGCTGTAGTACACCTTCCGCGCGATCGCCCAGTTGGCCATGGCGGAGCTGGCGGAGTAACTGAAGCTCATGCCGAACAGACTGGCGTAGAGATTTTTCCATCGACCATGACTGCCGATCCAGCAGGCAGTCAAACCGACCAGGAAGGCAATCTTCTCGGCGAGATAGAGCGTATTGAGGTTGCGGTTGTAAGCCGGCACATCGGGCGTGACGTACTGCCAGGGAATGACGATCAGGACGTAAAGATAGAACCACCACACCAGCAAAAGAGCGAAATCAAGCCGTCCCAGCCGGGCAGCATATTCGTCGCGCGGGACATGAGGACGAAGGGCCAAGGCGGCCATCAGGGGGACGATGTTCAAGAAAAGAATGACGTCACCGGCGAATAGGTCCGGCACGTCGCGGCGCAGTAGAACTTCGTAATAGACCCAGAACAGCTGATAACAAAGCCAGAAGGCAATGCCGAGAATGATGAGGCTCCAGAACAGCCGCATGCGGCCCTGAGCGCGCAGTGCAAGCGGGACGAATGAAGCCGCGCCCGAGGCCAGCAACAAGCTCTGGATGATATCGGTGAAAGCGGTCAGCCGAAAGGATTGAGGCAGCACGAGTGCGGCAACGATGAAGGCGGCCAGCGCCCCCATGACTGCTGCCAACCAGAGTTTGGAACCCTTGCTCAAGACACAACCTCAGCAGCCATTTTAGATGGTGGACCGTAGAGCGAACATGGTTACTGTAGTAACCTAGCGTCAAGTCCCAAACGAAAAGCCGGAAGCTTGCTGGCAGAGTACACAACAGTGCCTTGCGTGCCGTAAGCTTTTCAAATGCTATGCGGGAATAGCCGCCACCGTCGTGGAGAGTGAATCGAGTGCCTTCGAACGCTGACCGGTATCGACGCTCGTGGAGACTACGAATTCCGCCCGATCCGGGGGAGACCCGGCGGATTGAACAATGGCTGGCGACGGCACGGGTCATCCTCGCCATTTCGGCGTTAGTCGCGATCCGCATGGATCCGACGGAACTGGGGCATTCGTGGGCAGCCTACGGACTGTTCGCGTTTTACCTGGCGAACGGCATTCTGATCCTGATGCTGTTGCGGCGGCGGCAGCAGTCCACGGCGGCGTTTCGCTTGCTAGTGCATGCTGGAGACATCGTTTGGCCAGCCCTGATCTCAATATTTTCTGAAGGGCCAAGAACTCCTTTCTTCCTCTTCTTTGTTTTTGTTCTGGCCGCGGCGGCTTATCGCTGGGGCCTGTGGGAGACGCTGGGTACGGCGACCGCGGAAGTTGTGTTGTTGTGGGTGGAGAGCTTTTTCCTGCTGCATGTTCCGTTGGCAATGGGGGGAGCGTTGCCCTGGCGCGTATTGACCGGTCTGCGCGTGAATGTGGGCGAGTTTGAACCCAAGCGCCTCTTCATGCTCTCGGTATACCTGATCGTGATGGGGCTGTTGCTGGGCTATCTGGCCGAGCAACAGAAGCACCTGCGGGCGGAGAAGGCCCTGGTCACGGGCATCCTGTCGAGAGTGCGGGTGGAAGCCGGGCTGACGGGAACCATCCAGCAAATTTTCAAGGAAGTCCTGTCGATGTATGGGGGATCGCGCCTGGTCGTAGCATCGCAGGAAGCGCACAGCCATCGGGTTTTTGTGGGAGAGTTGGATGCCTCCAAAGGCGCATCTTCCGAGTTCCGCTGGCTGGAATCCGGGCCGCGGGACGCGAAGACCTATCTGGATAACTTTCCGGGAGACGTCTGTCATGCGTCGGTGGATGGCGATCATTGGTCGACGCTGGCGCTCGATCACGACGGCAGGCAAGTGCCGGTCGCGAATCTGGTACCGATTTCGCACTTGCGGGAGGTGCAGAATTTCGGCTCGCTGATTACCGTCTCGTTTTTGTTTGGGGGCGAATGGAGAGGGCGGGTGTTCCTGTTCAACCCGGCATGGCGGGGTGAGAGGCAGGAGGAACTTCGCTTTCTGCTGAATCTGGTGCGCCAGGTCGGTCCAGCCATCTACAACGTCTACCTGTTGCACCGTCTGCGGCGGCGGGCGGGAGCGGCCGAGCGCGCTCGCTTTGCCCGGGAGTTACACGACGGCGCAGTGCAATCGCTCATTGCGGTTGAAATGCAGGTGGACGTGCTGCGGCGGCAGGCCGACGCCGGCAAGCCCATCGGCGGGGAACTGGGGAGAATTCAGGGACTGTTGCGCGAGGAAGTGCTGAAGTTGCGGGAACTGATGCAGCAGATGAAAGCGATCGACGTGGATGCGGAACGGCTGCTCGGTGTGTTGAACGACACGGTCGAGCGCTTTCAACGGGAGACCGGCATCAGCGCGCGATTCGTTACCGACCTCGAAGATCTGGACATGCCGCAACGCGTATGCCGCGAACTCCTGCGCATTGTGCAGGAGGGACTGGTCAACGTGAGGAAGCATAGCGGCGCGCGGCACGCCTTGGTGCGTTTGGGCGCCAGCCAGAGCCGATGGACTCTCACACTGGAGGATGATGGCAAGGGATTTTCGTTCGCGGGCCGCTACAATCAGGATCAGATGGAAGAGGCTGGCAAAGGACCGTTGATAATAAAGGAACGAGTGCGTTTAATTGCCGGTCAACTCACGGTAGAATCTAATCCCGGACAGGGAACGCGTCTGGAAATCACAGTGCCTCGGAGTGGGGAAGTGCCTCATGAATTTTAGAAAGCCGCAGCCGGTTCGCCTGGTAATCGCCGATGACCACCCGATCTTCCGCGACGGTCTGCGGCGATTGCTGGAAGCCGAAGCCGACCTGAAGGTTCTGGGGGAAGCGTCGGACGGCGCCGAGGCGGTGAAACTGGCGAAGCAGTTGAAGCCCGATATTCTGCTGCTGGACCTGGCGATGCCGAAACATCCGGGGCTGGAGGCCTTGCGAGATCTGAGCCTCCCGGCAAATGCAACTCCGGTGCGGGTGATTCTGCTGACGGCGGCGGCGGAGAAAAGCCAGATCGTAGAAGCCCTGCAACTGGGCGCCCGCGGAGTGGTGCTCAAGGACTCTGCGACGCAACTGCTGCTAAAGGCGATTCATACAGTTATGGCGGGCGAATACTGGGTGGGCCGGGAGAGCGTCTCGAACCTGGTGCAGTATCTGCGGACGCTGATGCAGTCGTCGCATGACGAGGCGCGGCAGAAGAAGTTCGGGCTGACGCCGCGCGAGATTGAGATTGTGTCTGCGGTTGTGGCGGGTTACTCCAACAAGGAGATCGCCGAGTATTTCAAGATCAGCGAAGATACGGTCAAGCACCACCTGAGCAATATCTTCGACAAGCTGGGAGTCTCGACCCGGCTGGAGTTGGCGCTGTTTGCGGTGAATCAGGCGCTGCCGCTGAAGAGTATTGCCTGAGGTTCGGCGCAACGCGGGTCCTTGGTCATCCGGTCGGGAGTGCTCTCACCTCTTAAGGTCAACAATTGGCAAAAGCCGCTATATATGGGCTCTAGTGGCACCTTCTACGTACTGAATCGCCTCCTACGTGCCCGCGTTCCTCCCCTTCTCCACCTCGAACCGGATAGGATAGCCCCCGCCCTGGGAACGCACGGTCAGGTTGAGTGAAACGTTGCCATCTCACTCATTAACAGGCACATAGCTGGGGCCACGTCGGTGGCACTTTTGGGCCATTGGCTGCCTAGTGTTCGGAGACTATGCTTTTTGAAAGGGACAGCCTTGGGGAACACTTGCCGGCACGTGTGCAGCCGGTGATCCCGCTAGTTCCTGACTAGGTTGGGGTTGTAAACGAAAGAGGAAACTCGGTGGCAAAACTTCTACAGCAGCTCTGGAACGACGAGCGTGGCCAGGACATTGCCGAATACGCAGTCATGTTGGCTGTGATTCTGGTAATTGTCGTGGGTACGATTCGGCTCATCGGCTCGAACGCGAATAGCGTGTTTTCCCAAGTTGGCAGCTCGATTCAGTAGCTGGGGATCCGGCATTTTCCTGACCGAGCGGCGAGGGGCCGTGCTCAACGATCCCTCGGAAACGGTCCGCCGCCCGCAAACGTACTTGAAGGCGTGAGTCTTCTCTCCATTGTTCCCAGACGATGTTTCCCGGCCAGCTACTTCTGCTCAGGCGCGGACGGCGTTGTTGTCGTCAGCGCTACCTTCTCCGAGCCACCAGCCGACAACCGCGTGAGGTAAGGGAAGAACGGAGTGATTTCGAACTCCATTTTCTCCCGCGAAGAGGCCAGGACTACGGCCTTGGCCTTGGACAGTTCCACCTGATCGCTCCAGGGATCGACTTTGATGCGTCCACCAAGCGGTAGAGCCGCGATCTGGTCGAGTTTCTTCTCATCGAGCGCAGGAGCCGAGGCCAGCAAACTCGACATGCGGACGCTCTTGCCACCCGCCAGGCTGTTCCCCAGGTGAGATCGAATCAGGTACGGCAGGTCGGGGGCTCTTTGCTGCAGAGCCTTCAGAAAAAGTCCCGCGTTGCCCAGTTTGTCTTTGTACGGAGAGTTCTTCAGCAGTTCCAGGGCCTTGGTATCGGCCGCTTCCTCGTCCGCCGAACTGTGCTTGAAGTCGAGGCGCTGGAAAGAGTTCTCGTCGGGAAAGAACATCCGGTCGTTGAAAGCGAGTTTGGTGTCGAGACGATGTCCCAGAACGATATGGGCGAGCTCGTGAGACAGAACCATGCCGAGGGAAGCTTCGTCGGGAAGAACGTCGAGCAGGCCGCGGCTGATCACGATGGTGTGGCCGATGGTGAACGACTCCAGGGGCGAAGTCAGCAGCACGCGGCAGTGAATGTCTCCCTGCAAATCAATATTGTTGGTGACCAGCAGATTGTTGACGACCGTGGCCAGAATCTTGTCGACTTCCCCCGGAGGGGCAAGCAGGCCGATTTTGGTGAGGCGCTCAACCGCATTTTCTTCCGCCTGTTTTTCCCACATGCGGGCGGCCACGACGGGAGTCGCGTCGGCGGCGGCAGCGCTCTGGTCGTTTATGTTCTGGGGCGAGTCGATCAGAATCTGAGTGAACTCCTCACTCTTGCCCAGGCCCTTGAGGTCGTAACCCCAGAGCCGAGTCTGCGCCTTGAAGTGCAGAGTCTTGGATAGTCCCGTCTTGAGGTTCGATTCTTCCGAGTAGACATAGGCCGGCAGCCACGTGCCCGGGCGCATATTGAGGCGCCAGCTGTCGAAGTGGAAAAAGAAATTGATCTTGGGTTGCGGATAGTAACTTCCGTTGAAGCGGACGACGTTGTAGTCCTGATCTTCGACCCAGATGCGGCCCATGAAACGCGCGATCTTCTGGCCTTCCTTGGGCTGGACGTCGATGACGAGGCAGCGGATTTCGCCAAGAAACTCTCGCCGCACAAAGGTGAAGTTGTAATACTTCTTCTGGAAGTCCGAATCGAGCACTACCATCTGGGCGAAGCCCATGGGCAGGTAATGCAGGGCATAGACTCCGGTCAACTTGGCGACCATGCGCCGGCTGAATCCGGGCTGACCGATGAAAGAAACATCGTCGGGGCCATCGGACATGTCGAGGCGTCCAAGAAAATACGCGTCCTTTACGGGAACCACGTTCCCGGAGCTGTCGTTCTTAATGTCCTGCAGGTAAGTTTCGACCATCGGGTGCATGTGGCGCATCTGCGCCATGAAGAAGTGCTCGCGCTGCACAACGTGATCGAGAACGTCATTCAACGTGACCGCTGCCGTAGGTAGGGATGGCGTGGTCTGGGCCGGAGCCTCAGAGGGTGCCGCCGTCGAATTCACCGCTGGCTGTACCGCGGTTGACGGGGCATCCTGAGCAAGGACCGGGAAAACACAGATCAACACGACAAGAACCAACACGGAGCCCGAACCAACCATTCGCATAAGAACCTTCTGGGAGTGCATCACGCTATCTGGAAAATAATGTGCAGGACGGCTGTCGAGTCAGAGGGTTGGCCATCCCGCAGTGCGGGCTTGAAATGAATCTGCTCGGCGGCGCGCACAGCGGCGTCGTCCAGACCGTGCCCAAGCCCACGAACCACTCTAAGCACGTGTATCTTGCCCGTGGCTTCAAAAACCACTTCGAGAAGCACCTCACCCTCAATCTTCTTGGAACGGGCCTCTTCGGTGTAGATGGGAGTTGGCTTGGAAAGGATTTCCGCCGGCACAATTTTGGCCACAGCTTCTGCAGGGCGGGACTGAACGGTTGGAGGAGCGGGAACGTCGGCATCTCCAAAGCCGGCCTGACGAACCGCGCCGCGCGCCGGCCGAGGGTCCGACGTGGCAACGCCACCGCCGAATCCAGTACTCGCGACTACTCCGCGAGCGCCGTTGGCTCCGCCTGTCCCGTTGCCGTAACCCGGTCCGGTAGGCATATCAAATCCGCCGGACTGCGCGATGTTCACGGCCTTGCCTTGACTTGGTTTGGCGGGGATGCCGTTGGGATCGCCGAAGCCACCGGTCTGTACCTTCTCTGGCGCACGCTCAATGGTTTGCGGGGCCGAACTGCCGGTCGAAAAGACGTTGGTGCGTACGATTTGCTTGGGAATTGCCGGCGCTGTGGAAGGGGGCAAGTCGAGCTTCCGGGTTGCGATCTTTACTTCGGGAGCGGGCGCATCCTCCACTTTTGGTTTCGGCTGAGGCCGAGGGGCTGCGAGACGCAAAGCTGCTGGCGGAGGATCGAGCTCTGCGACCAGAACTGGCTTGGGCAGTTGCCGCTGCGGCTCATGGTTCACCGGTACCGGTGTTGGGACTAATTCGATGGCGAGAACCTCATGCTTCGGCGCCTGAAGAATCTCAGGATGGAGAAGCGGAACCCACACGAATATGGCAATTACGACAGCCTGAGTTCCATAGCTGAGAACAAACTCAGACCATGGCATCCTCCACTTTGGAAGCGAAGAGAACGGGCCTGATTCAGATGCAGACGATCCCATAATCAATTCTGGTCGTTCGCTGTTGAGAACACGGTTACAGTGTAAGAGTTTTCCCCGATCTTTTCGAACGCAGGGAACCTGGGAAGTCAGGGCCTACCCAAAGTGTACTATTCCTACTGCAGTAATGCACGGCAGAGGCCATTCCTGTGTGTGAGGCTGGCGTAGCAAGCCTTGAAGCGTCAATGCCTTACGGGGCCCCGACCTCGAAAGAGCGGGTGGTCAGGGCAGGGCCATGCAAAAAAACTACATCATGCTGTAAAGAGATTTCCCGCCACTCGCCCCACAGACTGAAAGGGCCGATGGGCGGCCCTTTCGGTAGTTTCGCGTCCTTAGCTAGCAGAGGACATTGTTAGCAGTGGACAATCTTGCTGCTCTTGATCCCTCGGGTGGCATTGCGGGTATCGACCACCAACTGAGCTTCCTCAACGATGTGGCGATAGTCGTAGTCGGAGTGGTCGGTGACGATAAGAACGCAGTCGTACTTTCCCAAGTCTTTCAGTTCAGCGCATTTCATCTGCAGATCGTATTTGCGGCCTCGGCCGATGGAAGGGAAGTAGGGATCGTTGTAGCTGACCTGGGCTCCGTCTTTCTGCAGCAGTTCAATGATAGTAAGCGAGGGTGATTCGCGCAGATCGTCGATATCTTTCTTGTAGGCCACGCCCAGAACCAGCACCTTCGCGCCATTCACCGACTTCTTGTGGCGGTTCAACGCACTGCCGACTGAGGCAAGGACGTGGTAGGGCATGTTGGTGTTGATCTCTCCCGCCAGTTCGATAAAGCGGGTACGGAAATCCCACTCCTTGGCCTTCCACGAGAGATAGAACGGATCCACGGGAATGCAGTGTCCGCCAAGTCCAGGACCGGGATAGAAGGGATGAAAGCCGAAGGGCTTGGTGGAGGCGGCTGCGATGACCTCCCAGATATCGATCCCCATGCGAAGGCAGAGCAGTTTGAGTTCGTTGACCAGCGCGATGTTCACGCAGCGGTAGATGTTCTCGAGCAACTTGGTCATTTCGGCAGCAGCGGGCGACGAGACGGGAACAGTGCGATTGAAGATCGCTCCGTAGAGCGCGCATGCGAGGTCCGACGCCTGTGCATTCAATCCACCTACCACCTTGGGAATGTCACGGCGCGCCACGGTCGTGTTGCCGGGATCTTCGCGTTCCGGGGAGAAAGCGACCAGGAACTCTTTGCCGGTCGGCGCGCCGTCGCGGGCCGCTTTGAGTCCGGACTTGTTTTCTTTCTCCAGGATCGGGACCATGACTTCTTCGGTTGTGCCGGGATAGGTCGTGCTCTCGAGTACAACCAACTGGCCGGCGCGCAGGTGAGGAGCGATGGAATGCGTGGTGCCGGTGATGTAGCTGAGATCCGGTTCGTGGTATTCGTTGAGCGGGGTTGGGACGCAGATGATGATGGCATCCATCTCCGCGATTTGCGTGTAGTCGGACGTGGCGGAAAACCCTTGCGCTTTGGCTGCCTGGATTTCTTCGGCAGTGATGCGATAGATGTAAGAGCCGCCCTTGGCCAGCGTATCCACCTTGCGGGCGTCGATGTCGAAGCCGGTGACCTTGATCTTCTGTTCGCTGTACAGCAATGCCAGTGGAAGCCCAACATAGCCAAGGCCGATGATGCCCACGCGGGCCTGGCGTTGCTGAATCTTGCTCTTAAGTTGATCAAAAGACGTATCTGCGGCAGAGTGAATAGTCATGAATTTTTCCAGGAAGAGTCGGAGATCGGCTGCATGAAATCGACTAATTTTAGCATGCTGAAGAGAAGTGGCCTGTGCTGGCCAACGAGCACAGGGACCCAAAAGTAATCGAGCCCGATCCAAATGCCCGCCGCAACGCCTAGAAAGCGGAATTTGGGGAGTTCTGAGAGGAATGATTCGATTGATGAAAAACGCGAACGCGAGAAAGCGCGCATGGAGTTTCGCAATCATGGTGCTGATCGCGCTGTTTGTGGTGTTCGCGGCGTACGCCGGCCGAGTGCTGGTGGTGGACGCTCCGCAGAGGTCGGATGTGATTTTGGTCCTTGCCGGCGAGACCGATCGTCGTCCGGCGCGCGCACTGGAACTTCTGGAGCAGGGCTATGGCCGCCGGATGGTGATTAACGTTCCGGCAACGGCGAAGATCTACGACTTTACCCAGGTCCAGCTAGCGGAGAAGTACGTCCAGCATCTTTCCCAGGCCGCATCCGTGAGCGTGTGTCCGACCGAAGGACTCTCGACCCGGGACGAAGCACGCGATGCGGAAAGATGTCTGGCCCGCGAAGAAGGTAGCCGGATTCTGATCGTCACTTCGGAGTTTCATACCCGCCGGGCCTTGAGCATCTTCCGCCACGAGATTCCTGGGAAGTCGTTCTCGGCCGCTGCCGCGCACGATGACACGCAGTTCGGAACCCGTTGGTGGACTCACCGGCAATGGGCCAAGACCTGC